>CADDZS010000087.1 GCA_902812485.1 archaeon
TCTTTCTTTCTTTTCCTCCCTTTTACAAAAATTGCGATTCATCGAGATCTTGAATCAACTATTTGATCCAAAGAAAATTTTGTTCTTCTCCCCCCTTTGCTCGTAGTATAGCTCAAGAACGCTTATCAACTCACAGAGGGGAAAACGAAAATATGCGAAAAATTACATTTGGAATCGTGTTACCAACTAGAGGCGTCCTATTCTCAGGAGCTGATCCGAGGAAAGATGTCATAGCGCTAAGTAAGATGGCAGAGGAATATGGATACGATGGGGTCTGGGCAGGCGACAGCATTCTTGCGAAACCCAGGCTAGATTCCATAGTTGTTTTATCAGCAGTGGCGGGAGCAACTGAGAAGCTTAAGCTCGGCACATCTTGTTTTGCTAGTTTTCCTTTGAGACACCCAATATTGTTGGCCTATCAGTGGGCAACGCTCGATCAGCTGTCAAGCGGAAGAACAATTCTTGTCGTATGTCAGGGAACTCCCACCCAACATGGGCCAATATACAGGAACGAATACGACGCATTTGGGATCCCTCCCAAGGAGAAAGTGGCCAGAATCGAAGAAGGAATTGAGATCATGAGGAAAGTCTGGAAGGAGGATAACGTCTCGTACGAAGGGAAGATCTTCAAATTCAAAAATGTCACGGTGCAACCGAAACCAGTTCAAAGAGATTGTCCCATCTGGATCGCGTCAAATCCTCGATCCACGGGCGAATTGGAGGGTCCGCCGGGAAATATTGAAGCAAATTTTGATCGTGTAGGAAAGTATGCGGACGGATGGATGACCACCATGGTCACCCCGGAAGAGTACAAAGAAGATCTACAGAAGGTGCTTTTCTATGCTGGAAAGTATGGAAAAGACAGATCCAAGTTCAAGGCTTCACTTTACTACAACGTAAACATGAATGAAGACAAAGGCAAAGCATCCAGCGAATCCGCAGACTTTTTGGAAAAATATTACAGAGAGGATCCTTCAGGCATACTGGATAAGTGGGTAGCTTTTGGCAACAGAAACGATGTGATAAAGAAACTAGAGTCCTTTGTGGAGGCTGGAGTCCAAGACTTTAACATTAGATTCGTTGCTTGGGATCAAATCACTCAGCTGAAAAAATTCAGCACTGAGGTTCTTCCTTCTTTCAACTAGAATCAAAGAAGAAGGTGGAGAATAAGGGCATAGTTCGAGTCGGCGACGATGGCGGCGAAGATAAAGAGGGAACTTGTTCATCCTATTGCCTCTTTCTTCCTTTTCCTTTGCTCAATGTTTTGCTCCACCGAAATCGTCGGCATTCATTCTGGAGGGATCTCTTTCTGCAACAGGCCAAGATTGATTCCTTGGCGCCTTCTTACCGCCCATATGATTGCATAGAGCACAGCCCCGATAACAAATGTGGGAATTATTCCTTCGAAGAATATCGTCCAGAACGATACGCCACCAATCTGAGGTAAGATGATCGCATAGATTGTGACTAGGGATACTATCAAACTCATCACTCCAAATATCGTGATGAGTGGTATACCTCCGATCTTCTTAGTTGCCGTAGGTTCGATGGAAGAAGAAAAGAGATCCTTCCTTCGATAGGGAAAGATGATTGCCGCTATCGATACTATGGCAAAGACGATAAACTCCCCCGCAGTTCCGTAGCTGAATAGATCAGCTACAAAACTTGTGTAACTTGCAATGTAGGTGTAAACAAGTCCGGCGACTGTCATTATCGCGGCTGCGTATATCGGAGTCCTTGTTTTCGAATTCACAGTTGCAAATGCTGTAGGAACTACGCGATCAAAGGACCATGCGAATAGATTCCTTGTGAATGTGAAGAAAATAGAAACATCCATTACGAATGCTGTCATACCGAAACCAAGAGTGAAGAGTGCTATTAGGACGGGGTTGTGAGTCCAAAACATAGAGAGTCCTGAAGCAAGCGGAGGAGTTGTTGCAAGGTAAGGATAATTTGTGTATCCTCCATATGCCGCGGCTGTCCAAAGAGCCGCCATGGCATTAACAAATTTTGGACCCTCGCCAAAGTACTCTACTGCAATCATAATCGTTACGAAAGCCGCGTACAAGATAGTGCCCCCGAGTTGCGCAATTACTTGGTTCCTTCTATTTTGGCGTACTTCTCCTGCAAAATATGCGGAGGAATTGAATCCAAGATAACCAAGCAGCCCGAGAGCACCAGAGTATAACGTTGCATAGGAAAGTACGGGTGGAACTCCGTTGTAAGCTCCAAATTGTGATTGACCCGTGGCTATTACCTGATCATAGGTCATGTTACTGTTTATTGAACTGGCATACGCATTGTAGTTTGAAGCAAAAGTCGAAACGCCAGCTGAAAGAACAGTCACTATGAATATTAGCCCAATTGCAATCGAAATGAAAGTCCAGTATTTCACCACTCTAGCTGCTAGCTTTGAACTAGCCATCACAACTAGGCCCGCGATTATCACAAATATCGCGGAGACTTCGAAAGTTGGGGTTGTGCCTTGAAGGTAATTTGCGAACGAAATGTAACTTGCGTTGTGCTGAAGAATACCCAGATCGTAGAACAGCTGAGCTATCGACCAGTCTCCAATCCAAGGAGCAACGGAAGCAACCACTGATACTACTATCAGCGTCAAGGCGAAGTTGGTCGTAAATCCGATTCCCGGGGTGAAGGTCCTGCTTGTCCAGACATAGTCTCCACCAGTCCTAGGCATCGCAATCGAAAATATGATGTACATCCCCACTATTGGCAGCACCAATAGTAACCCCACCAGGGGGACGGCGAGTGGATTGGCAGAAGGATAGAAGCCAGGAGTGAATGCGACGACATTGAAGACGTACAACAATCCCATCTGGGTAACTACCATTCCCATCGCGTCAAGTCCGGAAATTTGCTTGACTAGACCTGTTGCATCCCTTGCGAAAATTGAACCCGTTGCTTTGGAAGCTGCCATTTCTTACCCATGCAACTTTTGAAGGGAATTATATTAGGCTTATTTTGAGACTTTGATCAGAAGCGGATCGCTGACTATCCTTTTATTGTAAAATTGATGCCGATAAGAATAGATCTTGGTTGGCGAGTCTCCAGCATTCTGAAATCGAAAGCGTGAAGCAAACAGTTCTTGGGATTTATCGAGCTTTTGAGAAACTAGACGCTCAGCTATTGGATGAGAATTTTGATCACTCTGAAGAGTTACTTGCGTTTGGAACTGATCAAGACGAAAAATTCCAAGGTTGGAATCAATACAAAGATGTACATACTATTCAATTCAAGGCTCTCAAGAGTTTCAAATTCGTTGCGAAAGAGCTGGACGTACATGTTCATAACGATGTAGCATGGATTGCTGACAGGCCGCATTGGTTCATTGAAACGAAATCGGGAGAAAAGTTAGATACTGATATGAGAATTACCGCAGTCCTTAGAAAAGAGCAGTCTTCAGGCAAATGGCTTGTTGTTCAGTGGCACGTTTCAGTGGGTTTGAGTCAGAGATTGCACCAATACTAGTTCAAAGAACCTGAAAACTTGGCGTGGGATGACTTGGGAACATCGACTAGGATAGTACGAAGAAAGATTGGAGAATTCACAGAGGATTATATTCTCTCGAAGGCTCGGCGTGACTATGAGGAAGGGGTCGCAAGTTTCAAAATTGACCGGACAAAGACCGCCTTGATAGTTGTCGACATGATAGAAGAATTTACGAAACCAAGATACACCCCATCTTGGATTCCGGATGCGACAAAACAGCTTCCAAAAATAAAACATCTAATCGATGTGTGTAGAGAACTGAAAGTGCCAATCATCTATACATGCTATGAAATTCACAGCACTTTCGCAGATGCAAATCCTTACTTTAGAAATGGTTGGACTCCGCTTGATAAGTTCGATGATTATGAAGGACCTCCTTTGTTCACCAAAGAAAGCATAGACCAGATGATAAAGCCAAACTATCAAACTGATTACATCATAGCGAAGCCGAGTTATGGAGCATTCACAAACACTTCACTCGACTACATTTTGAAGAATCTTGGGATTGACACAGTCGTAATCTGCGGTACGATGACAAATTACTGCTGTGGGACAACCGCGCGGGAAGCTCACGCAAGAGGATACAAAGTGGTTTTTGGGTCTGACATTAACTCAACAGATGATCTTGAGATCCAAAACGCTGAGCTGAAGACTCTGAGACGCGGTTTTGCACTTGTCATAAGCTCAGTTGAAATCGAAAAAGCTCTTAGAGGAAGAGGAAAGTTTGCCGAGAAACCGTGTTGAAGGCATGCATCTATTTTTTACTTACCAGTGAACTAGTTCGTAAGGCGTAAGAGGCTCTTCTCCATCCTCGGTTATCAAGATCGTATCTTCAACCACAGCCGTTCCAAAATCCAATATGTGAGCCATCGGCTCAAAGGCGAATGACATATTCTTCTGAAGGATCGTGTCGGGAAGTCCAAGCGAAGGAAATTCGAAGAAAGACGTGGCGATACCGTGGTGCACCATAAGCCCAAGGTAGATCCTATTCTTGTATTTTGATCGAAGATTCGACTCCTTTTCTAGCTTATTTGCGCGAGCGATGAGCTCCGAAGTCCTTACTCCTGGCCGCATCATTTCCGTTAAGATGTTGTAAGCTTTCAGAATCGTATCCAAGACTTCTCTTTGATCGGAATTCGCTTCCCCGACTACAACGCTACGCGACATATCAGCTTGGTATCCGAACTTCATCGCACCCATATCGAGATACACAAGATCCCCTCGTTCTATCTTTCTATTGGTTGGGTAGCTGTGTTTCACTCCAGCCTTTGGCCCAGAATTAACAATTGTCTGGAAGCTTCTATCATGAGCTCCCAGCTCGAGCATGGTTTTGAGTGCTATACCCGCAATTTCCGTCTCAGTTCTTCCAACTGCTATGGACTCGACTGCCGATCTCATTGACTTCGCCGTTATTTCTCCCACTTCTCTGCACAGTTTAACTTCCAAATCACTTCGAATGCTCTTCATCCTGGTAAATTCAAGCCAAAAATCCACCCATGAAAATTGGATGTCAGATCGCAATCTCTCCCAGATCTGGAAGGGAAGATTATCGACACCGACGATTCCAATTTTTCTAACCTTTTCCTGAGTAATGATCTTGGATAGAGTTGAGGCGAATTCTTCATCACTATGTCTCGTGGGAACAAACTCCTCAACCCAAGTCATCCAAGCGTAAGAATTGATGGGCTCGCCGTGAAGAATTGCGTCAGTCACTATAATCGGCGACTTGTCATTTAGAACTATGATCGCGGCTCGTCCGAAGGGGTTGAAATTCGAAAGGTAAATCAGATCTCCTGGATCTCGCGAGTCCCCAAAGATGATCAGAGAGTCCAGATCATTTTTCGCCATCAAAGACCTGATTCTGCTAAGCCTAGATTGATATTCTGAAATTGGGAAGGGGAGATCAAGATACTTCTTTCTAGTCTCCCAGTCATAAGGAACCTGAGACAAATATTCCATTTTCTTCTCTTAAAGAAAGTGATCCAAAGTAAAGAAGATTGTGGGGGGAAAAGGAAGACGATCAAAACTTGATGACCCAAAGATGATGGTACGTTCAAAAGAAAGAAATTAGTAGACTTTTTGGGTCATCATTCCAAACAGGAGACCTTGGATTTCATTGGATCCAGAAAGTAAGAAGAATAGTCCAAATCACTCTCGCAGGTTTCGAGTTAAGCTTCGACTGGGAGAAAAGCAGAAGATGCGTGATGGGACCAAGCTCTCTTCAGACATCTATCTGCCAGATGCTCAAGGGCGATTCCCAACCATAATTATGAGGACTCCATACTCGACTGTTGAAGGATTTCAGAAAGCTTTCTCCGACGAGGCTAGATTTTTCGCTTCAAACGGCTATGTCTACCTCATTCAGGATTGCAGAGGAAAGAACGATTCCGATGGAAGATTTCATCCCTTTCATGATGACGGCAAGGACGGCTATGACACGCAAGCATGGTGCGCAAAGCAAGAGTGGTTCAATGGGAGGATCGGAACCATCGGAGCCTCTTATTCAGCTTGGAATCAGTGGGCAACTGCTGCGCTCAAACCTCCTCACCTTAGAGCAATGATTTGCACTGTGGCTCTTCCAGATCCAGTGATCAATGTGCCATTTCAGAACGGAGCCCTTGTGCTCTGGATGGCGCAATGGATGGCAATGGTAGAAGGCAAGAAAAACACAAGCCTATCCATTTACACAGATCTCTCAAAAATCTACGAACATCTTCCGCTGAAATCGACGGATGAGGCGTTTGGACGCAGGTCCGAGATCTGGCAGCGTTGGATGAAACACCCTTCAGCTGACCACTATTGGAAGAGCACGTTCTACGAGGACAAGTTTCACAAAATCGATGTCCCAGTTATGCACATCTCTGGATGGTATGATGACGATATTATTGGAACTCATCTTAATTACGTTGGAATGACAACAAGCAAGAGGAATAGGAAATCCCACCCATTCCAGAAGTTGATCATTGGTCCTTGGCAGCATCATGTGAATTCTTCGAGACGTTTGGGAGAGATAGATTTTGGAGAATCTGCACTCATTGATCTCCAAAGTCTGAAACTCAGATGGTTTGACTACTGGTTGAAGGATGAAAACAACGGGATATGTGATGAGCCACCAGTGGATATCTTCGTAATGGGAGAAAATGTCTGGAGAAAGGAAAAGGAGTGGCCGTTGAAGCGAACCAAAAACCAAGAGTATTATTTCCATAGTAATGGAAAGGCCAACACTGTTTCAGGAGATGGGCTGTTGGATACAACAAAACCAAGCAGGAACGAACCAGCCGACCACTTCGATTATGATCCAATGAATCCTTGTCCAAACATCTATGATGATTCCTCTGGCGCGGCAGAAGGACCATACGATCAGAGACCAATTGAGGGAAGAGATGATGTCTTGGTGTACAGCACCCCAAAGCTTGACTCATCACTCGAGGTTTCGGGTAGAATTACAGCCAAATTGCACTGCTCAACTTCTGTGAAAGACACTGATTTTTGGGTTCAACTTGTCGACGTGTTTCCTAACGGGTACTCCATGCACGTCACCGAGGGGATAATCAGAGGGAGGTATCGCGAGTCACTAGAAAAGGCAAAACTTCTCACTCCAGGTCGAATCTATGAGTTCAATATCGACCTCTGGGTGACAAGCAATGTATTCCTCAAGGACCATCGGATAAGGATTGATGTATCTAGTAGCTCTTTCCCCAAATACGATCGCAACCCAAACACAGGGCATAGATTTGGGATGGACGCCAAAACAATCATAGCCCATCAAACGATTTATCATGACCCCGATCACAGCTCCCATATTGTGCTTCCGATCGTGACAAATTGAAAGATGAATGAGGATTCAGCGTTCGCCCGGGCGAACGCTCACAATTTCTAATCGGAGTATACTTTTAGAAACAAAAAGAACGGAAAATGATTTCGAATTTGAACCTGAAAATAGACCATGTGACTATTGCTGGATCAAGCCTCAAAAAATTGGAGGATGAATTTGGGAAAAGGCTGGGGATGAAACCTGATTATGGCGGGCCTCATTCCAATGGGATTACTCATATGTCCTTGCTTAGCTTTGAAGATGGCTCGTACATCGAGCTCATTTCTGTTATTAGACCTGGACAGTCACCGATCTGGACAAAATTCATTGCTCATGACGGCGGGCCTTGCGCCTGGGCAGTAGGAGTCGATAATATCTCAGACGAAATCGAAAGAATACGAAAACTCGGTTTATCAGCTACCGGCCCAGAAGATTACAGTCGAAGAAGACCTGACGGCGCCTTGGTTGAGTGGCAACTCGGGTTCATAGGAGACAAGCCGCCTGGCGCGACTCTTCCGTTCCTGATTAAGGATAAAACACCAAGAGAGCTACGAGTCAAACCGTCAGGGGGCTCATCTCAAAGGGGAAATTCCAATGACAGCATCCCAAAGGGAGTCGAAAAAGTTGTGCTAGGAGTCAATGAGATGGAAAAGGAAATCGGAATTTTTCGAAAAGTGTACGGCTGGGGAGCCCCTAGGAAAAACGATGATTTATTGGAGGAAACAATCATCGCTGAATTTGAAAATACGCCTGTAATCTTGGCTACCCCAAAAGGAGATGGCAAGAAGAGTTGGCTTAGGGATAGACTATTGCGATTTGGAGATTCGCCGTGCAGGTTTCTTGTTGGTACCAACAACATGAAAGAAGCCGTGAAGAAGTACGGACTAGTCAACGAACAAGATTGGTTTGGAAATAAGGTGGCGTGGATCCCACCTGCAGGACCATTTGGAACAGTTCTCGGGTTCATTCAGTCACGCTAAGGTAAGTACGATATGTCGATTTGAGAGCCGAAAATCAAACCCCAAAAGGGGGAGGAAAGCTTGCTTGTTTTCCTTTTTTTACCGATCAAGTATCTGATCGTTTTGAGGAACCGATTGCATTCCTCCTCCTTTTTCAACGACCAAAACGTACCAATCGCTTCGTAAAATGACTTCAAGGAAAGAGCCAGCAGCTTAAGGATTTGATGCATTACCTGACAATTTTGCGAAACATATAGAGGCTAGAGCCGAGAATAGCATCGAGTGAAGGCAATGCTTTCTACTCGCGCTCAAGAAGAGGAGGAGGAAGAATTTTTTGCAAAATTACGAGCTAGAGAATTTTCTCGACTGGATCGTCTAGATCAAGTTTACCTCGATTACACGGGATCAGGGCTATATGCGGAATCTCAAATCAGATCTTATTTTGAACTACTCCAGAAGCACGTTTGGGGAAATCCACATTCCACCAATCCAACTTCACTCGAAAGCACAAAACAGATCAAAGCCATAAAGGAGCGTATCCGAACTTTCTTTGATGCAGAAGAATACGAAATCATATTCACTTTGAATGCCACAAACGCTCTGAAGCTGGTCGGCGAAAGCTATCCATTCAACGACAAGTGTACTTTCGTTCTCACCGCTGACAACCATAACTCAGTCAATGGAATAAGAGAATTTGCAAAGGCGAAAGGAGCTCAAGTCAGGTATGTCCCTTTGAATAGCGAACTGAGAGTAGACTCCATCGAACCGTATTTTGATCACAGAAGAGGTTCCTCAAATCTCGGGCTATTTGCATATCCTGCTCAGTCGAACTTTTCTGGTGTTAAGCATCCACTATCATGGATCAAAAAAGCCCATGATTTCGGATATGATGTCCTTCTTGATGCTGCGGCTTACGTTCCCACGAACAGGTTGAGCCTTAGCGATTGCGAACCGGACTTTGTTCCAATTTCGTTTTACAAAATATTTGGTTTTCCGACAGGTGTGGGAGCGCTCCTTGCCAAAAGGGACGCCCTAAAGAAACTAAGGCGTCCGTGGTTCAGTGGGGGGACAATCAAGTATGTTTCGACCACAGGTATGACTCATCTACTAAATGATGGTGCTGATGCCCACGAGGATGGAACCGTAAATTTCCTTGGGATCTTGGCTCTAGGTGCTGGATTTGATATTATCGAAAGCGTGGGAATCGATAAAATCAATAAAAACGTTCGTGAACTGACCGAGCTACTCCTAAAGAGGCTTCAAGAGCTGAGTCACTCGAATGGACGTCCACTTGTCAAGATTTACGGACCCAAGTCGATGGAAAGCCGAGGAGGAACAGTAACTTTCAATCTGTTGGACGAAGATGGAAAGGAAATCGATGCAAGCAAGGTCGCAGAACTGACCACCGCAAATAAAATTTCAGTGAGAACAGGTTGCTTCTGTAATCCTGGTGCAGCAGAATTTGCCTTCAATTATGATCCGGTCCGGGCGAGCAAGTGTTTTGAATCCATCCCACACGAAGAATTTACTTTGCAACAATTCTCAACTTGTATGGATGGAAAGCCAGTAGGTGCTGTAAGAGCATCTCTTGGCATAGCGAGTAATGAAGAAGACATCGATCGACTGATTCTAGTGTTAGATCAATTCAGAGACGCCAAACATTCAAAGAAGGGAAAGGATCTCTTGGCAAGCGAAGCTTTGAAGATAAATCGATACGACTCCGTCTAGATAGAAGAACAGAGAAAATCCTTTGAGAGCTTCTCGATATCGGTACTTAACACTACAGCGATCTTGGAAGAACCTACCCCCTAATCACAGGCTCGAGGAGAAGTTTCAAAGTAGTAGCATATTTTTTTCTTCATTCTTTCTTTCTTCATTCTTCCTTCTTGCCTTTGAACTTCTGCCGCCGCACTTCCTATTTGTTTAGTCCCCATCTCGTCGCAATCTTCACAATGATGAATATTACGATGGCGACGATGATGAAAGTCAAAACAA
>CADDZS010000088.1 GCA_902812485.1 archaeon
TCAACATTGCTGACGATATAAAGCTGAGATACGGAGTGCCCGCGCTTATTGGGCTCGTCATAGTAGTTTTGACACTCCTTTACGTTCGAAGGCTTGCCTCGAAATCTTCTTCTTCGGCTTCTACTAAACCGACAAAACCCTCTCAGTAGGAAAGAGAGGGGCAAGGAAGCGCAGAAACCAACTCTTCATTCCCTTCAGTTCACTTCACCCAAACCCTTTCCGTTAGATTAGCCCCCCTTTCAGAACTGGGAATCTAAGAACCATTCTTGTATGAGAGTATACCTTCTCTTTCGGATTGGCGAGTGGTGCAGGAAGTGCACATTCAAATATGCGGAAAATGAAACGATAGCAAGCTGTAGTATTGTAAATGACAACAACAGCAACTCCCGCTTCATCTGCATCTTCTGCTACTCCCTCTCCCTCTACACGTTCTTCTTCACCTCTTTTGAATGAAAAGACAAGAAAAGTTCTCCAAGATTTGGGGCTCACTGATTATGAGATCAAGGCATACATTTCCCTACTAACAGATCCAGGGCGTCAGGCGAGCGAGATAAGCAAGGATTCTGATGTTCCAGTTTCAAAGATTTACGAGGTGCTTTCCAACCTAGAAAGAAAAGGTTGGGTTGAATCTCAGCACGGAAGGCCAATACGTTACTATCCCAAATCTCCCTCTACTGCCCTTCAAATCTTTAGGATGAGGCTGGAGAGCGAGCTTAAGGTAAATGAGGAATATCTTCTTCGCGAACTCATGCCGATATATGAGAGAAGGGAGACTCAGGAAAAGCCAGACATATGGATCATCAGAGGTGAGTACAACATCCTAGCAAAGATAAGAGAATCAATCGATAGATGCAAAAAGGAGCTCTTGGTGGTAGTGCCAGCTGTCCTTGGAGAAGCTTTGGATCTGGTCATTCCAGCTCTTGAAAGCGTGAAAGCATCGGGAGTCGGAACAAGGATGATGATATCAAAAAACGTCAACCAGCAGTTGCTCCAAAGGATATCCTCAGTCTGTGACGTGAAGGTCAGAGAGAACATGTTCGGAGGAGGAGTCATTTGTGACGCAAGGGAGGTGGTGATACTTTTGGGAGGAGCAGGTGGAACGGGGCAGTCTTCTTCTTCTTCCTCCTCAAGTGGAGGGGGAGCCCTCGCGATATGGTCTGATCATGCTGGTCTTGCCTCCTTTGCAAAGGACTATTTTGAATTCCTTTGGAGAGACGCTTCTTCTTATTCACCCTCTAGCTAAGCATAAACAAGAAGCTCTTTCTGATCAAAGCCGACAGTGGTTCGGGTTTGATCTGTCTCTACTCAAAGATGTCAGGTTCGATTCGATTATTTTTGTTGTCAATTTTTTTATATTCACAACGAGTGAACATATGAGCAGAACGCGAAGCAAAAACATGCGTACTATTGAAGAGCTTTCTGCAGGCGCAATTGTCTACCGCGAAGATCCTAAAAGTCGCGAAAGACGATATCTTGTTTTGCACTATCCCGCAGGTCATTGGGATTTTCCAAAGGGCGCCGTCGAAAATGGCGAAACTGAACAGGAAGCGGCGAAGCGAGAAATCTTCGAAGAAACAGGCATCCTGATCGATAATTTCATCCCCAGCTTTCGAAAGAAGATCGAGTATCACTACCGTAGATCCGACGGACTTTCTCACAAGCAAGTGATTTTCTTCCTTGCTAAGACAGATCGTGAAGATGTCCAGATATCTTTTGAACATTCAGGTTATGATTGGTTGGATTTTGATCAGTCGCTTCGAAGGCTTACTTTTGACAATGCGAGGAACGTGCTGCGCGAAGCCGAATCGTTCTTATCTAGACAGATTGAAGGCTCTGCCAGATAGTCTTGACAGTCTCTTTAGGATTCGGAGAGTTTACAATCGATCTGCCGAATATCAGATAATCCGAACCAGCCTTGAGAGATTCTATCAAGATTCCTCCTTGGGCGCCTACACCAGGGCTGAATATTTTGATTCCACTTTGATGAAGTCTCTCCCGTACAAAGGAAATTATCTCTGGCCTAGTTGCTCCCACAACCACGCCATCTGCGCCCCAAACCTTCGCCCGGTCAACTAGAAGCTCGTACATCTTTCGTCCGTCAGCAAGAGATAGCCCGTAGCCTTCGTCGGCTCCCTTGTGACTCATATATCCAAGGCAAATGACGCCCTTTCCTTCAGAGCGAGCGATGGAAAAAACCGAATCGAGGCTTCCTTCGTATCCAGCAAACGGATTTACTATGACCGCCGAGAACCCTGCCTTCCACAGATACTTGCAAGCGACAAGATTCGTATTGCTAATGTCATTAAGCTTCAGGTCGACTATTGAAACAAGTTCTGCTTCCTTGATTTTGTCAGCAATGAGGGCAAGCTCGGAAAGAGAGAGTGGTATGATAAGATGCAAGTTTATCTTGAAAGCGCAGACATACGAGGAAGTATCTTTGATTATCCTGTCTGCTTCCTTCAGAAGCTTTTGATTGTCCTCGTGATAATCTAGATCTAGTGCGAGAACAATTTTACTTCGTGTTCTTTCGGAACTACCTTCGAGAGCTCTTTTGAAATCATATGGAGATCTTGCACTCAAGAGTCGCCATCTACCAGAGGATGTGGTTCTCTCAGCCTGATGATCTTAACGTAAAGACTTCCGTGCTCGTCCGTTCGATTCGTAAGCGAGGCTTCTGCCCTTGACATTGAGTACTTCACGAAATTCTGTTCCGGCCTTGAATCCTGCTCGTAGAAAAAGAAGATCGAAGCTTCCTCGTATTCCTCTATTCTAGTGAAAGAGCCGATACGCCACTTGGGACTAGACTCATCGTGCGACGAAGGAAAAGCAAAGATCGGAAGTGGTGGTTCCTCGAAGAGAATCTTGTATGACGCCACTTTGACAAGGCTCAGGAGATCCTTGACCTGAATGGAGAGAAACTTTACTCCTTCGTACTTGGCGCTCCTAGACACTCCTCTTTCAAAGTTTTTTGGCAATTTTACAATTTCGATGATTGGCGCATAGACGAAAGTTGGATTTGACTGGGAGTCTGTGAGTGCGATCTCCTCGCCGTTCGCAGTAGTTCTATATGCGAGGTAATGATTTGACGAGCTAGAGAACGCGTAGTAGAATACAGGAACTCCCAAGAAGATATCAAGCTGAGTGGAGATGAGATATCCAGAGTTCGACTTTATGGCAAAAAGAGGTAGAGGGGCCCTTTCAAGAGCGCACGCAAGCCGGCCGATATCATTCAATGAAAGAGCTTCAATGAAGGAAGGTTGCTTGACCACCCTGTACCGTTCGACTGGAGATGATCGGCGCGTGCCTGGCAATAAAACTCTCTTTAGACGATTCCCTGAGCTAGTTAGATAAGGATTTACGGAGGAAAAGAGTGACTGAGCTGCACGAATTTATTTTCGAACGGGATGTAGACCCAATAACCAAATCGGACCTGCAAGAATTTTTCTCATCTCCTTTGAACTCGCTGGACAAAGTGAAGAAATCTTCTTCGAACAAAACCAAAAATCGAAATGGACAGGTTTTGATTTTTTTTCCCATACCCAATTTGAAATCTCTAGAGCATCCTATATGCGTGGACAGCTGTTATGTGAATGTGAAAGTAAAATGATTGGATAAGGGGGAGGATATAGAAGGCTCTTGCTACTTTCCCTTCTTGCCGGATTTCGCTTCCTTTTCCTCCTCGGATCCCCCTACAATTTTGAAGAAGGTGAGGACGCCCCCCTCGCTTAAAATTCTATATTTGTTCCTGAGCTTCTTCTGATGGAGAAAGCGCTTAAGGTAGGTTTTGATCTCCGAAGCTTTCACAACTCGCCTCTCGCTTTTGTCACGAAAGGTGATGTTATCACCTTCTCTTTCCGACTCGACAGGAAGTTTCTCTTCAATGAAACCTGGAAGCTCTTCCTTTTCTTCTCCTTCTAGACTTGAGATGTTTACTTCTATCATTTCTCGTCTCTTTCCTCCAAAGGCTATCTTCTTTAATCCAATTGCCCTCATCGTGAATTCGTTCTGTCAATTATATCCTCAGCATCAGGTCCAGTTCCGATATACGCGACTGGAACTTTGAGCTCCCTTTCCACCCTCTCGACGAATTCCTTTGAGCTCCTTGAAAGTTCTTCGAACCTTCGGCTCTTGGATATCTCTGGAAAGACAGCATCGAGCTTCGTGAGCGCAATCTGTGATGCAGAGTTGAGCCTTGCAGACCACCTTGCAAGATCGAAATTGAAGGGAGCGGCTCTGCGTAGTCTCCCCGTTACACTGCCGTACTCCTGCCATCCCCTTTTCACAGTCTCTTCGCTTCCAAGTTCACCCTCAAGGGGGCCAGCGCCAACCCTGGTGAAGTAAGATTTGAAGACAACGAGAACATCATCTACTCTCCTCGGCCCTATTCCAACATCGGAGCAAATGCCTGAAGCGCTTACGTCCTTGCTGGTCACGTAAGGATATGTGCCGTGATAGAGTGAGAGAAGCGTTCCCTGAGTGCCTTCAACGAGCACGTCTTCCCCAGCATCGAGAGCATCGTTAACTTCGAGAGAAACATTTGCAAGATAATCTTTCAAGAGAGGTTCCTCGGAAGCAAGTCTAGCTTCCCGGAGCACTCTCGCAGCATTTGCAGGGCCAGTTCCAGTGCCTGTTGTAGCAATCTTCTCCCTTAGGTGACCCTGTTTGTCCTGCTCCACGTGTGCATCCTCAATCAGCGCACAGTTCTTGTCCACCCGAGTCCTTTTCGAACTTTCCGTCTCAGCTATCTCCTTTACAAGCACCTTTGGGTCAACAAGCACACCGGCTCCAATCATAAGAAGCACCCTTGGATTCACCACGGCGCTTGGGAGCATTCGCAGTTTGAGGGTCTTGCCGTTTGCAACGACTGTGTGGCCAGCATTGGGGCCGACCCCTCCCCTAACGGCGATCTTGGGATTCTTCCTGAGAGAAATATAGGAGATGATTTTTCCCTTTCCTTCGTCTCCAAAAGCACCACCAACTACAACAGTACAGGTCATTTCTTTCTCTGAAACATCTCCCTTCTTCTTGTTACTTCTTGTTAGCATTTTTGTGCTCAAAGAAATCGAGAGAACGAAAAAAAGGAGAAATCACGAAATTTCCAAACTTCAGATTCTTCTTCCTTTTCTCTTCTCTGTCAAGCCTTTCGCTTAAAAGATTAGTCGCTTGAATTTTGTTTCATCCACACGAGCACTTCTGACTGGAATATCCTTGGGGAAGATTGAAAGGGAGGAGCGCTATTTTCCAAATCTCCGAGTTCTCTTCTGGTAAGTTCTGATAGCCCTCATCAAATCAATTTTCCGAAAGTCTGGCCAGTATTCATCGAAGAAAACGAGTTCAGAATAGGCACTTTGCCAGAGGAGGAAGCCAGAAAGCCTCTCTTCACCCGAGGTTCTTATGATGAGGTCCGGGTCAGGGTTAGGAAGGTATGAAGTGTAAAGAGACTGTTCGATTGTTTTCTGGTCTATTTCCTCAGGTTTGATTTTTCCCTCCCTCACATATTCGGCAATTTTGCGAACAGAATCAACAATCTCGGCTCTGCCACCGTAGGCAATCGCAATATTGAGAAAGTGGTTTGTGTAGTTCTGAGTTTTGATCTCGATCCTGTGAAGAAGATCTCGAATGTCTGGACTCAGGAGGTCCAATCTTCCAAGTGCTTTCACTCTTATTCCCCATCTCTCAAGTCTCTCATCGTTTAGTAGTCTTTCAAAGCGCTCCCTGAAAAGAGAAAAGAGTTCTTCTAGCTCATCTCGGGATCTCTCGAGGTTCTCTGTCGAGAGGACATAGAGCGTTATAGTCCTGATTCCTATGTCATGACACCATCCAAGTAGTTCTTCCACATTATCGGCACCCATTATGTGCCCGAGCACCCTTTCTGCGGATTTGTTGCTAGCCCATCTCCTGTTTCCATCAAGGATTATCCCGATATGTTTGGGCAAGTTTTCGTTCTTCTTTATCGAGCGCGAGAGTATCGACTCGTAGACACGATAAACTCCGAGTAAAGTCAAAATTGAGGGCATGGATGTCCTGCGTTTGCCTCTTTTGCCGATTGCAGTTGTTGTCTTTTGTTTGTTGCTCTCCATCTCTCAATCTCGCGGTTAGAGGTTTGAGTTTGATTTTTTGGAGGGAAGACTCTCAGATCTCAAAAATACAAGATTCTAGCAAACTCTTTTCCCCGGGGCTCTTCGAAAGAAAATGAAAAAATGATAGAAGAAGACGAACAACGAGGTCAACCTCCGCGTTCTCTCAAGTGAAGCGATCACGCCATAAAAGAAGAAGAAGATGAGGAGAAAAAGGATAGAGGAATGAGAAAGTAGGCAGGAAACAAATCTCTCTAACTTTCCTCTCTCTTCCCCTCCCCCTCTCCAATTACTTCCCCGACGTCACGCTTCTACAAACTTCGAAGAGGGAGGCTTTCAGCATATAACTTTTGAAGGGCGCACGGGAAAAGGAGTCCCAGCAAATTATCCTCATGAACAAACGCATTATTGAGATGATTCTTCAATAGCGCCGATGGAGCGTATTGGTCTCCTCTTCTTGCTGAGATACCTGTAAACGTACGCTGCTATTGTAAAGTTCACTGCGAGAGCAAACAGCACCGTGGCAGTCAATATTTGCGCTTGTCCTCCGGAGACAAGCACGTCGGCGAACAGAAGGACCGGGTAGTAAAGGAGTCCAAGCACAGCGAGAGCAACCCCGTTTCTCATCATGTTTCTAGGCCTAGGCCTTAGAAGATCGAAGAAGATTGCAGTTGTGATGTACACCCCGATTCCAAGCCAGACGTATCGCTGTGACCCCAAGACAAAGTAGCCTATGATGTTTGGAACATACTTCAAAGTCACGCTTGGGTTCTGGGCTATCAATGACGCAAGAGAACAGGAGCTTGGAGCGCTAGCGTTCACTGGATTCACTATGCACGGAGGCTTTGAGTTCACAAAGAAAGACGAGGCTCCTGCGGCGATTCCACCCAAGACGAGGAGTATGCTCGCGATCACTCCGAACAGCTTGAGGTACCCTGATGTAGAGAGGCTGCCGAGAGATTCTATTTTCCGATCTATGTCAAATCCTCTCACGACGAATATGATTCCTATCAAAAGGACAAAGATGGGGACTGCAAGGGCCTTTGCCGCAAAGTAAACGAGCACGACCGCGACGAAAATGAGTCCGGGGATTCCAAGCGCGTAACGTGCGTACCTTGGATCGAAGATCAGCATCTTGAGGTATCTTCCGAGCACTTCGTAGGATTCTTCGACGGTCCTGCTGTGCTTCACGACCACTCGTCTCAGCGAGATTATAGGAACGAGGCTCTGAATTACAGGCGCAAGCTCTTCCCCTTCGACGCCATCGGAAACTAGGACCACACCAGTAGCAGGGAATCCCTTGAGCGTCTGTGCGATTTCCTGTCTGATTTTGTTGTCGCCTAGCACTCCCCCTTCGAAGAGACCAGAGACCACGACTACCTCGCAGTCAAACCCCTTAGAGAGAAGCTCGTCGTATTCCTTCACTGCTGCGTAGATCGCGTTTGCGTCGGCTTCCTCAGGATCCGCAAGAGCTAGTTTCTCCGCTGCGTTCATGCATGCGTCCTTGCCCACAACGGGCGTCTTTATCCCGGTTCGGAGTCCCAGGTCATTGTCCCTGTCTATGCAAACGATCAGGGTCTTCGTAGTTTGTTTCTCCGAATCATCCTCGCTCGTAGAGCTCATGGACTAATCAGGACTGTCGTCCGAAGCTTAGCCTAGTCTTGGATATTTACATGCCGTCTCCGAAGACTAGCTTGAGCTCGTCAAAACTCAGTTTTTCGCCTTGCTCGAGTTTCTTCCTGGCGTCATCCTTTGCCCTCTCGAGCAGCTCCCTCGTACGAGCTCTAGATATCTCATGCTCTCTGGTCTTCCTTCCTTCGACAGCTGCTCGTCTCTGGGCTTTCAAGCTGTCGAGTTCTTGAGTGAGCTTGCTTATGTTTGAATCAATCTCAGCAAGGCGAGAGTCGATCTGCTCGATTTCGTTGAAGAGCTCATGTCTTGAGCTGAGCATGGAGGCGACCCTCTCATGTTTTGCCTTCACTTCTGGATCGTTCTCAGCCTTGAACTTGTTCATCTCATCGAGTTTTGCCTTGAGAGACTTGATCTCTCCTAGTACTGAGGCAAGCTGTTGCTTCGTGCTTCGAACCTTGTTGTAGGCCTTCATCTTGACTTCAAGCGCGCGCCTTTCGTTCATTAGCTCCTTTTCTTCTTCGCGCGAGAGCCTCTCTGCCTGAAGTCTCCACTCTATCCTCTGAACCTTTTTCTCAAGAGCTTCAGCTCCCTTTGGGACGCTCTTTTCGAAAGCCTTCAGATTCTTTTCAATGACTTCAGATTCTGATTTCTTTTCTCGAATCTTTGCTAGAAGCTCCTTTCTCTTTGCCTTGAACTCTGAGAGGCGAGCGTAATAATCGTCAAGCGACTTCCTGTCCTCATTTATCTTTTCGGTTAGGTTTCTTATCTCCTTTCGAATCTCGCGTCTTCGATCATCGAGCCGTTTGTACTCGCTGATGAGGCTGAGCCTGTTTGACGCGACCGAGTCGATCCTCTGGTTCAGGCCATCTAGATCGAACTCGCTTTGAGGTTCCATGATTTTGAGTCGTACACCGTCAGGATTTCAAATATAACCATTACACCGCACTCTTAGAGGGTCGCATTCGTGGGAGATACCCCAAGGCGAATCGTCCTTCTTCTTCTTCCTCTTCCTCCTCATCATCATTATCGTAATAATAATACCTGTAATCAAGGCTAGACCAACTCATTCAGTTGGCTTTCTTGCCTTATTTTCCTTTTTCGCCTCTCAAAGGCTCATACTATCCGTTTTTTCTTCGGGCTTTGTAAATTCAAAGAGGTTTCGCTCGGATTTTCCTGCTTTCTCCGCCCATCTTATTCTTCCAAAGACCTTCTTTCTCTTTCCCTTGATTGTCTCCACTATCTGCTTTGCCACCTTCTTCGGATCTCTTGTGTTTGAGGTATCGAACTCCGAGACCTTCTCTCTTCCGTAAGCTCTCAGAGCTTCGTACGAAACAAGATCCAGAAGCTCAGCTTCCAGATTTTCTCTTATTTTGTCAGGAGGGTATTTTCTGAGTGAAAGTCTCCTTCGAAGTACTTTCGGGGAGCATCTAAGAACAGCCACAAAATCCAGATCTTTTGGAGGAATTATTTGTGAAAGTAGATGACCAGAGATCACCCGCCCTGAGGTGGGAACCTTGCCGTAGATCTTCTTCCAGTCGACAACGTATTCTCCTAGGCCCCTTTCGAAACTTGCTGCTCCGAGTTTCTTCGCGACAGTGTCTACTGAGACAAATTCAAGGCCGAGAAGTCGAGCAATTTCTCGGCCGACCGATTTCTTTCCTGTCCCCGGAGTTCCAGTAATTCCGATCCTAAGGCTGCCTAGAACCCGTTTCGATTTCTTATGAAGACTTTCAGACGATACTTTCCACTCGTGCGGCTGTTTTCGAGCGTCCCTTTTTGATCTCATTGTAGCTATTTCATCCCTTCTTCAGATGCCTTTCCTGAAACAAGCAAGCTTTGATCTGGACTCTTGTGGGAGGTATGTATTGTCATTCTGCATGAAGGTCAAAGGCTAAGAACATGAACCCAGGCCTCGGATAGTAGAAGTATCAGAATAACAAGGAGATTCGCCTGGTAGAATTGGTGAAGAGGGGGAGAGAGTCTCTTCCAGAACATAGAGCTTTCGAGAGGAACCTTTTCGACAGTGTTTTGAGGTTCCTTTGCAGATTCGCTGCAAGTGTAAGATACGTTATTTATCGCCGCCGGAGCAGTAAGCCATTCTCGCAAAGCTATTCCTCAGGGACAAGAATGCTTAATCTTAGCCAGGGTTCTCCGAAAAAGAGGTGATTTCAAGTTTTGAATTTTTTTTCTCTGCGCACCAGTATCCACCTCTTTCTAGAAGGAATCACTCCGCTAGGTCGCGAGCTCACGTTGCTTTCTTAATTCCGATGAGTGCGATTTCTTTGGTTCTAATATTTCTTGCCCTTTTCCTTCCTCCCCGCCCAAGGCAATATTGGCTCATAAACTGTCATCGGCTCATGAATATTCTTGAGGCGTACTAATCCCTTCTTAACCACTCGAAGCCCTATTTTATTCTTGACCTGAGCGCATACCTGCTCGGAGATTGATATTCCCCCGGGTTCTCCAAGAGGTTCAATTCGCGAAGCAATATT
>CADDZS010000089.1 GCA_902812485.1 archaeon
TTACATTCAGGGTTTCAAAGAATCGTATTCTGTAATACTTGAAGAGCATCTTACGAAACCAACTATTCCGGCAAAACCCTGTCAAAAGATTTCTTCGATATTGTGTTGCTCAAGTAAGGTGAAAGAAATGAAAGACCAAGAAAAACGAAGGCAACAGACATAAAAGAGAAGAATCGCAATAGGATATTCGCAAAAACACAGAATTTCGTTGTGTCGTGGGATATTTCATCTCTCTTGCGCTCTGTATTGAATCATCAGCCTGATTCAAAGGCGAGGAAAGAGGTTATCCGACAGAATTCATAGGGGAGTTTTGAGGAGCTTAGCTTTGCCAAGGTTCAAAACCACTCAGGAAATAATGAAGACTATTTCGAACAAGGAGCAGATTCGAAATTTTGGAGTGATCGCGCACGTCGATCACGGCAAGACAACCATGAGCGATAGTCTTCTTGCCGCAACGGGATTACTCTCGCCCTCCGTCGCAGGTCAGGCTCTCGCGCTTGATTCGATGGAGCTAGAACAGCAAAGACAAATGACAATCAAAGCCGCAAACGTCACTCTGTACTACGAACAGGACGGAACTCCTTACGTTCTTAACATGATTGACACCCCCGGCCACATCGACTTTACAGGAAGGGTCACAAGGAGCCTCAGGGCAATCGACGGGGCAGTCGTAGTCTGTGATGCTGTGGAGGGGGTCATGACACAGACGGAGACTGTGACGCGCCAAGCTCTTGAGGAAAGGGTGAGGCCTGTTCTTTACATCAACAAGATTGACCGCCTCGTTAAGGAACTCCGATTGGACAAGGAGCAAATGCAAAGGTGGATTGCAAATATTGTAAACGATTTCAATCGTCTGGTGGAAATTTATGCAGAACCTGAGCTCAAGCAAAAGTGGAAAGTTTCTATTCAGGAGAGTAGCGTCTCCTTCGGTTCGGCAAAGGACAGATGGGGTTTCAACGCTGCAATTGCCGCGAAGAAGGGAGTCAAATTCTCCGATGTTTACGATGCCTACACTGGAGGAAATGTGGCAGATCTTTCAGAGCGTGCACCTCTTCACGAAGCAATACTAAGCATGGTGATAAAACACCATCCACCTCCTCATGTTGCTCAAAGATACAGGATTCCGAGAATCTGGACTGGAGATTTGAACAGCGATGTCGGAAAGGCTCTGCTTTCCTGCGACGATGATGGCCCAATTGTCATGATGGTCACGAATGTGAACGTCGACCCGCAAGCTGGCGTCGTTGCGACGGGAAGGCTCTTCTCGGGCACTGTGAAGGACGGCGACATTGTATATCTCCTTGGCGCTAAGAGAGAGGAAAGAATCCAGTCAGTCAACTTCTACATGGGGGCAACAAGAGAGATCGTCGGGTCTCTCACAGCTGGAAACATACCAGCTCTTTTGGGTCTGGAACACGCAAGAGCCGGAGAAACCATATCCTCTGTGAAGGGGATCGCGCCCTTTGAATCGATCAAATACGTCTCGGAACCAGTTGTAACAATTGCCGTCGAGGCAAAGCATCCGAAGGATCTCCCAAAGCTTGTCGAGGCCTTGAGGAGGCTAACAATAGAAGATCCAAACCTTGTTGTGAGAATAAACGAAGAAACTGGGGAGCAGCTTCTCTCGGGGATGGGAGTTTTGCACTTGGAGATAGCCACCACACTCCTCCAAGACCAGAAGCTCGAAATCGTAACGAGCCAGCCACTAGTAAATTATAGAGAAGCTATTCGAAAACCTGCGGGACCAGTCATGGCTCGATCCCCCAACAGGCACAACAAGATTTTCATCAAGGTGGAGCCTCTCTCTGAAGAGATCATCGAACTCATACGCACTGGACAGCTGAACGAGAATCAGGACAAGAAGACAGTCGCAAAGATCCTGCGAGATAGGGGATGGGATGCAGATGAGGCTCGATCTGTCGTAGAGATTGACGAGCGGGGGAACATGCTTCTCGAGGAGACTAAGGGAGTTCAATTTCTTCAGGAATCAATGGATTCAATTCGAGCGGGTTTCAATGATGTGATGACAAACGGCCCTCTCGCCTACGAGTACTGTAGGGGAATGAAAGTAATACTTACTCATTATGTGCCGCATGAGGATCCTGCTCACAGGACATACGCTCAGCTCATGCCCGCAACGAGAAGGGCAATACTCGGAGCGACGCTTTCAGCTGATCCGACGTTACTTGAGCCGATCCTTGGAATCGAAATAAAATGTCCTGCAGATCAGATTGGTCAGATAACTGGAGTCATCGCCTCGAAAAGAGGGAAGATGCTGAGCATGGAACAGAAGGAAGTTGTCACGATTATTCAGGGTGAAATACCAACTTCTGAGACTTTCGATCTTTCGGAGGCGATGAGAGGGGCAACGGCCGGAAAAGCGATGTGGAACACCTATTTCAAATCATGGGCTCCTGTGCCCGCCTCCATGCTGGCGCAGCTCGTTTCCGAGATCAGGAAAAGGAAGGGGCTTTCACCTGAGCCTCCGAGCGCAAGCGAATTCATTGACAAGGAATGATCAAACTCGTGGGGAAAAAGCGTGAGAAGTTCTAACGAACTTGTTTTCTGGTCTCCTTCTCCCTTTTCTTCTTCTTTTCAGCCTTGAGAGCCTTGAAAGGTCTTGCTCCAAAAACAGCACTGTTTTCTCACCTTGAGGAAGAAAGAGCTTTTTCCTCCTTCGAGCTCTAATCTCTAGCTAGCTTGCTCGGGCACTGGAACTGGAAAAAATATGCCTAGAGGAGCATGAGCGAGTATTGGCTTTGGTTTCAGGCGAGAAGAAGAAGGAAATTTTCGTATTCGATTACGATGGCACGCTGACTTATGATGAAGGCGAGATCCCGGAAAGCACTCAAAAAGTCCTGAAGAATCTCAAACAAGATAGCAATCCTATTCTTGGCATCGTCTCAGGTAGGGAACTATCGTTCTTAATGCAGGTCAATAACTTGCTTTCTGGGATTTTTTCTTTTCTAGTTGCGGAGAACGGAGCGATCACCTTCTTCACAGACCAGGACGAAGTGATCATAAAGGGCAGGCAGTGGTCGGAGAAGGCGAGAATTGTGTTTTCAAAAGCCGATTTTCACATACGCTTTGCCGAAGTGATTGGATCCGCTAAGAGACAAGAAAATGAAAAAATCGTGGGACTCCTTCGGAGTACTTTATTCGAAGCAAAGGTCGTGCCGAACAGAGACTCGATCATGGTCTGTCCGCCAAACGTTGACAAGGGAGTTGGAGTTGCAGGAGCAGTTTCTCACTTTGGGAGTACAAAGGATATTCGTCTTACATGTTTTGGAGATGGGGAAAATGATCTTGCGCTATTTGGTCCGGCAGACGTATCAGTTGCTGTTTCAAATGCAGTTGAAGAATTGAAAAGGATCGCAGATTTTGTAACACAGAAACCAGGCGGATACGGCGTCGAAGAATTTTTGCAAAATTTTATACTCAAGAAGATTCCTTCATAAAAGTAAATGGGATACGCTAGACAAAGAATCAAGCTAGCGGGACTTTTTGCTTCCTTTGATCTTTCCCTTTCATTCGTGAAAGGAGGGGAGAAAGTAGAAGGGGAGAGAGAAGGGCTCCCGCCGATGCCGATCGGCATCGAATTCGATCCTCTTTCACTCTTTTTTTCTCGGCTGTTCCGAGAATAAAAATACCAAAGAAAATTCAGCGTTCTTGAGTACGAAGGTTGATCAGAAATGCAGAAGAAGAGCCTGAGAATCTGCGTGAACAGTCAGACTCCTTTCATAAAATTTCTCACTCCGTACTCAGAATTGCTCGAAAAATACGATTCACTTGGAGTTCCTCTCAAGCTTGAGGAACTCTATCAGGATGTTGATTATCAGTTCAGTCCCGGCGGAGTCACCGCCATGATCTTTCCACTTCTCAAGAAGATGAGGGCTAAGAACATCATCGAGGATCCAATCTGGATCTCACTTGGATCAAATGCACCGGACGAAGTCCTAGTTGATCACGTTAGGTTGTTTCACGTTCAGCTGCCGGAGTATGACATGAAGAGGTATGCGAACTTCAAGGAGTCGATTTGGAATGAAATACATGGGATTGGCAGGTTTCAGATAAAGCCCGAAGAATATGAGGCCTTCATCAGATACAATTGGCTCTCGACACAGGTAATGCTCAGAATGCTCCGAGAAATCGACC
Source organism: archaeon (assembly GCA_902812485.1). Taxonomy (GTDB): domain Archaea; phylum Thermoproteota; class Nitrososphaeria; order Nitrososphaerales; family CADDZS01; genus CADDZS01. The sequence continues at coordinate 4,156 of CADDZS010000089.1, forward strand.
TCTATTTCATACATGATTTCCAGCAGCTCCTGACAGGCACCCTCATAGGACCTTCTGCTCCTGCAATTCTTCAGTGGCATATCCCCTTCAAACTTGAATCTGTATCTTCAAAGCTCAAGACTTTCATTTTGAAGAACATCGAAGGGTTTGACAGCATCATAGTCAGCACAAGAAGAGATCTTGAAGGTCTGATTCATGCTGGTTACCGTGGGCATGCCTACCAGATCTATCCTTACATCGATAGATCCGAGTGGGGACCAGCTTCATCGGCTGACATTGAAACTGTCAAGGAGACCTTGAAGCTTAAGCCTGGGGAGAGGGTTTTGCTTATCGTCGCAAGGATGGACAAGATCAAAGGACAGGACATCGCGATCCGAGCATTTTCTCATGTCTTAAAATCAAGAAACGACGTAAAGTTACTTTTAATTGGAAACGGAAGTTTTTCCGGCTCTAAGGAGGGAGGACTCGCCCATCCCAAATCTTCGATCTGGAGATCGCAAATTCAAAGTCTTGCGCGGGATTTAGGAGTTTCGGACAAGGTCTTCTTTGCCGGATATAGGCCCCCGGAGTTTGTGAAAGCTGCTTACTCTTTGGCTGATGCAGTTCTCGTCTCATCCCGTTCCGAGGGATTCGGACTCACGACAATTGAGGGGTGGCTCTACAAGAAGCCAGTAATAGTGAGCTCGGGAGCAGGTTCCTCCGAGCTTGTAATTGACGATGTAAACGGTTACACCTTCGAATCGGGAAATGACCAGCAGCTTGCCGAAAAGATTCTCAAAGTTCTCTCGAAGGGGGAAGCAGCTGAGAAGATGGGAGAAAGAGGACTAGACACTGCGACAATATGTGACATAGAAAGGAACATATCATCTCTTCAACATGTCTTTGAAGAAACGCTATCCTATTTTGGATGAGTTTGAGGTATTACAGTATGGGTCTGAGCCGCCGCCGCTTCTTCTTCTTCTTTCTCTTCAAACCGATTAGAAAAACGCTCTCCTTTCGCGTGATTTTCCAAAGAGAGAATCATCAAGAGGTACTCTCCGAGATGTCTAGTTATCAGAAAGTTTTGCCTTACATGCTCTCTCCCGTTCAAACCCATCCTCGCAGCAATGTCCGGGTTTCGGAGAAGATACCTCATCCTGTAAGCCGCTCCTTCTATGTTGTGCACTAGGAAGCCAGTAAGTCCGTTCTTGACTTGCAAGGGAATTCCTCCAGTAGCCCCGGCAATAACTGGCTTTGCTTTCCAGAGTGATTCCGCCACTGTGAGGCCGAATCCTTCCTTGATTGATTTTTGAAGGATGATCGTAGAGGCCCTTTGAAGAGCATTGATTTCGAGATCGCTGAACGGAGGAATGAGAAGTATGTGAATGTCCTTTCTTCCCTCTGCCGCCTTTACCACCTTTGAATAGACCTCCATTCCCTCTGGGTCATCATCTGCAAGGCTTCCTGCGAGAACAAGCTGACAGTCGATGTGGTCGCTCACAAGCTTGAAGGCTTGTATTACGCCAATCGGATCCTTCGCATAATCAAAGCGGGATATCTGAGTTATCAGCGGTTTTTCTGAATCGAGCTCATACTTTGAAAGCACCCTATCAATGAAAGTCTCGGGGAGGGATCTGTTCTTGTCAGAAAGAGGATCAATGGACGGGCTTACCATGAACTGAGGGATCTTCAAATCAGAACGTGCAAATGAAGGAGTAGAAAAGACAGCGGCGTCGTATTGATTAACATATTTTGCGAGGAAGTTCCACACCTCCCTCTCAGGGTTTGAAACATCGATGTGGCATCTCCAGATCCAAAGCTGTTTTGCATTGCTTTTCCTCTTTGCAATCAGTCCAATTGGTTGTGGATCGTGAATGAACATGGTGTCTCCATCAAGGCTCATCTCCCTCAGGTTTTCCTCTGTCTTGCGAATGAAATGATCAAAACTCTCCTTGGTCGCAAGTCTTGCTCCAGTTTGAAGCGAATTATGGAATGCCTTTGTTGATTCAAAGAACTGTGCGTCCCCTTTGATGATTTCCCATTTCGCGTTGAGACCTATCTCACGCATAAGAGGTACTAGGCGAAACAGAATCTCTGCAACTCCTCCGCCAGCTCGTGTTGAGTTGACGTGGATTACCGTTTTCCCAGAGATATTGTCCGCAAAGGTTCGCAAATCCTCTAAGACTTCTGCGCCAACTATCGATTCGTAGTCTGCTAATTTGTGAACCCTCTGGGGAGGAGGAGATGATGAGGATTGCGATGACAAAATTTTCTGGCTCGCCTGATTCCATCACTAGTTTGATTAGCTTTTCCTTCCAAGCGAGGACCTATTCTTGTTCTTGAGGTAGCGCTGGATTATCCCTAGGACTTCTTGTTGCATCGATCTCACATGCATGTGGGTAGTAGGATCCACTCTTCGTATCGCCTCAGCGAGGTCTGTATAGGAAGTGTTCGCAAGTATCCACTCTGAAAAGTCATCATATCTGCTCTTCTTGAATAGCCTTGATGTTACCATGTGGTAGAAGACGCACAACTCCGAAGCCTGAGATATTCCGTCCGCAAGCTCATCAATGTTCTTTGCAACTACACCTGTAGGATAAACGACAAATCTGCATTTCACAAAGTCAAACTCATTCCCTGATCTTACTGAAAACTGAGCGTTCCTCTCAAGCGCAGCGTTTATCTTGGAAAGAAGTATTTCTCGCAGCTCTTCCAAACCTCCCTTTTCTGGGAGAGAAATGTTTGCTATTTGTTCTGCAAGATCCTTGTCTTGGAAGGAATCTGAGAACCAAAAGGAAAAATCGTTTGGATACTCATAGGGCACGAGGTGTGACTCAAGAAGAGGATGGTAAACGTGATAAAAGAGTGTCGTGGGTTCAGCAGTTGCAAGAATCGAGGCAAACTCTTCAAGGGTTCTTGCTTTCTTTCCAGTGAGTTCCACTATATACCTCGCTTTCAGAAAGATGAAAGGAGCATTCCTATGTTGCTGGCTTTCGGATTGTGAGAAAAGGTAAGTTACAGCGCTCAAGGCTCCAGAATTTCTCAAATCTTCCGATAGCATCTTTAAATTTTATTCATTGTAGATCGGGCGTTCGAATCCCTCTCATACTCATTTAGAATTTGCGTTTGAATAGTCGATTTGTGAAATCTCTTCTTTCTGAACTCTGAAAGCTTGCCAGCATCGTAACCATCGCGTTCGTAATCGATAGCTTGCATTTGCATTTCGAGATTGTCTATGTCCCAAACTAGCCGAGCCTCTCTCGTTTTTCGTTTTATTAGCTCTTTCCAATCTGAAAGAAAGACCCTTCTTGGCGAATCGGGAAGCGTCCCAAGTATCTCATGCATTATCCTGTCTTCGTTGGGCCTTTTGTCCTTTTCAAGATGAGTCTTTTCTTCCGGCATAAGATCACCTGTTTGTGATTCGGCTATGTCGTGAAGAAGGCACATCCTCAGGAGCTTCGAAGTGTCGAGACTCGTTTCGATCGTAGAAATGTAAGCGGCTATGAGAGCCATCCTGAAAGTATGATCTGCGACACTCTCTGCATTTTCTATACCGACCTTCTTGATCCATCCTGATCGCTCGATCTTCTTCAAGCGACCAGCTGCCTCAAACAATCGCTTACTACTATGCGACAACGCTCTCATGACACTACATCCTATAGCCGTAAGAACATTTCAAGAACGGAGATGTCAACGCAGAAAATGAGGTCTAACCCTACATAGCTTTCATTCCGGTTTCAATCTTCAACTCGAACGCGGAACAAGCACAAAGTGGATTCGCGCTTTCTTCCCATTTCAACGATAAGCCTCAAATTCCTTTCCTAGGATACTTGACGCGATCTTGAGCTCCATTATTTCATCTGTTCCTTCATATATTCTTGCAACCCGTGTGTCGATCAAGTGCTTTCCAACGGGGGACAATATCGAGTACCCGAATCCCCCGAAAATCTGAACCGATCGATCAGCTGCATCGTAAGCGTTATTCGAAGCGATGAATTTTGCAATAGCACTTTGTCTGTCGACTTCTCTTAAAAGATCTGAATTCTTTGGGTCGGAATCGAGTTTTTCCTTCAGGATAGCTGCCATGTAAATTGGCCATCTTGATGATTCGAGATCTGCAACAATTCTACAGAGATGGAGCTGGATGAGCTGATGTTTTCCAATTTCCTTTCCGTGCTGAACTCGAGTTTTCGCCCTCTCAGTACAAGAAATCAAACAATCCTCCATCACGCCAAGGCACCCTGAGGCGATGCCAATCCTCCCATTCAAAAGAGCAGAGTAAGCGACAGAAAGCCCCCTTCCAAGAGGCCCCAGAAGATCCTCCTTTGGCACTTCTAGGTCGTGAAATTCGAGCTGAGCTGTGTCTGAAGTGAACAGCCCCAGTTTCTCTGAGAGATGCATTGAGACCTTGAAGCCGGGACTTTTCGAGTCCACTATGAAGGACGATACTCTACCGTCCTCAACAGACTTTGCAAACACCACGAGATACCTTGCTATAGAGCCGTTCGAGATGAGATATTTTTCTCCGTTCAAGAGGTACTTGGAGCCCTCCGCCTTGAAGGTTGTAGACATTGAAGCTGGGTCGCTTCCCGCCTCTGGCTCCGTGAGTGCGTATGCGAGAATCGCCCGACCGGATGCAGCTTCGGGGAGATATCTCGATCTTTGCTCCGAGTTCCCCCACTGCTGAATTGTCAAGCTTCCGAGAAACTGATGAACATCCACAAGAGTTACGACTCCCATTCCCAGCTGTCCCAAACGTTCCATTGCAAGAGAGTGAACTAGCATCCCCGCTCCGTCTCCGCCGTACTCCTCTGCAATTGGGATGCCCATCAGTTTGTGTTTTGAAAGTATGGGCACAAGATCGGAGTTGAATCGTCTCTCGACGTACGCTTCGTATTCAGGAACAAGAAGCTCATCGCAGGCCTTGTCCACGCGCTCGAGAAGCTTGACATCCTTCTCTCCGACTAGTTTCAAACCAACGAGTTGCTCTATACTTTTGGAGAATGTCTCTTCCAAGTTGTATATATCATGTGTTAACTGTCCTAAAGGAGTATTTTTCAATTTGTGGATAGCTCAAGAGGGAGAAAAACTATTGCTCATGGGGGGAAAGGAGCATTTCCCTGCACCACTTTATTCCTTCGAGCGTGAAAATTTTCCTCAGAAGCATAGACGTGTTAGCATCCATCAAGAGATCTCTCCTGCAACGATTCTTCCTCTAGCCCTTGATTCTTGTTGGGTACTTTATTCATCTTCATCGAGTTCCAAAGTATCTCAGCCCTCTCTCTGCCCATATTCTAAGGGCAGTTTATTTTGCAAGTCTGTGCGACTCGCAAAATTCAAATCGATATTCTTGAGTATTTGCAAGAATGTATCTCGATCTGTTTGAAATGCGGCTTCTTCTTACATCGGTTTTAATAGAATGTACCTTTTCTTCTGTGAAACGCTTTTGCGACGATTGAACAAGAAAGCAAAAAATAATCTACGGTTGCTATCACGACGC
>CADDZS010000090.1 GCA_902812485.1 archaeon
CTAGCATAGTGGACAGCTATCTCACTGTTACGCTCTTGGCGAGATTCCTTGGTCTATCTGGATCATGTCCGAGTATGACAGCAAGCTGGTAGGCTAGAATTTGAATTGGTATAATGTCGCAAACTGGATTCAATTCTCCAGTTTCCGGAACCTTGATGAAGAAGTCAAATGATTCTATTGGGGTTGGGCCGATTCCTATCAGATATCCCCCTCTGCTCTTGACCTCCATCGCATTTGAAAGTATCAATTTCTCAGTGTCCTTGGATACGAACACAATGCACGGCGTGTCCTTTCCAATCAGCGATATCGGCCCATGCTTCAATTCTCCTCCAGCAAAGGCTTCCGCGTGAATGTAAGAGACTTCCTTTATCTTGAGGGCTGCTTCAAGAGCTGTGGCGTAGAGCGAGCCACGTCCGATCACGAAGATGTGCTCGCTCTTTGACAGTCGATCGGCTAGCGCCCTAATTCTCGCCCTTGTGCTAGCCGCGGTAAGGTTGTAAACTATATTCCAGAGATATTTCACCCTTTGCAGTCCTTCATCGAGATTTCCAGCAAGTGCGTATGCAAGCAGAGTCAGCACCACAAGCTGAGCGGTGTAAGTCTTTGTGGAAAGAACCGAAATTTCTGGACCCACATTCAAAAACAGAGTTTTGTCAGACATTTGAGTGAGAGATGAACCCATAACGTTTACAATTGAGATTACTTGGCATCCTTTCTGCTTTGCAGTCCTAACGGCATCGAGTATGTCTATTGTCTCACCACTTTGAGACACTGCGATCACAAGCGTGTCCTTCTTGAGGAAGTGTTCGTAGGCAGAAAATTCACTTGCAAGTACTGTATTTATGTGGAACGCGGCAAGTTTTGAGAAAAGATAGCTCACAGAAAGGCAGGCATGAAATGAAGAACCACACCCAATCAGAAAGACACCCTTTGCCTCCTTTATTCTCCTCGCAATGTCCTCGATTGTCTCCCGATCTTGTGCGCCTGCCTTTTGTATTGTTTCAACTTGTTCTGTAATTTCCTTCAGCATAAAGTGGTCGAATTCTCCCTTGGCGGCGTGCTCCATGTCCCATGAAACGCTCTGGACCGGCCGTGTCACGATCTTCCTACCATCTCGGAAGTTGTAAATTTGGTAGCTTGAGCTCTTCTTGGATCTTGAGTGGGAATCGCATCTGAGTACTACCATATCACCGTCGTAAAGGTATACTACGTCCTTTGTGCGATCTAGAAAAGCTGGTATGTCGCTTGCGAGAAAGTACTCGTTCTTGCCGTTCGATCCAACGCCAAGCACAAGTGGAGAGCCGTTCTTTGCCCCAATTATCGTCTTCGAGTCACGATCAATTAGAACGATTGCAAAATTTCCCTCAAGAGATTGGAAAGTGTTCAGCACCGCTTCGACCAGATCAAGTCCCTTGATTCTCATCCAGTACTCGATCAAATTTGGAACGACTTCGGTGTCTGTCTCGCTCGAAAAGACAAATCCTTGAGAAGTGAGCTTGGATCTAAGTTCCTTGTAATTCTCAATTATTCCGTTGTGAATGACTGCAATCCTTCCATTGTTTGATAAGTGAGGGTGGGCATTGGCTTGAGTTACCCCTCCATGAGTCGCCCATCGAGTGTGCGCTATTCCAGCGGTCCCATTAAGATCGAGAAAATTCAATTTCTCGTGGATCTCTAGAACTTTTCCGACATCCTTCTTTAGCTCAAATTGCGACTCATCATTAACTGTGAGGATGCCTGCCGAATCATAACCTCTATACTCTAGTCTCTTCAATCCCTCAAGGAGGATGGGAGCAGCCGAATCTTCGCCCAAGTAGGCTATGATGCCACACATGAACACAAACTACGAGGAAGTATTTATGCGCCGCAAGGATATATACGCATCTCTGCGAGTTCAAATCATGACCGGTTCGAAATGACAAGGAAGAAAAAAATGTCCTCTTTTCACCTAACTTTGACTGAATCGAGAGAGCGAAATAATCCATTCTCAGAAAGATAATTCTGACAACCAAACGCGCCAGTACTCCGCTGGGAAGCACGCCCAGGTATGAAATAAAGCATGCAATGATCGAAGGCAGGGCGGGCTTCTCGTGGATCAATCCGCAGAAACGAAAGAGATGTAGCTTCGAGAAAATTCCTCGTATCTAATTTCTCAGAAATCTTGCCGCTCATGCTATCAAAATTGACTGAGAAAGAGATTCAAGAATGGGTTGAGAACATCGCGTTCATAGAGGAAAGAAGGAAACCCTTGACACTTGACGAGTGCTTTCTCTGAAATTGCAGCCTTAGTATTCTCGTAGAATTGGAAAGAGACGACTTTCTTCTCTTTTCCCATTATGTCTTGAGCGTTCAAGGCTTAGCTTCTCCCCTGATTAGTTCACCTGTTCCCATCTTTCCAAATCCCACTTCGTCTTCGTACACTATGTTCCCTCGGACAATAGTTTGCCTAACTCTCCCCCTCACTTCCATTCCGTCGAAAAGGACTGTCTCCCATGCCTTTGTTTGCAACTTTTCAGCTTTTATTTGCCAGATCTTGCCGTAATCCACGATTGCTAGGTCTGCATCGGATCCGACCGATAGCGCCCCCTTCCTTGGATACAAATTGAAAATCCTTGCGACAGACTCGGATGAAATCCTCGGGATTGATTCTAGCGGAATGAGTCCCTTGTACGACATTGTAAGGAGAAGAGGAAGCCTCGTCTCAACTCCTGGCGTGCCAGGGGGTGCCCTGAAAATGTCCTCTGCACCTTTCTCCTTCTCTTCCTTTGAGTGAGGAGCGTGATCTGTCACCACCACGTCGATCGACCCGTCGTTAATCGCCGCGATCAAAGCCTGCATATCTTCCTGATTTCTAGCAGGAGGATTGTACTTCGCATATGGCCCCTTTCTTTGGAGGATTTCCTTTGTGAAGTAAAGATAGTGAGGGCAGGTCTCAGCGCTCACTTGAGAGCTTTTTCCGAGCTTTGCCTGCCTCAGAAGAGTTGCCGCTTCGGCGGTGCTCACGTGGACGATGTGAACCCTAGCACCTGTCGCCCCCGAGAGGGTGATTGCGTCAAACACCGCTTGGGCTTCAGTGAAATTTGGCCGCGAGTCGTAATGTGCTAGAGGATCCTTTCTTCCTTCAAACTTCATCCTATCTGTGAGACATCCTATGGTAGAGTCATCCTCCGCGTGGATACAGTGCACAAGGCCCGTCTTTGAAACTCTCTCCATCACTTGGAGCAGCTCGCCGGAGTTTGTGATGAAAGATCCTTCGTACTCCTTCAACCTTTCCTTCGGAGGAGAAACTGTGTAGGTCTTGAAGGCGACGGCCCCGGCTCTTGCAAGCTTATGGATTTCTTCGAGGTTCGAGATCGCGGCCGCCCCGAAAAGTGCGAAATCTACGACAGCTTTGCCCCCGATCGTCTCAAGCTTTTCTCTAAAGAGGGATGCGTTTGTAACTACTGGAACTGTTGTGGGCATGTCGAACACTAGGCTAACTCCTCCTGCGGCCGCCCCCTTTGTGCCAGTTTCAAAATCTTCCTTGTGGGTCAACCCGGGATCTCTAAAGTGCACATGCGAGTCAATCAAACCGGGAAGTACGAGCATACCTTCAGCGTCTAACGTTCGGGAAGCTGTGGGACGCCCAGATGGCCTTTCAATTGAGGCGATCTTTCCTTCTGAGATGCAGATCTGCTTCTCGGAAAATGTTCCTTCGGCGGCTGAGTAGACTTTTCCACCGCGAATTACGAGATCAAATGTGGCCACTCCTTTCCATCCTCCTCTCACTCATTCTGCTATCTCAGAACAGCTATCCTAACCGAGTTTAGAGTACTGTTAATTCTCTGTCTTTCAACTCAACATATTCGTGTTTTGGTTGGCCGCAAAAGATTAGGCTATCAGGAAAATAACATTTAGGTGAGTAATTCAGAAAAGGACGAGGGGAAGTAGAAGGAGAACGGGAAAAGAAATTCGGAGTAGTAGTAGAAGAACTTGGATATCGATTCGCGCTTTAAGGGAAGGGACCTCGTTTCGATACTCGACTTCAGCCGTCAGGAAATCGAAAGACTCTTTGAAGTCGCCGATGAGATGGAAAAATTCGCTAAATCTGGAAAAGAAGTCCTCAAAGACAGGATAATTTCTACGCTATTCTTTGAGCCGAGCACTCGGACGAGGCTCAGTTTCGAGACGGCGATGATCCGACTGGGAGGTCACGTGATTGGGTTCGCAGATCCTTCTATGTCAAGGACAGTTACCGGCGAAACACTCGCCGACACGATAAGGATGGTCGATTCCTATTCGAATGTGATAGTTCTTAGGCATAAGATAGAGGGCTCGGCCCGACTTGCAGCGGAGATTGCCGAGGCTCCGGTAATAAACGCGGGAGACGGATCCCAGCATCATCCCACGCAGACACTCACAGATCTCTACACTCTACGCAGAGAATTTGGGGGGATAGACGGACTAAAAATCGCGATTCTTGGAGATCTACGCCAGACTCGATCTGCTTCGTCTCTTGCATACGGTGTGAGTCTATTCCACGGAGTGAAACTTTACCTGGTGAGCCCAGAACCTCTCAGGATGAGGCAAGAAATAACAGACCATCTCAAATCAACTGGAGTCGAATACCGAGAGTTAACTCACGTAGAAGAAGTCCTGCCAGAGGTCGACGCCCTATACGTAACGAGGCTCCAAAAGGAGAGATTCGCCGATCCTCAGGAGTACGAAAGACTCCGAGGCAGCTATTTTGTGACAAAGAAAATGCTCGAAAGAGCAAGAAGAGGGATGATTGTGATGCACCATCTTCCGAGAATAGACGACATACCTTTAGAAGTTGACGAAACACCCTTCGCAAGATATTTTCAGCAGGCCGCTTTCGGACTGCCAGTGAGAATGGCGCTTCTTTCGCTTATAGTCCAATAAGATGGGAAAAGGACAAAGAAGGATAAAGAGAGGTTCGCTATCTAAGCCTTGACTCAAAGAACGAACAAAGATCAAAGACAGACAAGCAAACAAGATGCAAGAAAGACATTGATTGAGATCTCGGGCGGAAAAACTCCTTACTTACTTTCCATTCTGAAAGACCAGACCCCCTATGTTAGGGCGACTGTGCAATGGAAAGATAAGGACGTTTTGGAACTCCCCGAAGAACTCTCTGAAGAAACTCTGACTAAAATCAAGCTTCTTGAACCTCGAGCTTTGATATACTTCGTTTCGGAAGATGGCAAGGCTTATGAGAAAACAGGGATTTTGGAAGAAGGCAAGTGGATCGAAGGACGAATTATTTACTGCCCTAACAAGAACTGTGTGACGGCTCAACCCAAGGAACCAACGAGGCCAAAATTCAAGGTGGTGAAGAAGGATCCTCTTATTCTGCAGTGCTATTACTGTGGAAGGTACATCGACCATTCTGCCATCGTCGCTCAAATTTCACAGCTTTGATCTTCTTGGCTCCTTGAATCATTGGAATAGCTCGTTAAGTGGGAGTAGTAGGAGAGGGAGAGGGAAACCAGAAAAATGGAGCTAGATCTTCCTACTTTCAAATTGAAACAAAGAAAATCAAGAGCAAACTCTGAACCAGTACTTTCGTCAATATTGCGGTACGAGAAGTATCGAAGACTTACTCTCAACCTCATCCCAAGCGAAAACGTTCTGAGCCAGGATGTTTTGCGAGCACTTTCGAGCGAAATGGCTGGGAGATATGCAGGTAGACCAGAGCCATATGGTGGCTCGAGTATGTTTCATGAGATCTGGGAAGAATGCGAGTCCCTTGCATGCCAAACATTTCACTCCAGAGCGGCTTCTGCATCGCCTATTTCAGGTCACATAGCTGCTATGATGGTTCTTGACTCAGTCGCAAAGAAGGGAGAAAAGATTCTTGCTCTTTCTTCCGAGGACGGTGGCTACAAGGGTTACACAACTGGATACATTCCCGATCTCTTTGGCCTAGATTTTCTCCGGCTTCCTCTTCGAAAGGACGGCTCATTCAGGATTGACCTAGACGAGGCCATCTCAATTGCAAGAAGGGAAAAGCCTTCGGTCGTTGTCCTTGGAGCAACAGTCTTTCTGTTTCCTCATCCCGTTAGGGAGCTCGCAGAAGAAGTTCACAAGAGTGGAGGATGTCTAGTATACGATGGCTCGCACGTATTGGGTCTCATCGCTGGAGGAGAGTTCCAGGATCCTTTATCAGAAGGAGCAGACGTACTTCTGGGTTCTACTCACAAAACTTTCTTCGGCCCTCAAGGCGGAATTATCCTTTCGAACGACGTCGAGCTCATGAAGGTGCTCGAGCAAAGATTCCTTTACAGATTCATGGACAACTTTCACTTGAATCGTGTTGCGGCTCTCTGCGTTGCTCTAAAGGAGGTGAAGCTGCATGGGAGGAAGTATGCTCATGCTGTGGTAAGAAACTCAAGAAAGCTCGGAAAGAATTTGGGTGAGCTCGGCCATCCAGTTGCCGCGAAGGAGCACGGAATAACAGAATCGCATCAAGTTTTGCTCAATTTTGGACACGGAAGAGGAGAGGAAGTTAGAAACAGGCTCGAAGCCTGCGGAATAATAGTTGACTCGCGTGTGAGATTGGGTACAAACGAAGTATCAAGGCGTGGAATGAAGGAAAGAGACATGGAAAAGATCGCAAGTCTCATCGATGATAGCTTGTCGAACCGAAGACCTCCCTCAAAGATCAGGAAGGATTCATTTTCGCTAATGACCCGACACAAGAAGGTTTGCTTCACCCTTCGGTAATATTAGATCTGAAGTAACCGAAGTGAAGAAGTAGAAGGTAAGAGAGAACAACGGGGGGAGAGGGAGAAAAATTGCCTATTTGCCCAAAATGTGGAAGATCGATAAGTGCAAAGAAATTTGCAAGGCACAAAAGAAGATGTGGTACAAGTCACAAACATGAGCCGAGGCCGTTCAAACAGACCACCATGTGGTGATTCGCTCATAGCAGCGCTTTTTCCACGATGGCCAACGCAACAAGAAAGGTATTAAAGATATGGATTGAGTTTTATCTCCTTTCGGATGGGAGGAGGGTTTCTCGTAAATTCCAAGAAATAAAGACTGAGTGATCAAACATATCATGATGAGACCACGTTGTGGCCCCATTTTCTTTCCTTCCCTCTTTTCGTTTCAAGGCGAGACTTTCTAATTGGCAGTAGTACTTACAAAACAGACCACAAAGCTCGTAGGACAGCGAGTCAAGGCCGTAGAGGCTCCGAGAGTGCTTCTTGGAAAAACGACTTACGCTGATGACATCAAACTTCCAAACATGCTCTTTGTTGCGTTTCTCAGGAGCTCACTACCTCATGCAAGACTCTTGTCAGTCGACTTTTCAAATGCCCTAAAGGCAAGCGGAGTGCTCTTAGCGATCTCGGGTAAGGATGTGGCTGGACAAATCGAGCCGTTTCCAATATTCGCTGCTCCAAAAGGCTTGAGAAAAGCAAGCATACATCCAATTGCACTAAACAAGGCAAGATACGCAGGAGAAATCGTTGCGGCTGTTGTTGCAACAGATCGCTACTCTGCAGAAGATGCTCTAGAGAAGATCGAAGTGGAGTACGAGCCGCTCGATGTACTCGTAGACCCCGAGAAAGCGATCGAGGCTGATTCCGTCCCTATCATCGATGAATGGGGAACAAACAATGCCTATTCAACAGAAGTGAGAGCTGGAGATGTGGAAAGCGCGATTTCAAAGGCAGACTTGGTTCTAAGAGAGAGATTCAAGATTCAAAGACAGTACGGCTCTCCGATGGAGCCAAGAAGCGTCGTGGCTAGCTACGACGAGGCTTCTGAAACTCTTACCCTGTGGTCAAGTACTCAGTGGCCTCACATCGTAAGATCAGTTCTTGCCGAGATGCTCAAGATTGGCGAGAACAGAATCAGGGTCGTCGCACCAGATGTGGGAGGGGGATTTGGGAACAAGCAAGATGTGTATCCTGAAGAAGTCCTTACTGCTTATCTATCGATTAAGCTCAAGAGGCCCGTCAAATGGACTGCCAGCAGATCCGAAGACATAATTTCTACAGTTCACGCACGCGACCAGCTTCATTCGATCGAGGTCGGAGTGCTCAAAGACGGCACAATCGTTGGATTCAAAGACTCAATTCTCGCAGACCTCGGAGCCTTTCACATTATGAGCTTGGGGCCCCAGCTAGTCTCGGTTAGTGCCCTACCTGGACCCTACAAGATCAAGAACTGGCTCATTCGTCTCACATGCGTTACGACGAACAAGACGCCAGTCGGAGCGTACAGAGGCTTCGGACAGAGCGAAGCGAACTTTGTTTTAGAGAGAGCGGTGGACATTGTTGCAAGGGAGCTCAAGCTCGACCCTGTCTTGGTTAGGCTCAAGAACTTTATCCAGCCGTCCGAGCTTCCCTACCGCAACGCGATCGGAGCAACATATGACAGCGGAAACTATCCCCTTGCTCTTCGCAAGGCGCTCGAAATTTCTGGATACGAACAATTCAAAAAACATGCAAAGACAAAGAAATTTTCCCACGAAGCCCTCGATGAGAAGTATCTTGGAATCGGGATCTCTTTCTGCGTCGAATCAACTGGAATAGGACCATCGAGGCAGATGGGACTAGACGGCTTCAAGGTTTACAGTGGATACGACAGCGCTACAGTACGGGTCGAAAGATCGGGAAGTGTAACAATTCTCACAGGTCTTTGCCCCCACGGCCAGGGAGGTGCAACAACTCTTGCGCAAGTTTGCGCCGACGAATTTGGGATCGAGCTCGAAAAGGTGACGGTGCACCACGGAGACACAAGGTCAGACCCATACGGATTCGGAACATGGGGGAGCAGGACTGCAATCATCGGGAGCGCAGCCGTAAAGCTGAGCTCATCTAAAGTGAAGGAAAAGGCCGCCAGAATCGCTGCTTTTGTGTTCGGCACGAGAAGGGAAGACGTCGAATTCTTAGCTGGTAGGTTCAGATCAAGAGACGACACTAGAAAATCGCTAACTTTGGCTGAGATCGCAAAGATAGCGTATGATGCACACAATCTTCCTCCAGGAGTTGAGCCAGGTCTTGAGGCGACAACGTTCTACGATCCCCCCGGAGTCGCCTACTCTTATCAGGTGCACGTACCCGTAGTCGAGGTCGACTCTGAAACTGGGAAAGTCAGAATCCTGAGCTATTATGTGGTTCACGATTGCGGAGTGATGATTAACCCGACCATCGTGGAGGGTCAAGTTCACGGCGGAATTGCTCAAGGAATCGCAGGCGCATTACTCGAAGAATTGAAGTACTCTCAGGACGGTCAGCTTCTCTCCCCGACATTTATCGACTACATGCTTCCCACATCTCTTGATGTGCCTAACGTTTCGATCGAGCATATTGTCACGCCTACGAGCCTGAACCCCCTCGGAGTGAAGGGGATGGGGGAAGGCGGAGCAATTGCTCCCCCTGCGGCGATCGCAAACGCGATTGACGACGCACTCGAACCCTTGGGTATTCGGATCACTGAAACTCCGGTGACGCCTGAAGCGCTTGTCTCACTCATACGCTCTAGAGGAC
>CADDZS010000091.1 GCA_902812485.1 archaeon
CTAGCGGAAGTCAAGGACGAAATCTTGAGCAAAGAAAGATCTTTCAGGAATCAAATTTGGTCGACTCCTCCCACGTGTTGATAATCTAATGCGTCTAAGAAGATAACTCCTCAATTGGGGACTCTGCCCTTTGAGCGTGTTTCCAGTCTTCCAATTGCCTTGCCTCTCGGCCGTATTGGAAGAAATTGTTTTCTTGTCGCGGCGCTGGGCTAAGATCCGTGAAAATGAAAAATTCCCTCTTTTTCTCCTACGATAATTTGCTCTTTCAATGAAAGAAAGGAAAATGGAGGACCAAGAAATAAAATCAGATTCCCTGTCGTGATTCGAAAAGTTCTCCAAAGGCAAAGCATGGCGAAGTTATCGGCGGCTGTTAACAACAAACCATCTCCCAAAAATGATTTATATCTGCACCAAGACTGCCTGAAGCGTTGTCGTCCAGAGCATCGGCAAAACAAGTGTGGCCTGACACAGTCGAGCAGCTGAAGACAGCTCTCGGAGCTCAAAACGTCAGCACAAACAAACTCGATCTTTTCATGTACGGAAGAAGCCTAGCATGGCCCTTCCTGATGAGAGAACCGGACATAGTCGTGAGACCTCATTCCCCAATGGATGTTGCGACAATTCTGAGAATTGCGAATAGGGCTAGGATCCCAGTCACTGCTAAGGGAGGGATCGGCGAAGGAGCGAGTGTTCCCCTTGAGGGCGGAATCCTAATTGATCTAACTACTCTCAACAAGATAGAGGTTCATCCCGAAGACAAGGTGGTCGTGGTAGAAGCTGGGGCAAGCTGGCACCAGATGCTTGCCGAACTTCGAAAGCACGACCTCACAGTGCCAATCTGGCCAACCTATGAGTCCGCAGCTGTTTGCAGTGCAGCCTTTGTAAACCCGAGCCATGGATATGGTTCGACTAGGTATGGCGTAGTCGCTGATCTGTGCCTTGGAGTGGAAGCTGCACTCCCGAACGGCGAGTTGCTTCGAGTGGGGGCTCTAGCCAACGAACTTACTCAGTATGGCGTGTTCTTCAGGTACCCAAACGGTCCGGAATTCACTGGACTCTGGACTCAGGTCGAGGGAAACTTTGGTGTGATCACTCGTCTTGCCTTCAAGACAATCGATTTCAAGAAGGAATGGCTCTCGACTCAATTTTTCACTTTCAAACGAGATCAGCTCGACGAGTGCGGCAAGGCGATTTTCAAGTGCGTAAGAAGCGAGATATTTGATGTCCACTTCAATGACAGATGGTGGGTCATCCCCGCAATCAAAGAAGGAGTTGTGAAGGAGTTGCCAGAGGATGCATGGTTTCTCGTGTCAATTATCAACTTTGGGAGAACTGAAAATGAGCTAAAAGCTCACGAAGAAATTGCACTCAACGCAATGAAACAATTTGGAGGAAAGGAAAGTGTCGAGGGCGCTGAAAAACTAGTCGGCCCAACAAGGTACACGCCAAAGTATGAGAGTGGGCCTGCTGAGCCGTGGCCGGCGTGGAACTTGGTAGGTCACGACTCTTGGGGTTCGAGGAACACGAGGAACGCTGGAATGTGGCTCACGACTTCCGCACACTTTCCCTACCGTTTCTTCAACGATGTTTATGAGTACAATGAAAAGATATGCAAGGATCTCGGGATTTGGAACGAAAGATACCTCCCTTGGCACGATAGTTTCGCCTGCCGGGATTCTTTCAAGACAGAGACTTTTCAGATTTACAACCCATACAATCCTAACGATATGAAACTCATGTGGGCATATCTCGAGAGATATCTGCCTCTCCAAATCAGTAGGGGCGGCACGTTCCACGGGCTCACAATACAGTTCCATTCGAAGGCAGCTATGGAGAAGCTGGGGCCTCTATACGAGTGGATGAAAAAGATGCGCGACGAACTTGATCCGAACCATATCATGAACCCTGGTACGCTGTTTTAGAGTGGTGTAGAGGGAGTAAGCGAGGGAAAAATATGACGGCTCAACAATCTAATGTCCAAGAAGTCAAGGGAAAAGTCACGACTCTTGAGAAATACAAACGCTGGCTCTACGCTTCTGATATACATCCAAGCTCGGGATGCACGGCATGCGGCAATTGCTACGGTCGCGGTCCCGCCAACTGGCTCGCGGACGAGCATAACACCGCTGATTGGAAGTGCGTTCCGTTCGACTATTACGGATGGAGGCGATACTCTCCATCCGCTTTCTGGGAGATAGCCACAAAGAACTATCACGGTCTGATGGAAATCGACGAGGACGTTCAAGAAACCCTGTTCTCATGCGCACAGTGCGGGCTGTGTAACGAAATCTGTGGAGTGATAGATAGAGATGCTAGGCTATCGGACATTTTCAAGACTTTCAGGTTCATGATTTATGAAAAAATGGGTCCCCTCAAGGGACACGAGAAACCCATCGAGAACATCAAAAAGTACGGCAACATTCACGGCATCGACGCCCCGACGAGCGCTTGGGCATCCGGACTCGGAGTAAAAATCGTCAAGGATCACAATACGGAAACAGTTCTCTTCGCGGGCGAAGATGCGTCTTACAAACTGCCTAATGTCGCAAAATCGGCTTCGAAGGTTCTGAAATCTTCTGGGCTTGACTTTGGGATATTCGAAAACGAGATCAACTCAGGCTATTATCTTGAAGTGATGGGTGACAGATGGGGAGCAGAGGAGCTGTGGAAGAAAAACTTTGATCTGTTCAAGAAACACGGAATCAAGAAAGTCGTCTGCCTAAGCGCGCAAGATTACCATGTCCTGAGGAGGGAGTTTGATGCGGAATTCGAGATTCTACACATTACTGAGCTTCTTGCAGCTCTGATTTCTTCTGGCAGGATAAAGGCGAGTAACAAGAAGTTTGCCGATGGCAGTAGAATGCGTGTCGTATATCACGATCCGTGCTATCTCGCTCGCCAGGCTGGAAGCAAATCGCCCAGAGAGAGGAGAGTGCTCGAACAACCGAGAGCTGTCCTCAACGCCATTCCCGCTCTTGAGCTCTTAGAGCTTGGAAAGAAGGGAAGATGGACGTGGTGCGCGGGCGAGTGCGGCGGAGTGAAACAGGGGTATCCAGAGATGGCACACTGGCGAGCGGAAAGATTGATCGAAGACGCAGTTTCGACTGGAGCAGAAATACTTGCAACCGCGACGCCCAACGAGCAGCTCCACCTCGTCGAAGTGCTCTCCAAGATGGGCAAGAAGCCAAATCTAGAAGTGATGGATGTCGTGGAAATATTAGGGCAATCAATTTGAGCTAAATGCCTATGTGGGTACGTTTCTCGTAATTTTTAGTAGCGACTTCTTTACTTTCCCTCTCTCTTCCTTTTGATACGCTAAGACAAGCGACCGAAATGAAAATTATTTTTCTGGTTGATTCGATGGAAAATATCCTACTCTCTCTTCTTCGATTTACATGGTTGATTATCCGTTTGATCTGGTCTCTTGGCTGAATGTGGGGCTATACTTTTATCGTTGATAAAATCCTCTTTGCAATCTGTGCCGTTGCTCTCAGTCGAGAATGTCACAAAGCGATTCGGCGCGCTCGTCGCGGTCAAAGACGTCTCTTTTCAAATGGATCTGGGCGAAATACTCGGTCTTATCGGGCCAAACGGTGCAGGCAAGAGCACACTATTTAACATCATTGCGGGGAAGTACAACCCTGATTCTGGCCGCATCACATTTGAAGGAAAGAGGATCGACGGGAAGAGAGCCTTCGAGGTATGTAGGCTCGGAATATGCAGGACGTATCAGCTCGTCAAGCCTTTCTTAAGCGAAACTGTTCTCGAAAATGTGCTCCTCGGATCCATCTTCGGCTCAGCTGAAGATGCAAGGGATCCGGAGGCAGAGGCGGAAAGGGCAATCTCACTGACCGGACTTCAAGAAATAAAGACGAAATACGTCTCCACTCTTCCATTCATAGACAGACGAAGAGTGGAGCTCGCACGGGCGATAGCCACTGGAGCAAAGCTCGTCCTCCTCGACGAACCGATGGCAGGGCTCAATCCAGTCGAGGTTGGGCAGTTCACTCAAATCATCAAAAAGATCCACTCCTCAGGTGTGAGCGTATTCATCGTCGAACACGTGATGCATGCCATCATGAGCATTTCCACTAGGATCATAGTTTTAGACCATGGAGAGAAGATCGCCGAAGGTTCGCCGGAAGAAGTTTCGAAGAACTCAAAGGTAATCCAAGTCTACCTCGGAGGATAGTTTTTCTTTCATATGCCGATCTTGAAACTTCACAAGGTTAACAGCTCCTATGGTCAGATTCATGTACTTTGGGACGTAGATTTGGTCGTCGAAGAAAAGTCGATCACCGGACTTATCGGTCCCAACGGGACTGGAAAGAGCACTCTTCTCAAAACGATACTCGGAACGATATATCCATCCTCTGGAGAGATTCACTTCAATGGAGAAAGAATAGATCGTCTTCCTCCGAAGGAGATAGTCAAGCGCGGAGTAGTTTACGTTCCAGAGGGAAGAAGGGTATTCCCAGAGATGACTGTCGAAGAGAACTTGAACTTGGGGGCAATGAATCCGAAGGCGCGAGACGAAAGAGAGGAAAATCTTAGAGAAGTTTACCAGATCTTCCCTGTTCTCAAGGAAAGAAGGCACCAGCTCGCAGGGACACTAAGCGGAGGTGAACTGCAATTTTTGGCGATTGGGCGAGGGGTGATGGGTTCACCTCAACTGCTGATGATCGATGAACCCTCCCTGGGTCTCTCGCCAATCGCAATAAACAATGTCTTTGAAACCATCAGGAAGATAAATCAGCTTGGAAAGACAATACTCATAGTAGAGCAGAACGTTCCGAGACTCTTGAAAATTGCGTCTTACACTTATCTGATGGAAAATGGTAAGATAGCAAGATCTGGACCAAGCGAAATTTTGGAGAAGGACGAGTACATCACGCGCTCATATCTTGGAATATTATAGTTTAGTGCAAACTGAGAGGAAGAGAGAGGAAAGAAGAAATTCTCTCACCTCCAAGTAATCAATGAACAACAGTAAGAATTTCAACGACCATCTTTCAAGTTTCTTTCTTAAGGTTTCGCTCTCGTTCTTTTTCCATTTTCCTTGCTTCAAGCTCACGTTTTGACAAGAGGGGAAGAAGAGCTTTTGATCTTGCTGTCATTAGGACTCTTCTTCAAGCCACTGTCAAGGTCCCCAGCTTTGCCTCTCGTGAAATGACTAGTAATCGATCTATCGGGGCGCAAATACGCATATCTCGAGATGGAGCGCGTTCGCAGTATCCCGCCGGGAAGGAATAGACCCACCACAACCAGGATGACTCCCGAAACTACTAGAGGACCGAAAATAAGCGTCGGGTTGACAGCGGCTATTATCTCAGGAACTACCGCATTCAGTCCACTCAAAATGAAAGAACCGATCACCGGCCCCAAAAATATGCCGCTTCCTCCTGCAATAGATGCGACGACCGGAAACAGGCCAAAACCAAGGCCTAGTATGTTTGTCGAATTGATGAATTGAAGATAAACCGAAAAGAGGCAACCCGAGAATCCCGCGAACAAGCCGCTCAACACCATTGCCATTTGTTTTACTCTGAAAGTGTTCACACCATAGCTCTCGGCAACATCTTCGTCCTCTCGAATGCTCTTTAGGGCAAGTCCCAGTCTCGATCTTCCGACGACATGGTGAAGCGTAATTGCAACAATCGTGAATCCGAGGGAAGCTACAAAGAGAGGCAATTGGTAATTGCCATTTGCCACATCGACTGCGAGTCCAATCGTTCCACCAGTGAAGTTGAAAAGATTCGTGTCAAATATTTGAAGCAGAACGACTAGAGCTAGCGTCGCGATGGCAAAATACGCTCCTCTAAGTCGGAGAAGAGGGTAGCTCACACCACCGGCGAAGAGTGCGGAGAGCACCCCTGCGAGAACGAAAGCCGCTACCGCATTGACCCCATGATTCGTCGAAATAACGAAAACATATGCGCCCAGAGCAACGAAAGCTCCAAAACCCAAGTTGTAATAGCCTGTGAAACCAGAAAAGTAATCGTAGCAAAGAGCCATTGAAGCAAAGAGGAGTATCTGGAGGATGTCATTGAAAATTGAGCCCCTCCCGCTCGCAATTGCAGCAAGAGACAAAATCGCAAGACCTATGATCGTCCAGACGATGTAGCCACTGAAAGGCGTTCTCGCCATTCCTCCTTCCGATTCGAAAACTCGAAGGAATCGAATGAGAGCGTTCGACAAAACGAAAGAAACCCCAACCAATCTATCTTTTCAAAAGGCCAGTCGGCCTAGCGACAAGTACGGCGATAAGAATTATCAACGGGACAGCTCCAGCCCACTCGCTTCCCTGAAAATTCAGGTCAATGAGCACGAGTTCAACGAGGTTTGTTACGAATCCGATTAGGAACCCACCCAGAAGAGCTCCATAGAAACTTCCTAGCCCGCCTAGAACAACCACCGTCAAAGCAAACACAGTGAGAGTTAATCCAGTGTCGGGAGTCAAATTAGTAGTCAGAACATCTATCGTTCCAGCAAGTGCCGCAAGTGAGATTCCGATTGCAAATGTGACCATCGAAACTCTGTTTGTGTCTATCCCAAGCATCAAGGCAACTTCTCTGTCTGCCATAGCTGCCCTCATGGTTGAGCCGAGAGAGGTTTTGTAGACAAGGAAAGTAACGCCAACAGAAATAACTATCACGACCACGAAGGCGATCAAAAACACCCCGTTTAGGACGACACTCGCAATGTTGATTGAACCTATTCCTATCGTTGAAGAAGGGATGGAAAAATAGTTGTAGCCATAGATTGGAGCTGCCCTTGATCCAATTCCCTCGATTAGGTTTGACAGCCCAAGCGTCACTAGGACGCTAGCTGCTATTGCAAGTTCCTGTGTTCTTGCTTGGAGAGGCTTTCGCATCAGAAAGCTCATGAGAACTCCGACCAATGCAAAAAGCGGGACTACAATAGCTATGCTTAGAAATGGATTGAGTCCAAAAACTGTGAAGAGGACCACAGTAGTTGCTCCTCCCAGAAACAGAAAATCACCGTGGGCTATGTTCAGAACCTTGGAGACCCCGAAGATAAGCGTGAGTCCCACGGCTATGAGTGAAAGGATTCCTCCGAAGAAGAGTCCTTGAAGTAGTATTGTAGCCGTCGCACTGGCGCCAAGCAAAACCAAAGTTTGATCTTCATCTCCCTCCTACTGCATCCGCTCACTCAAAAGCTGAGTGAGCCTCGGCTGCCCTCGGCACTTCCGAAGGTTGCTTTTAGCTGGCAAAACAAAAGCGAAATCGGAATTTTCTAGAAGCTTGTCGGTTGAGGATACTGATAAGTTCCAGTTGCAAGCGCCGCATAAGTCGTCCCCTTGGCACCGCCTAGAACAACTCTTTGCCCATTAATGATCTGCACTGGTATGTTTATCGCGAGAGACATTCCGGTTCCAGTGTTTAGAGTTGAGGGCGGCGGAAATGGGTAAGTTAGAGGGCTTTGAGCCTTCCATGGTCCAAGCAGATTTGAAAATTCCATTGACTTGAGCGCGTTCATCACGTCAGGCTTCGAGGTAGAACCCGCAACTTCAACCGCTTTGCACGCCGTCTCAACGCAAGAATATCCTATTGAAAGCCAAGGCCAGTTTGCGTCTGTGAAATTCCCTTGTTGTTGAACTTGGTTCCAGAAACTCAGTCCCCATAGTCCTTCATACGGGAAAGTAGCATTCCAGAGAATATCGGCGGTGACTCCGTTACCGAGTGTTGCACCCGTCACTCCTTGAAATGCTCCCAAAGCGCCAAATATTGGGTGGTAAGCCCTAGGCTTGTACCCGGCGTTTTTACAAGCTTCCCAGAACAGAGCTTGGAATGTCCCTGAGGGATCTGAATACACCACAATGTCAGGATCAAGAGACTTCATTTTTTGAACTTCGGCAGTATAATCGAATGTTGCCGAGAACTGAGTGTTGACAGAATCCGTGGCCAAAACGTCAAAACCCAGCTGTTGAGCAAATTGCGCTCCGCCGAACTTGGATGGTCCTGTGCCATTCACTTCGGTGCTGAAATCGTCACCCTGATCTATTAAGGCAATCGTTTTTGCATCCGTCTGCTCCTTGACCACGTTGAGATAATTCCAAAGCCAGTAGTTTATGATATTGAGCGAGCCCACTACCCAGTCGCTCGCGCCAGGCTGGTTGAAAATTGGCACTTCGTCTGCTTGGTTGTCGATGTACGGCACCTGATTCTGTATCGCGACTGGTGATGCTGTTTCCGAAGGGGCAGCTGTGAAGGGACCAATCAGAAGATCTACCTTGTCGGAAGTAGCAAGCGTAGTGTAGTTTGATTTGATTGTGCTTAAATCTCCTGGTCCGCCATCCTGCAGGACAATCATCCTGATAGGAATGTATCCGCCCATATCGGCTGCGTAGATTCCGCCTCTGTTATTCACAAGCGTGACCAGAGCTTGAAACATCTGAACTTCTTGAGAACAAGCAGGAGCAGTTGGTCCAGAGGTGGAAACGCTGGTTCCTATTGTGAAAGTGCCACTTCCCACTTTAACGCTGCCAGAAGTCTTTTGGGGACTAGCAAGCAAATATCCGGCAGTTCCGCCTACCGCGGCTCCGACTACTAGACCTGCCGCAAGCACGGCACCAGTCTTCATAAAACCACGGCGAGTAGGACGAGGACCAGTTGAAGGTTTACTTTCAGTTGACGCACTATCTGGAGGAGGAGTCTCTTCTTCGCTCATCAACTGACGGCTTTGGTCATCTTTGGTATAAGTATTTCGACTTCTAGTTTTTGGGAATCATCAGTCAGCAGAGGTTAAAGAACCCACCTTGTTGGGCAGCTGACTCTCATAGATCCAGAGTGGAGTGTTATGAGATCCTCTCAATCTTGCTTCTCCTCCTCCTTGTTAGGTTCGGGATTTTGACTGATAATTTTCGTATTCTCCGTGATTTTGCCCTGATACGGTCAGCCCTTATTCACTCCTTCCCTCTTCCTTCTCGACCTCTGCGCTTCCTATGATAGTGAAGATATGTGTGACAATCATGCTTGATTTCGGCCTACTTGGGATCTCACGCCTGTAGATGCTTGTATTGTTTTGACTCCGACTTTTTCGTTAGAACAAGCAATTCATGATGGCTTTGATGTAACGCAATTTTTGGAAAAGAATTTGAACTATATTTTTCCCCTGGATCATGTCGAATTGAATCGAACAACCAAGTTCATATCGTGCAAAGTCCTCTCCTTTGCCCTAAAAGCAAAACACATACTCAGGATATTGGAGAATGGAACAAAAAAC
>CADDZS010000092.1 GCA_902812485.1 archaeon
CTTAATACGAAGGGAGGGTTCCCGGCGACGAAATGGTAAACAGCATAGATTAATCTTTTTTCGGATTTTCCATAATAACGGTCTTAACAATATTATCCTTCTCACTCCAAGCTTGTTAAGATCATAATTGATTTAATGATTACTGGCCCAATTAAATAGGGAATCCCGAAACATATTTCTACCCTCAGTCATCACCTTGCCTCGCTATGACCACTGAGATCAAAGTAAGACTCTGTCTCGTGGCCGTATCAATAGCTCTGTCCGTACTAGTGCCATCCCAAACCGCTTGTCCAACATTTTTTAGCTGATTGAGAAGGGCGGTGGCCTCTCTACCGTATCCCTTTTTGCGCGCAATCTCAACTCATCATGTGCCTCTACGCAAGAGCCCGACCTCGGATGAGGGCAGCAGAATACAGCACGAGATTAGACATGGCAAGAATCCAATATTCATGAAGCGATGCCAAGTCGTCCTTTGCTCAGCCCAAGGGATGACGGTACAGGAGATTGCGAATTTCACTCTGCTTTCGGACTACCACATCAGGGATGTCATTCGCATGTTCAATGCAGGTGGATTGAGATCCATAAGACCGAGGACGACTGGCAGCTCGAATCCTAAATTCAATGATGAGGAAAGAGCGTCGATCGCGGAGCTTGCAATGATACCTCCAAGAGTGCTCGGCTATCCCTTCAACTCCTGGTCTCTGTCGAAGCTCGACGAAGCAGTTGGAGACAGGAAGATTGTCAATGGGAAGGAGATAAGCGACGAATCCATCAGGCTGATTCTGGAGGAGTTCGGCGTCTCTTACCAGAGGACGAAGACATGGAAGGAGTCCAACGATCAGGCGTTTGAAATTTAAAAAAGCGGATTGAGGAGCTGAAGAAGAAAGCGGCTGAACTTGCCGCTGCAACGATGAATCGGCCTGATGCTGCTGGAGATGGTGGTCAAACGTCGTCATCATCACCGACTCTTTCTTCGTGGGATTCTTCCTCGTGCATCTACACCATCACCACAAGTGAACCCGAAACGAGTAGCAGCGGCGCCCCTTTCTCCTCCTCCTCGTACAATGTCTTCACTACCGCAGCGACCACAGAACAGAATTACAACAGTCAGTACTGCGCCATCCTCTCAGTCGATGAATTTGGACCGATAGAGGTCAAACCACAGAAGGGATCGAACTGGGCGAAGGAGAAGCATCCTGACAGGGTTCCAGCCACCTACAACAGGGATCAGGGAGTCAGGCATCTCCTTGCAGCGTACGACCTCGTGAAGGACAAGATGTACGGTCACATCAAGAAGCACAAGACGAACGTCGAGTTCCTCGCGTTCTTGAAGTATGTGAGAACTCTCTATCCACTCTACTTCACTCTCTTCATAATACTCGACAACTTCTCTCCACATATCGTTGACAGGGTTGCAAAGTACGCCATTACGCACAACATCAGATTCGCGTTCACCCCGACAAATGCTTCATGGTTGGATCCGATCGAGCCTCACTTCGGACCTCTTCGTATGTTTGCAATTTCAAACTGCAACCCGAAAAACCACGAGGAGATAGGAACGAACATCCGGAAGTATCTAGCCTGGAGAAATAGGCATCACCAGCAGCCCGCGAAACAAAGGAGAAAAAAAGGTCAGGGCAGAGAAGCTCCATCTGAGCGGGAAGTGTGGGATAGAGATTTTGTAACGGCACTAGCGGCGCACCTTGGAATCGTAGGCCCGTTGGATCCTATCGGTCCCGGCGCTGGTTCTGGATAGACTAAAGCATACGGCTACGTAAGACGACAACTTGGGCGAAAGGAGAAACATAACCTCGCCCAAACCCCCTATTTTTTAAGATTATTGCAAAGGAATGTAACAGATAACATAGGGCTCGCGGTTTAGTTATTGAACCAAGTTTGTTCGTTCCTGATAATTTGGTCGCACTAGTTACAAATAACTCAACTCATGCAATCGGATCATTCATGCGATGCGGAATTAAAGGAATGAAAGTGTCAGCACATACTAAGCCCTCAAGGAGAAACTATCAAAAGAAGCCTGAAGGTCTAGAAGATGCACTTGCGCAGAGACTTTTGTCTCGTATACTCAAAAAGACTTATTCATTGTACGGCTTTATAGTTTGCAAAACGCGTTCGAGACTCTCTTCTGCAACAAATTCCCAACGATCTAACTTTTCGTTGTGCATCTCATATGGGATCGTGTAGTTTGACATGCAAGACCAATCAGCAAGCAGCACTTGAGGAACAAGATCCATATCTCTCAATTTGTCTGAAAGGTAGCGGATAGTTTCGGGTGCATGAATTGCCGGTACTAGAAGTTCTGACAGATACGCACCATCAGTAGCTCGCATATGGTTCCATGTGAAAGGAACAGATGTAACTATCGAAATAGCATGTCTTAATTCCTCGCTTGAGAGATTGTCAAACAACAAAGTGATTGGTGTGATGGTGTGCTTTGCCCAAGCTGTCTTATCTCCAATCCATTTTAGTCGGAATCCTGCTATTTGTTTCCTTCCAAAAACATGCTTTTTCATATGATAACTGACGTCGTTATCTGTCAGTCGAAGTATCCTCGCAATATCTACTAGCTTTACCCAAGGATCTATTTGGAGAGACTTTGCAATTATAAGGTCTGCATGATCGAAGAGTGATGCAGAGAGAAAATTATGCTCTTCAATTACGCTGGCAGCTGAAGAAGATGGCAGTTCGATCGAAGGATCTCCAATTAATCGTGAAAAATCAACATCCCACTGACCATTCTCGTAGTCATAATATTCAGTCTTCATCATTAAGATCTCTTTCCAGTCAATTTTACGCGCTATAGGATTTTTTACTATCTTCATTTCTTCCAACTTTTTCAAAATGAGATCAAGCTCTTTCATTTTGCCACGTGGTACGAAAAATTCGCAATCGAATACTTGGGAGAAAAGGGATCGTGCATAATAGTGAAGTCCTGCAGCTCGATAGAGACTTCCGAAGAAAATTCTGTTGTTTTTCACATCTTTTGAAAGAAGAAAAGAAACTCTGATCCTTTCTAGTCCCATATTCTCAGGTGTTATAAGCGGAAGAATACTGATACCTTGGCTCTTCAAACGTATCATCCTTTCCCGTAGAGTTTGGTATGGGATGGAGAGTTCCCTAGAAATTCTATTGAGATTCCTTGCCCCGTCCGAATACACATAAGGGGCAAGTCTTGAGAGAAAAATGCGTGCGTTATCCGTGGGTTTTTTCAAGGGTTAACTCATTTTTCTACATAATTATTGGAACATTAAACAGAACGAGAAGATTTTTCAACTGAATTCGATTTCTTGACAAGTTTGCTTAACTGGACCGGTCACCAAAAGTTTCAAATTATGTTAATTGGGCGCTTTTGCGAACTCGAAGGCGAATCACGCTAGTCTCTTTGAGAAATATACAGGAATAATTTTTGAGTTCTTCAGTTGCTGTCTCGAATCTTTTCTGCTTTTGTTCGAACCAAAATTTTACGAAAAATGCCTTTCACGACGCGACATTCTTTGCATCGTTGAAATTATTTTGTAATCGCAGCAATCTTGGTGTTCCATTTACTTTTTTATGCTAACATATGACGTAATACGTCAAAAAGGAAATCTCAAAGCTAGCAGTTGTCTCTTTGCCTTCAATCTCAACAGGGAAAATATTTCCGTTTTCACGACGAGTTTTCTTGCATTTCGCGTATCTGACAAACTATAAATTGTGAACGACTACATCCATTTCTGCTTTACTCCTTGTTGTGATTTTCAAAGAATTCGGCGATTTCGGATCGAATGTTATGGTAATGAGCCACGTTGACGAGAAAATAGAACAGGCTTTGGAAGAGACTCTAGAAGAAATTGGAGGCTCATCAGTTCGAGACTCTACGCTTTACTATTTGAAGGAAAAATACCACCTTGATTTTAGCGGAATTTCGCGCAGACCTGCTGTTCTCATAGATGCACTGAAAGACATCTTTGGCAAAGGGGAATTACTGATTGAAAAGAAGATGACCGAGAAGTTGTTAAATTCTCTCAATATTTCCTTGAGCGAATCCCAGCGTGAAAGAGAAGAAGTATCCTTTGTGTCTGTGGTGAAGCTTGCCCGAAACCAGTCAGAATTGGAGTAGCCGTGAATCAGGCAACTAAAAGTCTATTGACTCAACTAACAGGAGACTTGATTCTCCCTGCTTCTTTGTGACGTAGATGATTTGTCCTTTTCCGCCCCCAAAAGCGTGCAATTTCTCGAAATAATTTTTCTAGGTGAGAAATAAGCAAACACAAAAAAGAAACTGCAAGTGGCAAATAATTTTCGAGAATGAAGAAAACGAAGCCACTCTTCGTAAGAGGAAGATCATTCGGGGTCTGGCTTTTATTTGCGGCCTTGATGATCGCCTTTCTTCTTGACTCAAGCTACTACAAAGCAGAGAACCTATATCTCGTTTTGGTTTTGATGTTTGGATCCATAGGGACATTTGTCTTCGCTCTTTTTCGTGAAAGGCTGGACTTTTACGAAGACACTCTCAGAATCTCTAGGCTTGGCTTGACAATGCAAAGTCTGCCGTACGATGAAGTCGAAGATATCAAGGTCTCTTCGACCCGCTTCCCCTATGTACTTTCAAGGGTAAGAATCTTGATTGTATCAAGTTTCGGAGAACCAATCGAAATTACGGGTAATCCTTTCAACAAGGAGATCGGGCTCGATCTGTGCAGTTTCCTTGCACGAAAGATTCTGATAAAAGTAACACAAGAGAATGCACAAAACAAGTCGGAGGTGAATGAAGTCAAAGAAGAAAAACAAATGATGCAAAAAGTTTCTCTATCATCATGAAGAGTGTGAATACAAAACAAGTGGGCAGAAACTCTTCTGAATCCCAGCTTTTGCCTGTGGAGTGGTCAGAAACTATCAAGACCTATACAGTTCGTTCTAGTTGATTATAGGAAGCCGAGTCCTTGCGAGATCGTCAACAATCGCTTCTTTTTCGCCTTCTCGCGAGCCTCGAAAAGTCTTCTCTGCGTAGAAAATTATGGCATCGAGTATGAAATCTTTCACAGTCGCTCTCTTGGTCCACGAAAAGAGAGAAGGCTCAGCATAGCAAGAAAGCGCACATTTGTTGCATTTTTCATAACGTTCCCAGTCATAGGTGTTCCAAAAGCTCAAGATGTCTAGATCCCAAACTGGTTTGTCAAAGTCGCTTGAATATTCCTGCAGAACGTAGCAGGGCATTACGACCCTTCCAGAAGGGTCTATGTTTATTGTGAGCCAGGGCTTGCACGTCCAATGCACCCCATGGTACCACGAATTTATCACCGATCTGAAATAGTCTTGCGAGTTCACGATTGGAGCACCTGCTTTCTTCAGATCAAGTAGCTTCGAAAGAGCACCCAGAAGCTTTGCTCCGTACGGCGAAAGGGCACCAGCAGTCGAGTAGTTGAAAGCTGGCTGGAAGTTTATTCCCACTCCAAGGTTTCGTGCCAGATGCACCATCTCTTCCACCTGGTGCATGTTCTCGCGAGTGATCGTGAAGCTAATCGCCACGTTAAGCCCGCTCAGCCTTGAGGCCCTTATTCCCTCTACCGCTCGGGCAAAGGAACCATTTGCTCCCCTCAACCTATCGTGGAGCGATCCAATTCCATCGAGTGAAACAAAGAGAAATTCAAGTGAATCTCGAATTTCTCGAATTCTGTTCTTCAAAAGCCATCCATTTGTGACTAGAGAAGTGTGGAACCTCTTGTGAGATTCCTCGAGAATCTCAGGGAGATCCCTTCTCAAAAGTGGCTCTCCCCCCTCGAAGCCGTAGAACAACACTCCTGCCCTAACGAGAGAGTCCATGATTTTGATTTCTTCTTCCAAGCCGAGAAGTTTCTCATCTGTTCTACGCCAGAACGGGCACATGTCGCAAGTGAGGTTACATCTGTATAGAAGCTTGTGCCCTGCGACGAGTGGAATCTTACGTCTTCCACCCGCAGTTTTGAATGTCCTCTTTATACCTCTCAAAACGACCGATTTCAAAACTGCCAAAGCGAGTTCTCAGCGCCTTGGACTAATATTGGAGCGGCATCGTCATCATCATATTATGTTTCTCTCTTCCCATTGATATTCGTAGACAGTATGAGTATTACTATATTCAGTGTTCTTTTCCTTTCTAATATTGCTTGTTGTGATGCATTCTTCTATTTATGGAGGAGAGGTAGCAACTTTTTCCCCTCCTCCCCCGTGGCTTCCTCATGTTCATCCGTAGACAATTTCTCGAGAAGCAAAGTCTTTCGAATGTCTCCCTTGAGCTGCCTCTTCATTTGCAGCATCATATAGGCAAACCCAAATTTCGAAATTGGCGTCCAAACGAGCTTGTCAAATACGCTATTCATCGCTTCAGTCGGGGAGTTGACCTCCTTCGACATCATGCTGAATGTCTTGTACAGCCCTCTCACTAGGAGTTCCCTCCTTAGTGGATGATCGAGTATGTCTTCGAGTATTGTCCAGCCTTTCCTTCTCAAGCCGCCCATTGGTATGAAGGGAAGAGTCCAAATCAAAACTTTGTACGACTTTAGCTTGTCTATAAGTTCGAGGCTCTTGATCAAATCATCGTCCGTTTCACCCGGAAAGTTCATCACCATAGTGCCAACGACTATCCATCGATGGTCATTCAGTATTCCTATCGCCCTCTCCACGATAGATGGATACTCCTTCGCCGTGAAGGGCCTCACCTTGCCTGGCATGATGATGTCAATCATCCTGGGGCTCCCAGTCTCTATCCCCATCTCAATGTAGCTCGAGCTATTCCCTGGATTGATGTACTCTGAAGCCAATCGGACGAGCTCAGGATCAGCTACGACTGCCACAGCGGTCGAAAAATCAGTAGTTACCCGTATTTCACCCTCGCCATACTTTCCCTCGTATTCCTTTCTTATTACGTCGACACGGCGTAGGAGTGTGAGAACTTTCTCTCTGTTCGGAAGGAAAACGTTGCTAGAGCCGTATTTGAAAAACTCCTCGGAGTGGAGCGATATGTGCCTCCGATCTCCATTCTCAAGATTGAATCTGATCTCTTTCTCTATAAGATCGTAGGGCACGCAGAGCCATCTGAGAAGAGTTGGAGTGCAAAACTTGCATCCCCTTCCACACCCTCTGCTTATTTCGACTTCGCCCCCGATTGAGGGAGTCACTATTTGAGGTATTTCTTGGACGCTTGGAATCCCGCCTCTGAATTTTTTTGGAATCTGAGAGCCGTGAGCTGCCGCATCAAAGAGCTTCCAGCCGTCTCTTTCGAACTCTCCTTCGAAAACACAGTCAACACCCAGAGGCTCGTGTGATCCAGTGTCAACAAGCTGCCAAGATGCTGGACCTCCGACGATGAGCTTCGGCTTGTATTTTATGATCGAAGGATGGTTCACAACATCGAAGAAGCTCCGGCTGATATATGGGATGCCCTCGTACTTGAGTCCGGCAGCTTGTAGCATAAGGTTGACTATTCCTATTCCATAGCTTATCCCCATCGGATCCATTGTAGTGATTCCGACAACCGCTGTGTTACTTCCGACGACTTCGGAGAGCTTTCGCGGATCTGCTATGATCACTTCGTCTCGAGTGAATCCGTGAGCAAGGAGTGATGCTTCGACCTTTGCTATGCCGTATGGAGCTAATCTCATCCGACCATGAGCGTCGCTGCGTGTCGGGAAAAGCCTGTCTTCAACGAATCCCCTTATCCAGCGTTCGGGAAGGGCGGAGGCGAACCCGAGAAGGGTCTCGCCCCCATAATCGCTCATGATAGCAGTTTCCCCTGTCAGGACAATCTTGTATCCACCGTTCTTCCTATTCGTTGAGAGAGATTTATTGAAGAATAGCATGCCTACAACGAATCGCCCCGAAACTCGTTCTTCTTCTTCGTCTCACCCTTTTTTCCCAGCAGGAATAATTTCTCGTGTGGTGAATGAGTCGCAACACAACTTATAGCTTTCTGCCTCAAAACTTTGAGGGAAGAACACACAAGGAAGCACACTGTAGGCAATTTCTCGAATGCCCAAATCCAGACCGAACTGTTTTCCAAATAAACTGGGTCTTTGAAATGGAATTAAATGATTAGGGCTTAAGAGGGATTACTTGGGTGGTGAAGGCTGCTATTTGCACTAGGCGTTTACACAAGTCACACAACTAATTTTCTGTAATGAGTGTCTAGCAAGTTTGGACGAAAAATTCTGAAGACAAACTGCAGGTAAAAGAACGAAGTAGTGTAGAAAAGTACATTGGAAACTCAGGGCATCGAACCAACGACTCACAAGAATTTGCCCTTCTGAGAGGACCGAGATCGAGATGCAGTTTACCTCTCAGAGATTATAATTATGTTGCAATTTCTCTTGGAACTGAGTATCCCATCAAGTATCCTCCGAACGCTATTCCCCAGAGCAAAAATGGATACACAATCATGCGCTCTATTCCTCCAACTCCGAGCCCAAAACCTTTGGGTACTACGATTGAAATCACAAGAGCGGCAAGCGAGATCACACCCAAAACCACCGATATGTACTTCATCGGGGCACCTTCGACCCTGAAACCGTAGATTGCTGCAAGCGCCCCAGACACAAAGGTAACTAGCGAGACGAGACTGTGAATCAGACCGAAGGACTCATTGAAAATTCCAACACAGAGAGATCCAATCCCAACTAGAGCAACTAGCACTCCGAAAACCCGAGATCCAAGTCCCCTGCTCAAGAAATAAGAGGAAGCGATTACCGCGATTCCTAGGATCGAGATTGAAGTGTCGAAAAGCGGGCCAGTTGATTTCACTCCCAGATCGCTGATGTAGTTGTTTGCGACACTGTAACCAGGGTAGATCGACTCCGAAATTATCATGACAATCGAGAATTGCGTCGCAAACACGAAGATCAGGGTGCCTGCGATTCTAAGGCTCTTTACTTTCTCGCTCAAAACTGAGCTGGTGATTCGACTCTTTCCGTCTTGCTCTACCAAGGTATGATGCGCCGTTACTATTGAAGTTATAGGAGGGATCCAAGGAGCTAATTAATTTTCTTTCACGTTCTGTGAGAAATTCGAAAGACACAACTTCTTGCGAC
>CADDZS010000093.1 GCA_902812485.1 archaeon
TTGATAATTATCGCTCTTATCGAGTTCGCTGGCGCCTATGGCTTTTGGACGGGTAAGGGTTGGGCCTGGTGGCTCGGAATAATAGTCGCAGTTCTCGATCTCATTTCAATAATCAACTTCCCAACGGGGATAATTTCGTTCTTAATTGGGATAGTGATCATATACTATCTAACTCGTCCTTACGTAAAAGCTTGGTTCCATCGCATGTAGTAAGCTAACATGGTATCCTTGCGAAGGACGAGTTGGATAAATAAAGTTCGTAGGATTCACTACTTTCTTCAACGAAGAAAGTAGCTGGGAACACTCCCAAAAAGCGATCTTTAGGAAATTTCTGAACATTGAGAAAAGGGTAGAGTGAGGCGAGATAAGACTCGGCACTCTACTCCCTTCTTTTTTTTGCTAGCAGGTTCTAGTTTGCTCTGTATTTCGGCGCAATTACTTGGATGGTCTTTGTCCTAAGTTCTTCTCCACCGTAGCTTGCTTCTCTTATTGACTTTAGCGATTCCGCGCACTGAGCATCGGTTACGACATCGGCGAACCAGCGCTCGAAATCTCCATTCCTTGTGTGATATTCGATGGTCTCAAGAGGGACTTTCTCGAGATCCTGAAGAAAGTCAATTACTGAAGTTGCGTAGAAATCTGTATTCGTGAATTTGAACCCTCTTGATGGGTCAACGACAACACTAGGAGCAAATGAAGTCTGACCGGTCTCGGCTGAAGTGTGAATTTCGGAGAGCTGAGACTGGACCTCTCTGATTTCGGGCGGTTGCTGCTGTTCTTCCTTTGTCTCGGATATCGAAGGAGCAGTTGACAACTCTAGCGATGCTGTCTCGTGGACTGGAGTTGCAGGAGCAGAGGCAATCTCGGGCACAACTTCAGATTGTACAGATTCCACTTTTGGAGACTCTTGCGTCGATTGGTTATCCGCAACAGAAGCTACTGGAGCTTGCTCTTCGTGATTAGAAGCAGGAGCTTCCGCTGTGAGAGTCTCTGCGATGACCGTAGTTGTAGTTGATTGGCTCACCACGGGTTCGGCGGTTTCAGTGGCTTGGACTGCGACTGGGACAGTTTCAGAAGTGCTGGTAGCGGCTGGAGGAGCTACCGACTCTAAAACACTAGCTGTTGGTTGGTGGATATCCTGAGATTCTTGATTTTGCGTTTGAACTGTTTCCGCATTTGCTTGGACTAGAGAGGCCTCCTGAACGTTTGGAGCAGGGGAAGTTGTCTCAAGAGCATTGGTAGTAGCAACATTAGCTTCAACTTCAGAAGGGACTTGACTTGGTTCCGACAATTGCGGACCGACTGTCGCTTGCACTTCAACGGGCGCTTGAGAACTTGAGGACGTTAAGACTTCTGCCATCGGGGTAACCCCCTGAGCGGGCGAAGAGTTGACAACTTCGTTACTCTGGGTGATCGTCGCCACAGGACTCTCAACCGAAGACGGGACAGATGCTAGCTCAGTCGCAAATCTCGTTGCTTCCATAGTCAACTGAGCAATTCTAGCTGTAAGTTCGTCAAAGTCGGATCGTGGAACTGAATCTGCGAGTTTTGCTTCAAGGGCAGCGGCACGAGTCTCGAGTGCCCGATACTGCTCCTGCAGTGATGATAGAGCGGCGCTTCTCTCATCGTAGTCGGACTTTGGAACCATAGTTGCGATCTTTGCCTGAAGACTTTCGAATTCCACCTTCGGAACCATAGAAGCCATCTTCGATTCGAGTTCGTTGAATCTGTTCTGAAGTGCGATGTAGTCTTCTCTGCTCACCATGCAGGAGATCTTCTCAGTGAGCTCCTTGTTCTTCGCCACGACCTCGGAATACATTGAGGCTGGGACAGTACTTTCTGCGAACCTCTGCGAGAAAGCTTCGATTATCTTTGTTTGGTTTGCTATCCTTTCTTCCTGCTCACTCACTTTGGCTGAGAGCGAATTCAAATGCTCTCCAATTGTCGTTGTCTTTGAAAGCTCCTGCTTTGTTCTTTCCAAATCCGCGCTAAGACCATCAATGGTCGCCTGCATTTTTGCGACAATTTCTTGATGGGTCTTCTTGGGGATTGATTGCTCAAGCTGAGCCTGCATGCTCCGACAGGTCAGGACAAGTTTTCTCACTTCGCTTGTTATCTCTTCTGCTCTGCTCAATTCTATTCAAACACGCTCTCTCTTTCTTTCCTTTCTTCTCATAGAAAATCGGGGTAGGGACTCTCTTGAGTGCGTGAAGTTGTTCCAAAGTTATCTAATCGGCATGGTCAACTGTTATTGACATCTAGGGTTAGAATTTCCTAGTTATCAAATGCCTAGAAACAAAAAGGAAAAACTGGAAACAAAGGAATTGGGGGAGAGGCGGGGGAGGAAGAAGAAGCTGTTACTTTGCCTGCGCGCTTTTGTTCGAGTCGGTTTCGGAGTGGCCGTGTCTTGGAAGGCAACAAACTTCTTCGAGTTGGATCGTTGCATGCTGAACTCCGAAATCGCTTGTAAGCTTTTGCTCAAGGGCGTTCATCGTTTCGTTTCTCTTGCTCTTTCCTTCGTCGTTGAGGCAAGCATGAAGTGTGGCCACAGTTACATGAGAACAGATCTTCCAGATGTGGAGATCATGCACGTCAGATACTCCCTCCACTTTCTCTAGCTCAGACTCGACCAGCGGCATCTGCTTGAGTGGGGAACGCTCAAGCATTATAGAAAGTCCTCCCCAAGTAGTAGTCGCGGCAGATCTCAACACAAGAACTCCGATCACAATCGCCGCGAGAGGATCGAAGAAGTACTTTCCAGTGAAAAAGGAAGCAAGAGCTCCGAATATAACTGCAGCCGACGCGAGAGCATCACCCCACACATGTGCCGAAACGCTTAGAATGTTTTCATCTTCCGTTTCTTCGAGTTCCTTCATCGTCTTTGTTTGCTGGGAGATTATCTTTCGAGAAAGGACGTTCGCACAAAGCGCAATGGTAGCGACTATTACGGTTCCAAACACGTAGACAGGAGAAGGATTGAGAAAGCGCTCGTATGCTCCAATTGCGATGAGAGCGGCTATCAAGAACAATGAAATACCGTTTGTCAGGCTTGCAAAAACCTCCAGCCTATGATATCCATATGTGAGACTCGAGGTAGGAGGTCTGTTCGAAACAGTCAGTGCAATCAGGCTGAACCCGATTGCGAATATGTCTGTGAAGATATGTAAAGCGTCTGCAATGAGAGCTGAACTTCCAAACTTCAAACCTCCAAGTATCTCGATCACGAGAATCGATACTGAAATCGCAAGCGCAATTTCAAGCGCAGATTTTGCCGAAATTGTGGAAGTTTTCAAATTAACGGAACTAGAAGTTTTAGAGTTTTCCTGAAGCGAATCAATCAAGGCGCTTAATCATCGAATCCCAAAGGCTGTTGTCTCTTGTTTTCCCCCTGCCTGCGACTTCTTGTAGGAATAGAATCTTCTTCTCTCTCCCCCAATTCAAGGGTTAGAACAAACCTAACTCAACTCGAGTTTCTTATTCCTAAAGTATTCCTTCTTCTTCTCCCCATACTTTCTCTTTCCTAATTGCTAAAGAACCGTCGGACGAGCTGTCTTTCACACTATTTTAAGTTGGGCCGAAGATATATTCTTGGCTGATGGAACGGGGCAAATCCTACAGCGAGGGCCTGTTCCTTTGCTCTCATTTTTAAGATAGGAGAATTGTATCCCATTCTCTTGTACATCAAGGGAAAGCTCAACGGTACAGACAACAGAATGCCTAGCGACAAAAGCAAGAAAAAAGAAGAGGAAGAAAAAGAAGAAGATTCGACCGAGCATGGCTTTGCTAATCGGGGCGAAAAGCAGAGAACAGAAATCATGACAGGCGAGATCAGAATTGGCACCTCCGGCTGGTCTTACAAGGAATGGGAGGGAGTTTTCTATCCAGATTCAAAGACTCCCAAGCTAACATTTTATTCCAAGGTCTTTAGCACAGCAGAAATTGATTCTACTTTTTACTCCAATCCTAGCCGAGGACTCGCTCTAGGATGGTCAAGAAATACTCCTTCGAATTTCGAGTTTGCCGTCAAGATCCCAAAGTCGATAACTCATGACAGGCAACTTGACCTGAGCAAGGGGGCCGAAATCGAGCTTAAGAAATTCCTCGAGCTTATCAAACCCCTTCACGACTCAGGAAAGCTGGGCCCGCTTTTGATACAGTTGCCTCCGAGCTTCGGAGCAAATAAGTCAAAGATCTTGCAACAGTTCTTCGACGCTCTTCCGGACGGTTATAGGTTTGCCGTTGAGTTTAGAAACAAATCATGGCTAAGGGATAAGGAAAGCGTGCTTGAACTTTTGAAGCAGTATCAGATCGCGAACACCATTGTTGATGAACCGCTACTTCCAGCCGACCTTACCATTACAACAAGCGATTTTGCATTCATACGCTGGCATGGAAGAGGAAAGGCTCCTTGGTACAACTATAGGTATTCCCAGTCGGAAATAGAGCCTTGGGTTGAGAAGGTAAAACAGTTGTCCTTGAGGGTCAAAAAGGTTTACGGCTACTTCAATAACCACTTTCACGGGTTCGCAGTCGAAAATGGGCTTGACTTCATTGACAAGCTTGGTTTGGCAAATGATCAGCAAAAGAAGTTTCTAGAGATTGTTCGAAATAACATCGAAGGAAGAGAGCGACGCGAGCTCCTTGAGGAGGGCAAGTCGCGACTTGTAAAGGAGAAAGATGAGAGCTCTGAGCAAGCTGGGGAGGAGCGGGAAAAGCATCACAAAGATCTCTCGCAAAGTTCACTCACTGAGTATTAAGACTGCTTGAGAAATAGTCTTGTGTGTGTGTGAACGAAGAAGTGCAAAGAATCTCGCGATCGAAAGCCTTCAGAGCAGTGCAACAGTTGCAGTCAAAACTATTGCAACGAGCGCGAGAATCCTAGCACCGTTCTTTGCAACAGAGCTCGCTGCGTCTAAGAGGCCTGAAAAATTGGTCAAGACTTCGCTTCCGATTGTCTTCACGCGGCTGCGAACAACCAAGCTTGAAAAGTTGCCCTGACCGAGCCTGGATTTTGCAATCTTGTAGAGTTCCCCCAAGGCGCTTGCTATCTTTTCGGGGGAAACGGCGTCACCAAGCGCAAGGTAACCCTTTGCGTCCAGAGTCTTTGCCGCCGTAACGTGGGTGTCGGAAGTGCACAGCTCAAGTATCTTCGAATCGTTTTCCTTCTCGAATAATTCTATTACTTTTTCCCTGAATGACACGACCGAATTGTTTGCATCGAAAACAAGCAGACAGAACCTCTTACCATCTTTCAGACCATCTACCCGTGTTTCAAATAGAATGAGGCCCACACCTGCGGGCCCAATATCGGGAGCACTCCATCCATTTAATTCCGAACTATGAGAAAAACTCACATCAAATTCGTGTTGAGGTGCATTCTTCAAAGCATTGATGACTTCGCACGCAGCTTCAACTGCATCGCCGCATTCCTCTTCGTTTGGTTTCAACCCCTCCGAGTTGTGTGTGTCGATGACGAAGACGTTTTTGAATCCAGCTGAAAGAGCGCAAGACTCGATCTTCTCTCTCACCTCCGTCGGAAAGTCTTCCATGCCATAGGGAGATTGACTTATTGTTATCAGTACAGATGAGCCGAAAGCGAGGCCGTGAATCGTTGCCTTGTTTCTCACTCTCTTTTGTGGAAGGCTCATCCGGTTTCCGCTTTCCACTTCTTCGGCCTTCCCAAGGCTAGCTATGAAGCGCTCCACCTGCTTCTTGGAGGGAAGATTGAGATCATGATCTGATATCGAATGCACGGTAAGCGGGATAACTCCCTTTGAGCTCAAATTGTTGTAAATATCTCCAGGAAGATTGCTTGATCCAATAGGATAGAAGGGACCAGGGTGTACCCCTGGGACTATGAGCAGTGCGGTTCTATGGTCGGTGTTGTTTTTTGAGTCATCTCCATTCCTAGAAGATAAAGATCTGATTTCGAGGATCTCACTTTTGATTCTGCATTCCTTTGAAGTGGCATCCAGAAACTTCTCAAAGTTGACAGCGTCTCCAACTGCCCAAGCGTTCAAGAAGGCTTGCAGGAGATCGAACGCCTTGAAGCTCCTGAGCATCGTTGGCTTGTTTATAGCGCGAAGATAAACCTCGATTGAGATTATCGATATTATTCCCCCGATGAGGGCTGAGACTAGATTCTTTGAAAGGAAAAAGTAGGAAGGCAGCAATAGGGTTGAGCCATAAGCTATTAGTGCAAAAAGCAAAACTGGTTGAAGAAAGCTTAGTGGTATAGCGTGCCAAGCGCGATCGAAGAAAAGAGAGCCCAAAATGAGGGCTCGAAACGAGGCAGCAAAGAAAGCACCAAGAATCACTAGGGAAAGAAATCTCGCGTCAGAAATTGTAAAATGGTACACAACTAGGCCCACGATCGCAAGGACTAACCATATTGAATTGCTGATCAGAGCAATCGATGCGAGCCTCCTGAAAGTTGCTACCTTGTTTCTTCTTTTCAGGATCAAACTGTCGATCTCAATCGAGAAGAGGAAAACCAACTCTGCTGTTAGAATGTAAAGTATGATGGACAGCGAGGAATCTAAACGATAGAGAACAAGCTTCGAAAGAGTTACGACAAGTAGGGAAGGTAGGCTCGCATAAAGCACTAACCTATTGCGGGCAGGCAGTCTAAAGAGATGCCTGTATCTCCTTGAGATGTTTGCAACGGAATCCTTTTGATATGCTAGCCCGCTCTTCTCTTGCAATCCGAATTCTCTCTTTCTTCCCTTCTTTCCTTCCTTTACTTCTTTTCCCCCTCTTCTTCTTATTATCGGATCTCTCTTTTTCTCTCATAGGGGGAAATTCGAATCCTACTATACTTTCAAATCATCGATTGGAAGTGACTTTTCTCTTTTGGTAAGAAAGTACCCATATTTTTCTTTGAAATTCCTTTTCCCAATCTGCCTCTTCTTCCTTGTGGCTTGATCGAATCTTGGTTGCTCCATAAGACTCTCTATAACTTGCGAATCCACACAGGAAGGATATGCTGTCCTCGTCTTCCATGGCTCAGAACTCGAGCCAGTCATCTGACGAGCTAAGATCCTTGTGGTTGAGAAAAACTGTGAATATTAGGTGTTTGAAAGAGATGATTTCCCTCAGCCAGCGCCAGTGCTTACCGCGATCACAAATCTCAGCAGAATAGTTACGACGACGAGTGCTGCAGCAAGTCCAACGACGATCTCAGGTCTAATCTTGATCCCTTGGGTTTCATCTTCGAAGAATCTCAACAAACCTGCGCTTGAAGCTGGCATTGGAGCCTTGTTCTTGTCTTTCTTACTACTCAAACTGAATCAGCACCAAACTAGCTCTTTCTTGCGTTCCCAAACATATCAGGTTAGCTGTTTGCGATTAAAATATCTTGCTATAGAGAGGTTAGAGCCATGAGAGAAATGGAACTGAAGGAATGGAAAATGGATATTCAATGCCTCTCAACACTTTGATCATGTGAGATTTCTCCCAAGTCATCCCCACAGATGCTCATTCTCTGCCTTTGTCAATCTGCCTTGCCCGGGCCCTCCCCACAAGCCGCTGAGAGATCGACTCTCCAGCGTACTCCATGGCAAGAGATTGCTGGCTTTGGAGGCTCTTTGACAACAAATAGATCACGAAATCGCCGTCCTCCCTTCTGAGAATGCCGTAATGAATTCCAACCCCCTTCACCATTCGATCGACAAACATTCGAGTGAAAACGACCTTGTGTACGAGGCTCTGGCTATATCGTCTAAGTGTAACTATCGTTGTCTTTGAGACCCGCGAGAGCTCGACCAGTGCGTTTGTGACGTCTATTGTGTTTGAGAGGCTTTCAAGTCCTTTCGAGCTCACGCATCTTACGAAGGCGTCATCCTTGAATGGAAGAGCCTGTATCGATGCTACAATCACCTCGCCTACGAAGCCCGAGTGCTTGCGGGTCGTTAGGGCGATCATGGATTTCCCTATCGCGACACACTCGACGTTTTTGGAGATGAGAGATTCTTCGAGCTTGTCCGCTCCTGCGTCAAGTATTGCTCCGGCTTCCTCGTAGAGGAAATATCTCAAAACATCTTCAAGGCTTGAAAAAGAAGGCATTGAAGATACTGCAAGGTTGGCAGGCCCCAGTTTTGCTTTCGCCTCTCTTGCGGCCTCTTCTTGTTGTTCCCTAAGCCAATCTTCGTAGGTGTAGTTCTTCTTGTAAGTCTCTTGTTTTTGCTCTTGCTGTTCTTGTTGTTGCTGCTGCTGGGGCTGTCCCTGATGTTCAACAGATGGGTCATCCCTTGAACCAAAGTCCTGGTTATTCGGCTCTTGATTGTACAAGCCCTTCATTCTCCCTCTTTCATCTTCATGATTTATGTTAGTTATAGCAAGACTCACCTGCTACGAATTCTGTTTTTCCTTTTTTTCCAATGTCGCAATTATTCGAGTAAGCATGAACCAGATAAGGAATTCTGAAAGAGTTGTTTTCTGCCCCCTTCTCTTCATATCGAAAAGTGGAAGAAACAACCTGGATTGTGAAACGAGAAATAGTTCAACTTTGATATAAAATGTTTAAGGATGCACAATGCATTTCACGAATGAAAGCGCAAGCTGATTGGGGGGGGAACATAATCACGACTCGACGCTGCGCTTCTGATTTTTCATGAGTTTGGAATTCTTCGCAAAGGATTGCAAATCTCCTCTGACCAACACTACTAGTATGAACTTTAGGATCCCTCGAAACAGCTGTGGATTCAGATCAGCTGCTTTTCTTGCTCTAGTGATAACTGCTTTTTCATGTATGCGGTGGTGAGTTGTTTTTTTTTTGAAAACCTCTTTTTCTCGTCTGTCCGTAATTAACTGAGGAAATCCCCTCTCTCCAATTGGAAAGAGTTTTACGCTCGTCGCGCTCGGAGATTTGGACTGAAAATAGTGCCGGGGTTGAGCAATCTGGT
>CADDZS010000094.1 GCA_902812485.1 archaeon
GATATACAAGGGGAAGATTTTCGCAAAGACTTATCTATACGCGAACGTTTGTTCCCCCTGATCATCTAAAATGATCATACAAAACAATTCAGTATTCAGAAAGAAAAACCCTTTCATCAGCCTACTAGCTCTATCGCTACTTCTCTTGGCATCACCTGTCCCTGTCAGTGCACATTCCTCTGGTTCACTTCGTCAGGTTCGACCCATGCTCTACGCTCCGACGGGAACAAGCGCTCTCGCCGGAAGACCGATTGCTTCTCCTTCTCGTTCTCCCGATTCGCTTCCAAAGACGCTCTGCGGCTCGCTTCCAAACGGAGATTCTCCCGGAGGGGTCTACAAGGGAGCTGGCGGCGCGTTCGTCGAGGACTGGTCGACTGGGAATCTAGTCTGGTGCTCAGGTGGAACTTCGACTACAATCGCGATGGTTCCTTCGGGCGGATCAAACATCGGCTACTACGGCCTCGCTGGAATAGTAACAACGACCCAGGGGCTCGTACTGATCCTTTCCTCTTGGGGGGCGAGCGGACTCTGGATATGCTTCGGCGCAACCAGCAGTGGTTGCACTTCACAGAGCTCTTTCATCTCTCTTCCTTCTAGCTTCTGCTCAAGCGAGCCTTCTGGAATTTGCAATCCCGATGGGTCGGTAACAGACAAAAAACTCAACCTCTACTATGTCGACATACTCAACGAGCAGCTTGTGGAGTGCACACATTCTAGCAACTATCAATCCTGTACCGTCGAACCAGCAAGCTCAGCCTTCTCAGGGTTTGAGCCAGTCAACTTGGCTGTGTATAAAGGTACGTTCTACGTTTCGGACATCAGTTGCACTGGCAACGTCTGGGCTGGAACAAAGTCGAGCATGGCGGTCGTGGCCTCAATAGGGGATTCACTCCAAGGGATTGCCGTGAGTAAGTCAAACGTTGGGAAGGTCCCTGAAGTCTATGTTGGCGACGATGCGTTCTGTAGTGGAGGAGCGGCTAAGCTCATTGACATTACAGACGGAGGATCAGTTCCAAGCGGATTCTCTAGCTCGAACGCTATTATCGGGATCGACTCAAAACTCCAATTCGCTTCTTTCACGAATGGAGCAGTCTATCAAACAAAGGACACATCATAAGATAGTGCAGAAAAGAAATCGACAAGGAGGATTAGGGGTTTCGATTCCTTCGCCCTTAACCCTCTAATCCCTCTTTCTCTTTTTTCCCTTAAGCCAAGCGAT
The DNA here is from genome assembly GCA_902812485.1 of archaeon. Taxonomy (GTDB): domain Archaea; phylum Thermoproteota; class Nitrososphaeria; order Nitrososphaerales; family CADDZS01; genus CADDZS01. Next base: position 1,220 of record CADDZS010000094.1, read on the forward strand.
AGGAAGATGACAAAATTCAAGATTTTTCTTTTCATGAGTGGCTGTGTCATATGAAATGAATTGAGGCCTCATTCCAACAGCTGTTTTTTGCGATGATACTGCTGTGAGTCGTAGAGCACTCCTTCAATGACAAAGCCTCCGAAGCTTTGAAGCTCTAAGCGACACGCGAACTTGGATCGGGATAAAAAGGGTCACAGCGTGGCAACCTTGTCCCGATCCCGAAGTTTACTCGACATGCTGTCCCTTTTCCTTTATGCAACCATTTAGAATGGATGCTTCTACGAGAAGAGAGATATATGTGGTCATGCTTATATTACATTGAACTGAGCTTTACCTCAAAGAACAACAAGTGCGGAAGTTGTTCCATCAACTTGCAGTCAAATCAATGTGCCAGGCTGGTAGCATGAATTCAGCGAACCCCGGTCCCTCTTTCACATACGTGGTGTGTGAACAGACCTCGCTCCTTTGATACTGCTCAAGCCTGAATCTGTTGTCAGAAGAACCTCTGGATGCTTCCCCTTCAAGGAGGCAAGAGAGAAAAAATCACAGAGAGAAAGCTCGTTGTGATCGGCCTTCCAAATTCGGGCACTCAGTAATTGCGGCATTGGGTGTGATCATCTCAAAGCCTCTTTCTTGCCTCATATGAGTATATCATGTGCCTGCCGCGGCCATTCCTTTCTTCTTCACGGTCTTACCATAGAATTCTGCGAGGTTGACTTCAGAGATGAACCTTTGCTCGCCGTGAAAGGATATTGTCCCAAAATAAGGCTGTCCTTCGATCTAGATAGCTTCTTGCGTTGAGACTCAACTTCCTTTCTTCCTTGCCTCGATATTTCTTTCGCTATCTGAAGAGCTTCTTTTCCGCCCGTTCCACGCGAATCTTTGAAGAAAAGAGCGGGTTCAAGCAACACTGTTCCTTCTCTCTCCTTGAGCAGAACCGTCATGCGCTTGCCAAGTTTCTTCTTGATCTCTTTGGAGATGAAAATTTGTCAGTTCGGCGATACGGAAACGAGCTTCTCGGTACTGGACGCAGAATGGAGGAGGTTTTAGCAGAACGTTTGGAGAGAGCATTACAAATAGATATTTTTGCTGTTTTGGTTAATCCTAAGAACTAACGCTGGTGTATAAGGGCCAGTAGAGGGTTTGCCAAGCCAAGGTAACAAGCAGGATCTTCTCAATACATCTTGTCTTCTTCTTGATATGATCTTGTTTGCCCGTGAGAAAGCCTCTTTTCTCTTCCAAAGGATCATTTCTTTGGAAGATAAATTTAGAACAGGTATGCCCGACCAGAGTCCGCATTTCCGTTTACCGTTTCACCTGGTGCGCCTGCAAGTATTTCTCTCTTATAGATCGACACAGACGAACCAAAGAATCCACTCGCTTGTGTATTTGAGCTTTCAAAGGACTTGAGGAGAACTCCTGATAAGCTGAATAAGTAAGCTCGACCGGCTCCTTTCATCATGCTAGCGGGCTCTCCGGGAGCGCCAACCAACACAGTCTCTGATTTTGAAGCTGACAATGCGATTCCAAACACGCCATTCTTGTGCGGATGTGGGCTTGTCAGTTTGCTGACAAATCCTCCACCATTCGTGGCATTGAAGACGTAAGCATTACCTGCGTCAAAATATCCACCTGCAGGCTCTGCGGGAGCTCCGACCACCCAGAGCTCCGAGGTTGCTGCAACCGAGATCCCAAATTCGTCGCCGCCGACAGCATTCGGCGCTGTGAGTGTTTTGATCAGCTTTCCGGTTGTTGCTTTGAATATGTAAGCATGTCCAGTAAAAGGCACTCCGTTGACGCTCTCACCAAATGCCCCAACGATCGCTATATTGTTACTCGAGATCGCGACAGACCATCCGAAGAAGCCGCTACTTTGCGCATTTGGACTACTAAGTGTATCCACCAAGTTTCCAGACGTTGCGTTAAAGACATAAGCGTCTCCCGCTCCTTGCATTCCTCCCACAGATTCTTGAGGAGCTCCTACCATGACAAGAGTTCCCGCCAAAGACACCGACCAGCCAAAGGACCCGCTGGTCTGAGCGTTTGGGCTCACCAATTCTCGAAGAAGGGAATAGTTCTTTGCGCTGAAAACGTACACTGCACCTGCCCCTGAAAGTCCGTTGATGCTTTCTCCCCGCGCTCCAATGATGATGAACTGATCGTCAGCACATACAGAAAAGCCAAAGAAACCATCACTTTGCCCATTTGGACTACTTAGTGAAACAACTAGCAAACCTGTGCTAGAGTTGAAAATGTAAGCTCGACCAGCTTCTGGATAACCACTGGAATTCTCCTCTGGTGCACCAATAACAGCAAGCTTGCGGTACACTGATGCCGAGTGACCGAAATATCCGTTCACTTGAGGATTTGGACTTGCAAGAGTAATCGACAAAGAGTCTAGCACACTAGACGACTCGTAAGAATATGATGTGGAAATAAAAAATGAGAAGAACATCAGTAAGATGGAGGCTAAGAGAATCATCATCATGGACGTGCTTCTGCCTAGTCTTCGGTTTCCATCTTTATTGGCAGGCTTTCTTTTAGTAACCAAAATTCAACAAAAAAGACGTCCTCCCGATACATGAATCTTCCGGAGGAAAAATTGTCGACTCGAGTTCTAAAAGGAGGCTAGTTTGTTGCCCAGGAAGCTCGCAGATAAATGCGACAAGACGATCTACAAAAAACAAATATGACAAAAGAAAAAGAAAGGCAGACAAAGGCGAGTCTTTGCTTAGCTCATTGTCTGCCAATCATGATTTTCTTGAATTTAGCCAAGACCAGCGGTGCAACCAAAGCCATCGACAATGCCATAATAGTTTGTGTTCTTTACTCCCCCGCTAGAACTCACTTGAGTTAGTATGCTTGGACCGTTTGGCGTTCCACCGAATATGTTGGGAAAGGCCATCTTGCTTGTGCCTGAGTTGAAACATGAAAAATCAGGGGCTGGTCCGAGCCGGATTGCGCTGCCAACAATACCCTTCGATATCGAGAATGTGTATCCAACTGTGTAGAATACTCCAGTGCTAACATTGTATTGGTATACGTCGATCGGGTAGACTTTACCGAAACTCGATTGCATTCCCCAAAGTATATACGCGTCTCCGAGCGGGCCTGTGGCCGGTTGCACTGAGGTCCAGCTTGAAGAGCTACCAAATCCCTTGAGCGGCGTCATATCTGTGAGTCCGAGTGTTCCAACTGAATTAGTGACGTAGGGGCAGTTGACATAGACATTTCCAGCTTTGTCTTCACCGACTCCTTCGAAATATGAATTACATCCTCCACTTTGAGACGCGAACGCTGTTGCTACGACGCTGTAGCTTGGACTTATTTCGTCCACACACCCGATTCCTGTATCGAATCCTGCACTGCTTACGAGCAAGTCTCCATTTGACGCAAGGAAAACCCACTCCGTGTAGGCATCGCAGGTGGTGACCGTTGTCACAGAGGCACCACTTGTAGTGAGAACAGTTATCGTTTTGGCGCCGAAGTTGGTGATCGCAACATTACCGTTGCTATCGAGTGCCATGAAGGTCGGCTCGAAACCTGCATTTGTGTATACCGTAGAAGTAAAGGAGTTTGTTGATGGATCAAAGATTCGAATTTCACCTGAGAAGAAGTTGCCGCATGGATCCGTTATCCAAACTGTGGAACTCGATAAGTAGAGAGCACCGATTGGGCACGTATATGGATCTGACTGACTCAGTGGAACAAAGACCGATGCTATGAGTTTATTCCCAGAAAAGACTTGAACTCCGCCGATATCATCTGCAACGTAAGTGCACGATACGGTTGTCGGACACAGCTTGTTGCTATCGGGAGTCTTAGGTACAGTACTATGACCTACTAGCGGTTGTCTGTTTGAAAGAGGTGAAGGAAGACTTGTCCTTGTCGTGGTACTTTGTGCTGAAGCTAGGAACGAAGGCGAAGCCGCTAAGAGGAATAAAGCTATTCCAATCGCGGCTATTCTCGTCATTTCTTTGCTTTGAGTCATTCGAGGTTCTACCTCGGCTGTCAAGGGAATGAGATAATTTATTTAAATATTACTTTCAGTTAGATTCAACCGGATCAATGAGGCTTTTCTCAAGTTTCTATATCGACTCACGATATGCCTAGAGCCAAATTACGGTATCCTCTTCATCAAATGCACTCTCCTTCCCGCTGATTCAAATCAGAAATTAAGAGAGAAGATAACCCGATTTTTTGGCGCATGGGGGATTGGAGATGATTTTCGAAAGCCGAGACTGCTAACTAGATAGTTCACCCAAGGAATACTTTCAAAAACTTCTACAGTCTTTTAAAATTGGATCATATCGTGTTACACCGAAACTTCAAGAGTATTGAAAATGTTTGTTATGACTTTTTTGCCTTTCGCTTGAGTCACAAATCCACAAATGAGAACAAAAAAACAAGGAGGAATGCAACAGAAGAGTGTTGCTTGAAAAAGAAACTCCTACTGCCTACCTAGGATTTGTGAGATGTTTGAAAGACAGAGCTTGTGCCCGTGCTTGTGAATTGAAGCTTCGCTGTTAGGCATGGTATTTAATTTGGTCCGCTATGAGGAGTTAGGTAGAGACATCCTGCCAGTTACGTCGTGGACTGTCGCGCTTGCTCCGCTCTGAAGACCAGCGCCTCCAACATGGATGAAGACTTCCAGAGGGATTCTTCTCGCTGAACTGAATCCCTTCAAGATCGTCAGGAGTTACAAAGAAAGGGGAAGAGGAACTGGCGATCCGTTACAAGATCTGAAGTTTATTTTACCAGAAACTCATAACTTATGAAGAAGAAGAGAGCAATCACGATTAATTGAATGTACGAATCCTTTGTTTTCTCCTTCATGATGAACCTCGCACCCGAGACAGCCCCGATCGCTCCGCCGATTGTCATTACCGCAAAATAAAGCAAACTTATCTGCCCGCTCAGAAGATATCCGAAAGAGCCTCCCGCATATCTGAAGAAGGATGCCATGAGGCTTGTCCCGAGCATCTCCTTCGCCCCGAGCTTGAATACTAGCATGAGAGCTGCGAGAGTGAGCCCGGCTCCTCCCACACCAAAGAGCCCGGTTGCAACGCCTATTGCGATTCCAAGAGCCACCTGAAGTGAGATGGCCAAAGGATCGCTCCCGGCCCATCTGTTCTTGGAGTAATCAGGCCCCCTAGCTGAAGCTTCAACTCCTTCTCCTCCAATGCTTGACGAGCTCCCAGCTCTTCTGCCAAAAACAGGAGGAAGATTCCCACGAAGCGAGAGAGACAAGAGAGTCGAATCCTTCATCGATGATCTTTCGGATCCACGGTTTTGCTTGCCTTGGCTCTCAACTACACCTGAATTCTTTGACCTTCTTGATCGCAGGATCTGGTATATGCTGAAGAAGGCTATGAATAGAGTAAAGAGCCCAAACCCACGCTCCAGTGGAGCAGCTTGAATTGATGATGCGATTTCTGCGCTCAAAAACGAGCTTAAAATTCCTGAAACCCCAAGAGTGAGTGAAAGAAGTCTATTGACCTGTCTCTGTCTGTAAAAAGTAACTGCCCCAAAGAGAACCATAAGGGTAGAAGAGGCCAGCACAGTCCCAACCGATTCTTGAAATGAAAGCCCAGCATACTTTGTCAGCACGAAAATCGTGAAGAGGCCAGCCCCACCACTCGTGACGTTCGAAAGTCCTCCCGTTATTACTCCGAGAACAAAGATAGCTCCAATCACGAGTGTGTGAAGGAAAGATTGCCCTAATTCAAACACTCCACTTGCAACCAAATGAAGATGGACACCTATCATTTTCGAAAAACCATCATCAATCAAATCATCGAAAGAACCGAGGGAATGCGCTCCGCTATGATTTGAGCTCATGACTCCGAGGAGTGTTAAGCAAAATCAACTTCAGTTCATTGAACGCTTGTATATAGTTAGCGATCGATTTCTTCACGAAGCTGGACGGTACGAAGATACGCATCCAGACCGTACGAGCACTAGGGTTTTTTTTGAGCATTTTGCACATGTCTTGAGAGGCTCGAAGGATGGCTGATTCAAAAAGTTACTCATTGCATCCTGATTGTTTGTTTTAGGCAAACGATCTCTTTGGAGAATCAGACGATCGAATCGCTTGAAAAGGGATTGAGAAAAAAGTAAAAAAAAGAGAATGTAAAAAAAAGGCAGGAGCAAGGGAGGAAGGGAAAAAAGCGAACTCCCCGGAAAGCCTCTTGTCCTGCCACAACAGAGCAATCCCGGGGAGAAGGCGGGATTCTTTTCTTTGAGAAAATCGATCTTATCTCTGATTTTCTTTCTGTGCGTCTCTATACCTTGTATCCGCCGACTTCGTCCTGACAGTTGACGTTGTTTCTAGTGTCCATCCATGACGCCATCAATACCTTACCGGTGGCCCAATAGTTGCCAGTGTAGTCGCCCATAAAGCCGCCGTTGAAACCGTCGTGGAATGGATCCGATGCAGTCGAAGCGATCTGAACATCTGCTTTGAAGCCTGCGCCTCCGTTCTTGGAGACAGTGGCAAAGGCTTCGTAGTTGATGTTGCTTGGGTCGTTTCGTCGATCTAGCCAGGTCACTCCTACGATCCCGGTAGGACTCACCGTGAGCCACGGGAAGAACTGATCGTGGTTGTCGCTCTTAGGTGCCACGTGGACTGGAATGCTCCAAGTGTTTCCACCATCTGTTGAAGTGGACACCTCAACCTGCATGAAGCTCCCTGTCCAGTTGTACATCACGACGTAGACGTTGCCCGCGAAAGTACCTGAGCTTCTATCAACGTCGATTGCAGGGATCTCACTGACGCGTTCGCTCGTGTTCGGAAGAGAGCCGTAGAAAGCGCAGCTGCATGCATCAGGGGCAAGGTTGACCTTCGCTATGGTTACAGGCGAACTCCACGTCTTTCCGCCGTCAGTCGACTTGGACACCATGAGCGAAGCCGTTGTTCCACCGCAATCGCCCGCGGGGCCGTTAGCGGTACAACGCATCCACGAGACGTAGACAGTGCCATCCTTTGCGACCGCAAGATCACTGAACTGATCCACGTTTGGATATATCTGCTTAGTATCTACTCCCACAGTCGTCCAAGTTGCGCCGTTGTTGTGTGAGTAAGTTACCGATATCTCGCTGTTTGAGCTCGAATCGAACTGCGTCACCGAGATGTACAGGCTGTTTGCGAACGGGCTTGTAGGGCTGTCGTCGATTTGGAGCCAATCCTTGTCAGTCAGTCCACCCGAGAAGATTGGGTTTACTGCAATCGCTGGCGAGCTCCAGGTCAATCCGTTGTTTGTAGATTTCTCGAAAATTATGTGCCAACCGTTAGAGCAGATGTCGATCCCGGTTATGTACGCCGCACCTGTCAGATTGTATCCCACGCCTGGATCTCCTGCGCCAGAGCATCCGGAGATAGTACTCATGCATGTATGAGACCACTTCTTTCCGCCGTCGCTAGACGTGTAGAAACCTTGAAGGCTCGCTCTGCAGTTGTAGTCATTTCCACCTGTTAAGAGATGCTTTGTGTTGTTTGAATCGACTGCAATTGGATCTTCGTTGACCGGCTGTCCTCCTTCAGATGCTTGCACATTCGGCAGCGCGCATGGAGCCGGCTTGCAGTTTAGATTGGGAGCTACTCCACTCTCAGGAGTGCTCTGAGAAGGCCAACGGAGCAAGCCAGATCTGAGATCTAG
>CADDZS010000095.1 GCA_902812485.1 archaeon
CTTCCAACTAAGTATAGCATAATGGAATATCAAATCTTGTTCGGGGTAAGCAAGGTTTTCTAGAAGGCGGAGCGAGTGCCCGCAACAGAATCTCTTCTCTCTTCTTTCTTCGTCTGGTCACTTGAGGAAAAAAGGGGAAAATTGTACTTTGCAACCGCTTCTAAGTCATAAAGTTCGGCAACAGGTCTCATCCATATTCGGAGAGAGGCTCGTTGGCGTGCCGGGCAATATTCAATTGATCAATTTTATTCCTGCGCTCGAAGACGCATGTGAATACTGTGCACATTTAAAGCAACTTACGATGGAAATCATGGATCTGTCAAACGGGAAAATCGCTGTAAAAAAACGTGACCTTTGAAGAGTCAAAGGAACTAAGCAAAAGATATGCGGTAAGGAGAGCTCCTGCGACAGTGATAACAACGACCAATAGTTATTCACCTTCCAAAGACCCAGCAGTAAAATTCTATGGTTTTCCTCGCGGCCATGAATTCACTGCTCTAGTTGAGGATGTAATCGATATAGCTAATCGACATCCCTCCACTTTGAGCGATTATGCAACAGAGAAAATTGAAAAAATAGTTACTGGGGCTCACATTCAGGTCTTTGTCACTCCCACTTGCCCGTACTGTCCTAGAGCTGTTAGGGTCGCACATCAGCTGTCGATCGCTAATCCTAAGATGGTGGATGCGGAAATGATAGAGGCACTAGAGTTCCCGGAACTATCCAAAAAGTATTCCGTCATGGCGGTTCCGAAGATCGTCATTAATGACGTTGTTGAATTTCAAGGAGCATTACCAGAATCCATTTTCCTTTCAAAGGTTGAAGAAGCTCTCTCGCTCGGGAATGTAGATGTTGGCAAGATGGATTTCGGGCAATGACCCTCTCAGGTAAAATAGCTGATGCTGATAAATCATGGTAGTTTCTCCGATGTGTCTTCAAAAAATGAGCCTTTCGTTGTTGGCTACGGGTTTACATAAGTCTGACCATCCAGGTTATTTTCGCTAATCTGAGGGTGATTCAAAAAACCCATGTGCGACGATTTTTTCCTCAAAAGACTCGAAAAAGTTGGCATGTGAATGATGCGTGATTATCGGTGTCGTGATTAAGGCTTAAGGGAGTTCTTTATCGAGTCAAATATTAACGTGGAAGTTATTTCCTACTAAGGAGTGATTCGCCCATGTTGCCTCATCCGGTGGTTCGAAAAGAAATCGGTGAAAGAAAAGAAAGACAATTTACACTGGGTTCAGTGAAAAAGGATGAAGAACTGATACCAGAGGTTGAATGATAGAGATTGTCGTCGCAGACAGTGGCCAGCAATAAAAATAAGGTAATTCTCGAGCTTGAGCGAGGTTATAGATTCAAAGTCACTTTTCCTGACGCGATAAACACCACGTTGATGATGGATGAGCCTCCGCCCTTGGGGGAAATGCGAGGGCCCAATGCGTCGAGAGTTCTAGCGGCATCGATTGCAAATTGTTTGAGTGCTAGCCTGATTTTTTGTCTCACTAAATCAGGGATTATCGTGAAGAGCATGAAAACGGAAGCTGAACCCCTGCTTGCAAGGAACAAGGAAGGTTATTGGCGAGTGATCAGAGTGAATGTTTCGATATATCCAGAGCTCGAAGGAAATCCAGACCAAACAAAGGTCAGAAGATGCTTGGAAATTTTTGAAAACTATTGCGTTGTCACTGGTGCAGTCAGAAGCGGGTTGACGGTAGAGGCAAAAGTTGATCTACAGAACTACAGTTCGCTCAAGGAAAATTCTGATCGACACTAGTAAATGAGGCGTGACAAGCAAAGTGATCTCTGCGAATGTAGCTATGACCTTATGAGAAAGATAGCTCGAAGTGTTTCTAGAGGGGTCTTAAGACAAATGCGGAATGAAGACAAGACAAAGGATTTTGACTGGCCTCCTCTAGGCCCGGTCCCAAAGTAGATCATCCTATTGTCACTTATGTTGCAAGAGCATCGGATGCGATTTGATCGCACTTAAATTGAGCTGAGACCGATGGAGTCCGAGGAGTTTGCTTCCTCAGGCATTCAGATAAATAGCCAATAAAAATATCTCGAAACGAAGACATCTTTAAGATGTAATTGTTGTTATTGGGACTACAGCAACCTTATCAAATCGGTTTTCGGTTCATCAGTACTGAATTTTCCATCAAACTCCTTAATTGAGAGACTGGAAACAGGGCCTTGGCTCTCAATGAACCGTTCAAGTTCAATTTTCGTGTCAGCTTCCCACAAACAATATGCTCGCAATTTCTTTTTCGAAACAATCACGCCCAACAACCTGTATCCAAATGGAAATAAGCCAGCATTTTCTTCGCGTATCATTTTTGAAATAAATAAGTGGACTTTATCAGATTTGGATTCGTTCTCCCATTGATGTCTTACGATGTAATAGTTTTTCATTATGGCTCACTTTTTGTTTCCTAATAACAATCCCAGATTTGCCTAGGCTTGATATACATGTTCAGCCGTCGGACAACGGCTATCGCTCTTCCAGTTGAATTTCGCATAAATTGAACATATACAATGGAATGGCTTGTCGACATGTTTCGCAATAGGATACTATATCGGATTACAAAGGCGAGTCAAATTTTACCCTGTCTTTAACTCTAGAAGACTAGAACAACTAATCAAAGAAAGGGAATTATCCAAAGCAAAATGAAATGAAAACGGGAGAAGCATGTTTCCCGCTGGTGGGAAGTTAAGACTCGGTATCATATTTTGACGAATTATCTCATTATTCAGCTTCTCAAGTTTACTGCTTGTGCATCAAATACTGAGAAAAAAGAATATCATTCTCTTCTCAATGTTGAGACAGCCAAACTTCGAGTTTTGTTCCGTGAGTTAGTGTGTAAGCAGCAGGGCATCGTGCTTCCGCGAGGTCAATCAATCTTCGAGCTTGCTCTTGACCACCGTTTTCAAGCTCAAGGTCAATTAAGAGGGAAACTCTTTCGATTATCGGTTCTTCGGAAAGCCCAAAAATACGTGAGCTGTTTATATCAGCTGACACGTCTACTTTCAGCTTTTTGATTGTTATCTGCTCAAGAGCTGCTATTGTCGCGAGCGTGGCAGCAAAACAAGATGCTATCCCATATAGGCAATAATGTATAGGATTAGGCGTAAGGCCTTTTCCACCCTGAGCTATTGACTGATCTGACTCTACTTTTATCATCGGCTCCCTTTCTGTTTTGAGCCACGCAACAAACTGAGGCTTTGAAGAATCAATGTTCCACTCGCCGCTCAGAACCTGTTTCGTCTTGCGTGAACTGCTGTCGTTCTTCAATCTAGCAATGGTTGCCTTAACCGCCTCGACGTTCACATTATTGAGAACTTGACTCACTGCAAGTATCTCTCCTATTCACGATCTGACATCTATGTACTGCTGTTAATATAAACAGAAAGCGGTCCTTGCGAAACACCGAATATTCGTACTCCCTGAAACTCCGCATGTCTTCAAATCCTAGAGCTCGTATCGTTTCTTGCCAATAATTACCAGCTAGAATGAGATCAAAACAGTGCAATCCTTGTCCCCTCTCCCAGATGCGAACTCCTTTGATAGTGATCTGCATATCTTGAATTCATCCCTCGCAAACGTAGCAGATTTTGGGAAACATGTAAAGCTACCATTGTATAACGGTAGTAGATTCAAACCTTCAGAGATCGAGACAAACAAAAGAGATTCATAGAACAGTGAGATGATGGGACATTTTCATTCTCGATCCGAATTTGCTTCTCAATCCTCCAGCAGGACTGACTCTGCTTACCATACTGTCTGTTGCATTTATTCTTGGTTTGTTACAGAGGGCAACTCCCGATGAACACACCTGGCCCATTACTTTTAGCTACGCTGTTGCTAGCTACAGCACGAAGGGAGGCATGAAGGCTGGATTCGTTTTTTCGCTTGGATTCATGGTCCAACGAGCGCTGCTAACTACCCTCGGTTTTCTTGGACTCGCTGCATTTTACTCCGAATTTAATTTGAACGGCCCAGTTTACATCATAGTCGGAGTGGCCATGTTCGTTGCTGGTTCTTACATTCTTAAGCGAAGTTACTTTCATGTCCCGTTTGACTGCCTTTTTTGCAAGAAGCACCATACGGCAAAAGCTGAGAGAGTTTCACTATACGAGACACTGAGCGATGTCTCGTTGGGCATGGCAATGGTTCATGGATTAATCGCCGGGTTTGGATTCGGTGCATACGCAAGCATAATCACTTTCATTTTGGCACCGCAAGTACATTCACTGCTTTTTGCTCCCTTAGTTGGAATACTGTTCGGATTGGGAACAATGGTCATGCAAATTACCTTCGGCGCGGTATTTGCAAGGCTCGCTCATGCCAAGAAACTTACTGAAGACGAAGTGAAATATTTGGGAAGAAGTACGGCGGGCCGTACCCTCTACTATGGTGGTGTGATGTTCTCAATAATCGGCGGACTGATAATTGCTTTCCATTTCTCAATAGCTTTGCTATTTCTACAGGCTACCAAGTTCCGAATTTAGATTCCTTAGGCATTTCGACAATGCTTGTTTTGGGAACCGTAGGTGTGATCGGAGTAGGGGGTATTTTCAAGGGGTACAAAGAACTTCTCCGACTTACTCGGTCTAGACAAAATAGGTTTTAGAATGCCGCTAGGGATTCTAAAGTGTGAATTAGCAGTCAGAATATCTTTTGTTTTTCCTGGCCTTTTCGTTATCCTCAACCTTTTCCTGCCAACTTACAATTATCAACTCTGAGAATCGTCCTTCAGCTTATAAAATTAGAAAAAAAGAACTAATACAAGCACTATGCTTAATCCATCAGTATTCATTTTGCAGCGATCCACAAAAAGAACCCTACTAAGAATTGCTGCCTCGTTGTTAGTCGGTTTGCTCTTTGCTTTCTCTGCGCCCAACCAGTTCAGCCTTTTCCAAACAGTGGACGTCAGCTCTCAGTCAACATTTCCTAACATCATATCTTACAGAGTGAACGGAGCTCCGAATTACACAGCCCCTGGAAGCGAATCTTTTTGGCAGTCTATAAACTGGACTGTTGTCCCTCTAGCTGCTACCGTCTCACCAGGCGGAGGGCATACTTCCAATCTCCTCGTGAAATCTGCCAACAATGGCTTTGACATTTACATGCTTTTTAGATGGAACGACAGCGCAGGGCCTTCATTTCTAGCTGATCCGGAAATGTATAGAGCGCCAAACGGATCACTCGTTCCACTCACTCCTGAAGCCACAGCTAATGTCACTCAGCTTTTCTACAACTCAACATATTACTATCCTGATCGAGTCGCCGTTCTCTGGTTTATAGCTAATCAATCAGAGAGACAAGAGTCGCCAAGAATGATGCTCGGAACCAATGGCGCGATAACGGGAGGAGCTGCAGAGATCTGGCACTGGCAGTCGAATCCTACAGATAACAACCCCAATGACACAGGCTTTCCAGGCGGATATACTAATCCCACTGGAGCTCCAATTTATCCTCCAGATAATCTTTCGTTTGCAGAGGATGATTATACTAATACGACTGGGTTTTTCGTTATTGCGGGTAGCTTTGGTAGCGGATCACCTAATCTGGACCCTTATGCGGATCCCTTCATAATCCATGTAGGTAGCTACTACTCTTACTCTAACAAGACCTGGACAGTTGAAATGGTACGCAGCTTCACAACTTCTCAAGCTTCCAGCTACCGAGTTCAGCTTGCGACTGGCTCTTCGTATTTCATTGCTATGGCCGTGTGGCAAGGAAAGCTCGGGGAATCGGCTGAGTTCAAATCAGTTTCGCTTTGGTACAATCTGACAGTGTCTTCTCATATTGCTCCTTCGAAGGCTATTACAGCTTCTTCACCATCGAGTGGTGTTCCAATATCTCTTGCGTCAGCAGTCGCCGTCGCTTCGGTGATAGTTGGTTTAGTGATTGGAACGGTATTGAAATCGTCTTCGAATTCGGAAAAGCGATCTGACAAGGGAGGAATGAAAAGATGACTGATGATCTAGTGAAGACAGAGGGACCACCAAGCTCATCATCTTCTTTGCCAGAGGAAAAGAGTGATCACAGGGGTGATGAGTCAAGGAGGAATTTTCTGAAAGTTGCCGTAACACTTTCTGCACTTTTTGTGATAGGTGGCATTGCCGCTCTAACAAAATCTATAACACAACGGGTTGGTAGCGTGGGATCCACGTCCATGGCGACAGCCTTCCCACGAGTAAAAATAGCAAACGTCAGCGCATTGAGTGTCAACCAGCCTGTGATTTTCAACTATCCGCTAGATAACGAACCAAATATTTTGGTAAAAATAGGGCAGAAGGCGGAGGGAGGGGTTGGACCAGATAATGACATCGTTGCCTTTAGTCAGATCTGTCAGCATCTAGGTTGCTTGTATGCGTACGAGTCACCAGGCTCATCTCCAGATTGCAATACATCATACAAAGCACCCGGGCCAGAAGGATATTGTTGCTGCCACGGGAGCATTTATGATTTCGCTAATGGAGGAAAGGTTGTCGGGGGTCCTTCACCTAGACCAATACCCCAAGTGATTCTAGAGGTAGATTCTACTGGAGACATATATGCAATTGGCATGACTCCGCCTGCAATTTTTGGTCATAATACTGGATCAAGCGATGTGAACTCAGATCTTCAGGGCGGAAACTTGGTATAAGGTGTCCCTTTGGCAGAGCAAGGGAATGAGTCGGAACAAGGAACCTCTGGGAAGAAAGAGAAAAACACTGCTAACAGTAGTAGGCTCACTAGATTAGTAAGTTGGTTTGATTCTAGGTTAGGCCTCTCTTATCCATTGCTACGGCCTGCACCCCAGTACGCAATCAATCCGTTTTACTGGCTCGGTGCGCTGACTGTTGTTGCATTCGTAATTCAGGGAATAACGGGGATGATAATGATGCTATACTATGTTCCCAGTCCGACTGATGCGTATCTTTCGACGGAGTATATCTTCCAAAGTGTACCCTATGGACGATTCCTCGAAACGGTTCATCTATACACCGCATATGCAATGATTATGCTTGCCTTCATGCACATGATGAGAGGTTACTTTGTTTCCGTGCACAAAAAACCACGGGAAGCGATGTGGATTACTGGCATGGTTATGGGATTTGTAACACTGGGATTTGGGTTTACGGGATACCTTCTTCCATGGACGGTTGTTTCGAAATCAGCAACGGACGTTGGAATAGGGATGATCAGCGCGCTCCCAGGTCCAGTTTCTAATCTCCTTAATTTCCTGATTGTCGGTGCCGGCGGAGATGCGACAGAGCTTTTGAGATTTTATGACTTGCACGTTGTCGTGCTCCCTGCAATATTACTCATTTTGCTCGCAGTCAAAATGTACATGCTTGAAGCTCATGGCATATCAGAACCTGTCACTGGAGGTGAACTTGCGCCGAAACAGAAAAGAACATTGCCGATTTTCCCCGATGTTTCGCTCTACCTCCTAGAACTTGCGGCAATCTTTGGCTCTGGTATGTTGTTGATATCAGCGGCTTTTCCTCTCAACCTTCCTCCTCAGTATACGCCTCAGCTTGCCGCGCAAACGACACCACAACCTGACTGGTATTTTCTATGGATCTATCAGGTTCTCAAGATTTCCGTATTTGAAGGTGCGGGCCTACCAGTGGCACTCTCTCTTGTCACTTTGATATTCATCGTACTCATCTTGCTTCCATTCATTGACAGGGGGCCCAGAAAAAGAGTGTCGCAGAGACCAAAATTTGTAACTCTTGGAGCAATTTTCATTGCAGAACTCGTGGCGCTAGCGTATTGGGGGCTTGTTACTCCTGGCCAGATTATCCCTGTCGAACAAGCTGCGCTCGTGCTAGGAGGAGTAGCATTGATTGTATCTTTCACCTCGCTTGGCCTTTTCAAGCTCATCAACTCTAAAGCAAGATCAAAATTACCTACGGTGAATGTTTCGAAAATCAGAAGAGTAGAGATTTGGAATGGGATCATGTTCACCGCTCTCACGGGATTCGGGGCTTTGACGATAGGGGCATCGCTAGATTGGGGCGTTCGGCTGATCATCAATGGGCCAAATCTATCAAGCTTGGTATACTTCGTGTTCTCTTTCACGACACTTGCAATATGTGTTCTAGCCACGACATATTTCATTTATCGCTCCGATCTGAGAATGGGAACTATCAAAAGAAGAGTTAGAATGTTTGAGATAGGGTGGAGAGACGAGAAGGTCGGAAAACAGCAATGATGCTATATCAGACAAAGAGGATAGTCACTCTTCTCCTTTCTCTTCAGGTCACGTGTATTGTTTTCATGTGGACGCTGGATGCTCTGAACCAAATCAGCGAAGCGATATTTGCACTTTTTCTTGCGGTCGATCTGATTTCGTTCGCAATGATGTCTTACATATATCGTGTTGACAAACTGGATGAAGTGCCGCGAAGAATTTGGATAATAATTGGATGTTTTCTGGTTCTCGCGCTCATCTTTTCGAGCTTGTTTTTGCGCTAGTGCAAGCTCTTTTTCATCACAGAATGTACCAAAAGGTCGTACTCAGGGCATCCTCATCCATGAAGAGCGCTTGATTTTGTTTGTTTGTTAACCGCTATTTTCACTGGGCGAAGGTCGAGATCTCTTCTTTGCGGTTCGGATTCTTTTGATGTCGCTTATTTTGGTTATGATTAGCATCGTGAAGTCTATTTTTGAGTATCGTCATCAAGAGCCTGATCTCTTCACTTTACTAAATATGGAGAGCAATCTCATTTATGATGCTTTCAGTCCC
>CADDZS010000096.1 GCA_902812485.1 archaeon
ATCCTCCTTGGTTCGCGGTTCGCTCCCCGTAGGCATCCAGATAGTCGGCAATTTCGGAGAAGACGAAGGAGTCTTGCGTGCAGGACTTTTGATTTCTAAGATATTAGGATGAGCGAGAATAAAGAGTGCCTTAATGGCTCAGATGCAAGGCGCATCCTTGTTGTGTTCTCGTTTTTATATGCGGCTCATCGCAAATGCCCCAGATAACTCAAGTTGCGATCTAGGCAAAGCTCAACGCGCACTGCCGCAATTGGCAGGGGAGCGGCACTTTTGATAGCAATCGCAGTAATAGTCTCTATCATCATGATCGCAAATGTCGCAGAATCATCACCTCTATTTGTTTCAACAAATCCAAAGGAGAAATCTCCTTCTCAGGCTTCTCTTTCGATAGATGACTGGGTTTGGCCGCTCGACGATCTGAATCAGCTCTTCGCTGGAAGCGGCCTTCCATGGCCCAACTGGCTCGCGTACAATGTTTACCAGCCCTTGGTGAGCGTGAACGAGAGCGCAGAGTATAGCGTCGGACAGATCGAGTACTTGCCCGGGCTTGCGACAAACTGGACCGTCTCGCCTGATGGAATGAAGTATACTTTCAACCTAAGGCAAGGAGTGAAATTCTCGAACGGCGACCCCTTCAACGCCTATCAGGTCTGGCTTGAGATGTACGGCTTTTACTACCTCTCTGGAAACAGCTCATCCTGGTTTGAATCGTACAAGATATTCGACATGTCAAATGTTTCCTTCGGAGCAGCCACCATTTCGCTCATAAACTCAAGCGGCGGAGTTGTGAACCCAGAGGGAAAGGCTCTTGCTCTAATGTCGAACGCTTCCTGGCCGATTTACGCTCCCTCCCCATATCAGCTGATCTTCCGCTTGTCTTCACCTGTTGACTACTTTCTTGGTATCCTAGTCTCTTACTGCGGACTAGTATTTGATTCGCAGTTTGTCTTGGACAATGGAGGATTTGGAACCCCGAATTCGATCAATCTCTACTTCAACCTTCACCCGATTCCGGGAACTGGCCCATATGTTGTCTCGCAAGTTGTCCCAAGCGAATATGTTGAATTTGTAAAGAATCCATCTTATTGGGGATCTAATCTTACTTCGAGCGAGCTCGAGCTCCAACCAGTGCTCGATCCAGGAAAAGCAAATTCGGTCGTGATCTATGCAAAAAGCGATGATGGAGCGCGTTTTTCTGATCTAACAAGCGGTATGGTGCAGATATCAGAAGTTGCAGCTTCGAATTTCGGGGCAATCGAGGCAAGTCCTCAAACCTTCTCTTATTTCAAAATGCCTCCCTGGGCAGGAGAAATCACCGCGCTTTCGATTAACACGAATCTCTATCCAACTAACAACACTTTTGTAAGGCAAGCAATAGTCCACGCGATAAACTATAGCGCCTTGAATTCAAGCATCTACTATGGTCAACTCGCGCCTCTAGTGGGCCCAGAGTATCCAATCTGGAAGGATTATTATGACATCGGAAACTTTGGGCAATACTCGTTCAACCTAACTCTTGCAAAGCAGGATCTCGCAGAAGCCAAAATTGCGAGCATGCCCACCTTTCTTCTGCGGACAATCTCTGGATGCGCAGTCTGTTCGGAAGCAGCTATGGCGATACAGTCTGATCTTAAGCAGATTGGCATCACGGTTGCAATCCAAAGTCTAGATCCTTCTGATTACTACTCTCCATATGGGAGCTACACCACGAACCTTGCCCACGACTCTCAATTGGGGCAGCTCTCCTTTCTAAACGGCGGGCTCAGTTGGCTCCCATATTCACTCACCCCTGCTGAGCCTTGGATTGCTCTTGTCAGCAACTCGTCTCAGTGGGGCAACTGGGCAGTGTATTACAATCCAGAAGTGCAAAACTGTGTCGATGCCTTCACCCGAAGCGCGAATTCCACTCTTATCAGATCCGTCTGTGCTCCGGCTCAAGCGAAAATCTTCTCTGATGCACCCTACGCTTGGATCGGAGTTTCTAGGCTCACTGAAGCCTTTGGAGGCTCTCTCGTATGGAATAAGGAGCTCGTAAGGAGTCTCATGATAGACCCGATTTGGACCGGCGCATCCTCAACTCCGCTATTCAACACAATCGAATTCACAACTTGATTTGGCAAGGGAAAAGCCCTTTTTCCTCGTCCAACAAGATCTTTACCTTCGAAGAGAATTGGCAAAATCCCTTCTCCTTGCATTTAGCAAGAATGAAGCGAATTCTTACTCTTTCCCCTTCTCCTTTCACTGATTTTGATTCGTGTTCGGAGAGATCAATCTATCTATTTTGAATAGCGAGATGTCGTGCCTAGTCTTTCCCTGTGAAAGAAGATCGGAAACAATTTCCCCTACCACGCTCGAGAATTTGAAACCGTGACCAGAGCATGGACTTACCAAAAGTACGTTTTTGTGCCTTGGGTGAAAATCAATCAGGAAGTGAGAGTCTGGCGTGTTGGTGTACATGCAAGTCTGGGACGAAATGATTTCTCCATTCGCATAAGGCACACGGCGGCTCAAGAATTCTCTTACTGGACGAATGTCTTCCTCTGTTACCTCCCGTCTGATCCTTTCCGGATCAGTAATCTCTCCTCCATGATGACCAACTACTTTCACTCCGTCGCCCACGTCAGGGAGCCCGTAGAAGTTTGCTCCACTCTTCTCCCACCAGCTGAAGATTGGCATCCTCTCCGGTCGAAACTTTTGAGGATCCTTGATCGGCCTGAACCAGAGCAGTACCTGCCTTTCACACTGAAGCGGGAGATTAAGCTCCTTGACAAGATGCGGAAGCCAGGACCCACTTGCAAAAACAAGCTTGTCGCTCTCGTACTCGCCCTTCTTTGTCCTCACCCTGACTTTTCCTTCAGGATTAGAGGAATCTTGGTTTGAGACATTCCACTCTGAGAGCGGCTCGAGTAGCTTGAACTTTGCACCACTTTGCAGGGCAAGATCTACGTTGGCAGCAATGCAGTTCTCGGGGTAGAGCATTCCAGCAGAGGGGTCGAATATCCCAATCTGATCTGGATCTGGATGAAATAGGGGGAATCTCGCTTGGATGTCGGTGGGAGTCAAAACCTCGTGTTGAAGACTGTGCCACCGAGCACTCCTTTTTGCCCCGGAGATTAGGGGACTCTCAGGCGAACCAACGAATAGTGCGCCAGTCATTGTGAGAATCTTCAAATTCGAATCCCTTTGGAGTTCGAGCCAGAGCTCGAAAGCTCTTTGGACGAGCGGGACGTACTTTGGATGTTCCGCGTACGCGGTTCTTATTATCCTGCTCTTGCCGTGTGATGAGCCGTAAGGATGATTGAGTGAAAATTTTTCAAGGCAGAGTACTTTGAAGCCCTTCCTTGCAAGATGATAAGAGGCCGAGCTTCCCATTGCGCCGCAGCCAACTACTATGACGTCAAATTTTTTCAAATTCGCATTACTACTCTATTGAACCAATTGAACACAGACTAGTTGTTTAAGTTAAGCTGTTTTGAAATTTATTGAAGATTCAAGAGAAGATGATGGGGGGACTTGAAATTTCGCACTTACATCATTATCTTCTTCCTACCAATATTTTCTTGCATTCGTAAACCAATCTTCCTTCATCGCTGCTCCAACTAGTACCAGCATTGCGCCCACATATATTGGGAATATGCCAAACCATGAAGACAATCTCTCGGGTTCAGAAATTCGCTGGCTTACAAGGAGCCAAGAGCCATAAATCAGGAGACCTGTTCCCAGAACAAAGGTCACAGTTTTCGTGAATCGATAGAGGCGAATTTTATCTTCTCTTGACAAAGCTCTCATGAATTTCCTCTTCGCCCCGCGAGTGCAACTTTTCGGTTATTGTTTTTCTCCTTTACTAGTCCTTTGATATAAAACTGAACTTCTGCTCCTCCTTCTTTTCATTGTAAACCTCATTTTTCAATTCAGGCGAAGGGAAGGAAGGTGTATTGCCCTTCTCATCTTTTCTTTAGCCAAAGGGAAAAGTCAGCGCAAGACATAATTCAGATGGAATCTAGAGCCTCCTATTGCAAGTAGTGTTTCGAAACAAGTTGCTCTCCGTCGCAGTTATTGCTTCCTTTTTGATCGCCTTCAAGGCTATACTCATCGAGGGTAGCGAAGTCGCAATTCTTTCGCTCGCCACAGTAAAGCAGATTGGAAAGAAAAACGTTCTTCTTGGAGTCCTCTTGGGGACTGTTAGCTCTGTTGTAGTTTTCTTGGTGGTAAGTCAGGCCTTTCACTATGTCATCGGGATAGGTTCTATTGGTGGATTGAGGAATTTCGGCGAGGTTGCAATCGACATTGGGACAGGTACGATAATCCTTTATTTTTCATATAGGTTTCTGAGAGGTTTTGTAAAGTATTACTTTGGTGGCAAATCTTTCAGGGAAAAGATGGCGAAGTGGAGCATGGAAGTGGTTGAGGAGGACCTCAAGCGGAGCGGATTCTCGAGTGGAGCTGATCCAGCTTCTCACTCCTCTTCTACTTCGAGTGGTTCGAGCACAACCATTCCTATCGCAACGCAACAGATCCCATTTTCCATCTCGAACTCCCTGCCTGTGTTTTCAATAACACTCACTGAAGGGTTTGAGGCGAGCCTAGTTGTAGCAGCAGCAAGCGCTTTCAATGTCACCGTCGCCATAATTGGGGCATTAATCAGCATCGCGGTTCTTGTTGTGATATCCGCGATATCGTACGAATACCTTATGAGAGTCCCACGATGGATGCTCGACTTGATTGCAGGAGTAGTGCTTCTATCTTTTGGTTCTTACTTTGCACTATCCGGAATTCTTCTCGGGCTTGGGGTAATTTCGTAAGTGGGTTGGAACTTTTTCTCTATGTTTGATATCTTTGCGCTTTGACTCTTTGCGACTAGCTAAGCGAGAGAGAGTGCACCGCCTCTAGTGAAAAGTTTGCGTGAAAAGATCAAAGAGTCACTAACTAAGAAGAAGATGATGAAAGAGAAGTTTCAACTTCTCTTTCCCCCGCCGTCGCAGAGATTTACATGATTAAATAATACTCAGTCATTTGTTGTCGTCTTCTTGCTAGTCAGCGGATGCCCAATATCCAAGCTCTTGACGATTTCTGTCCTTGTAGTTTCTTCAATTTCCATTCGCTGCTCAAGAGAAGGCTGTTTCAACTCTCCTCCCTCCTCGACCGGTGTGAGGTCGGGGAATACCCTGTTTGCGATGAGTGATCGAAGCCGTTCCATCCCTTCTCCAGTCCTCGCAGAAACTCCGATCGACGGCAGATCCTTGACTATCCTCTTCCTTGTCTCGAGAAGATTCTCGGCAGACGCAATGTCAAGCTTGTTCAGGACAACGATAATCTTCGCCGGATTAATATGAAGCTGCTCGAGAGTCGAGATACAGCTTTCGTATTTCGTATTTATCTCGTCAAGAGGCTCACTCACGTCAAGCATAAGGAGTATCAGATCAGCATGCTCCAGCTCTTCCAGAGTAGACTTGAAGGCCTCGATCATGTAAGCCGGGAGTCTGCTGATGAATCCGACAGTGTCTGAGAGGAGAGCCTTGCGCCCCGTAAGCGGTTCGAAAGATCTCGTGGTTGTCGTGAGTGTTGTGAAGAGCTTTGGGGATTCCTCCTTTCTCTCTGAGACGAAGCGGTTGAAGAGTGTCGTCTTCCCGCTACTCGTGTATCCTGCGAGAGAGATGAAAGGAAGCTCCAGCCTGAGACGAGACTCTCTGAAAAGTTCTCTTCTCCTCCGAGCCTGCTCGAGCTTCTTCTGGAGCATCGTCATCCTCTTCTTGAGAGCTCTAAACTGGACATCGACTGCATACTCTCCCATCCCCATGAAGCCAGCCTGCTCTCCCTTGAGAGACAGTCTGACAGCTTCTCTTGCCCTAGGAATCTCATACTTTAGCTCAGCTAGCTGCACTTGTAGCTTTGCCTCTGCTGTGCTTGCTCGCGAGTAGAATATGTCCAAAATGAGCCTCTCTCGATCTATCACGTTCTGGTGGGTGAGTTTCGCGAGGTTGTGTGCCTGCGAGGAAGATAGTCTCTCATCGACTATTACCGAATCTGTCTTTTCCTCTTCGGCTATCCTAGCAATTTCTTGAGCCTTCCCAGATCCGACTCCGTACTCGGATCTCCTGAGAGTCTTCTGAGTAACCACCTTTGCCACGGAGTAGCCTGCGGCTTCTGCAAGGCCGAGAGCTTCCCTCTTTGTGAAATCCTCAGGATAGGTAACTAGGATAGCGCGCTTCAACAATTTTCTACTTCACCTTGTTTATTCCCCAATTATGCAAGTCACCAAGACAACTCTTCTAAAGGAAATCGCAAGTAAAACTCCATTTTTTTCCTCAACATCCTCCCTTTTCCAAGAGACGGTAAAGAGCTACAAACATATACCCTTTAGCCCCGTCTCTTCGCTCCAAATTTCTTAGAAACAATTGACTAATCTCTTTACCTAGGGAGAAATCCTCCATCCTTCATATTCTTCTTCTACCAAGAAAGTACCGGCATAGCTGTGTATATGAATGCACTGCCCTTCAAAGCGGAATGAATCGACAAGCAGCTTACCCGAAAAATTCGGAAACTTCAAGGGAAGGGGGGCGAAGAAGCGCGTTGTGGTTTCTTGAAGTGAAAGTACCTACACAAGAGAAAATAATCACTCTTCTGATCATAAAGAGATCCAGATCTGTTGCCGGCTCTGAAAGTTTTGCTCTTTTCGAAATGGAATAACAGGTCTTTAGAGAAGGGGTGAAGAGGAGAACATTGATCAATGGTAGGATGAGGCTCAGACAAAGTAAGAAGAGAGGCAGAAGAGGAAAAATCCCCGCACGATCAAAGAAAATGGGAATGAGAAGAACGAAGCAAATTCGAACAATTTACGGAAAAACCTTCGCAAGAAGGATTCTCGATCTTCTCAAGGCTGCATCAAGAGTCACAATTCTCAAGATAAATTGGCCTATGAGGCAGAGCAGGATAGTTGCCGATGTATTTCGGAGAATGCCTTCTTCTCCTTCATCACACTATCTTGCCGCTTCGCAAGGCAACACAAGCATATCGGGAGAAAACTACAAGATTTTAAGCTATCAAATCGCCCCAATATTCACTGGTCTTGCCAATAGGCTCGAAAGAGACCTCGGAAGAACTAGATGGATCGCCCTAAGGCACGAAAACTCCCTAGTCACATTCTTGACTCTCGACAGGGAACACGTCGCAGTAGCGAATTTTGGGCGTGCTTCAAAAAGCCTGAACGAGCTCAAGCAAATCGAAAGATTGATCAAAAAGGAAAACAAAATAATAGACAAAAGCAGAAGTTTTTAGACTCCCGAGCAAACCATCTATCTTGCCCTAAGTTTTTGATGAGGAGAAAACGAGTCTAGAGCATTCCCCTTGCGAAATGTTGCTCTCTGCGTTGCTGCAAATCCTGCTCCCGAGCGGCCTTTGCCTCAGCGCCGCATCGCTGAGCTTCCGCGATCCTCTCGGGTCCCACGATCTTCGAAATCGCCTTGAAACCCGCCTCAGTCAGTTCTACCTCGCTTTTCGTGCTCATCACGAGCGAGCCATTCATCTTCTTAATCGCTGCCCTAAGCTGTGGGCTCGGGATGATCCTTCTCCCCTTTTGAAGCGGAGGCTCAACGATTTCAGCTACCTCCCAGATCCTCCTAGGAGATCTCTCGACTAGAGCGAGCAGTATCTTCTGCATTCTCTCGTCTATCTGAAGCTCAGTCTTCTCCTTCTTTGGAAACTTTGCAAGTAAAGTCGCAGCTTCCTCCTTTGAAAGCGAAACCTTCGAGCTATATCCCTGAGTATACGACGCAACTATTGAGACAATTTCGGGCCAATACTGCTCTTCAAAATCCTGGAGCAGAACAAGCGTCTCCGCAGGAACATAGTATCCGCCCTTTATCGGGTAAAGCTGTCTTGAACCGATGTGATTTGGCATATTCTTGCTGCTACTCCCCTCTACTTTCTTCTTTTGCTCTTTCTCGACTTGAGTTTCTCTTGTCTTAGCTTCTTCGCCAGCTGGAGTCTTCGGCTTTATCTCATTCTTCGTCTTGGTCGTTGTCTTCTGCTTCTTTCTTGTTTTTCCATCCAAATCCAAAATTGCCCTCTGAAGTATTCTTTCCTTCTTCCTTTCTTCCCTCATCAATCCGAAACCCGAGAACGCAAATCAATTCTTTCAAAGAGAGGAAATCATTCAAGGCGTTTCGAAAGAGGAACAAAGAGGATTTTACTTCTTTAAAATAAATCATGAGTATTATTACGCCTCCTAACTTATTACCTTTCTCCTTTTTTTCTCACTTCGGAGACCACTCATTATTCCTACTCCACGGAAGGAAGAAGAAAGGAAGAAAAGCGCACAAAACTTTCCCCTGCTTGCGAGCAGGGGGGTAAAGAGATATGAAATGGGAGCTTTTTCATTTAGGCAAAACTTGTCTGTATCTTTTGCAATACTCAATTTATCTTGTCTTGTATATTTCTAATC
>CADDZS010000097.1 GCA_902812485.1 archaeon
AAACATACTCAACATCTTTAATATCTGATTGAGGGAGTGTAGAAGCGGCTTGGTAAACCCTTACTTTTCACGAGACGTACTTTCGATGAAGGATTTTGATCGAGGCGATCTTGATCTGCTATTCCAATATTCTGACAAGATAGCAGGATTGGAATACAAAGAGAGAGCCTCACTTGGAACAGGACGGACGCTCGGCATAATGTTCTTCGAACCTAGCACTAGAACTAGGTTAAGCTTTGAGTCAGCAATGGCCGCAATTGGGGGAACATCTGTTGGGTTCAGCGAGACTAGAACAACCTCGCTTGAGAAGGGCGAGTCTTTTGCAGATACCGTAAGAGTAGTGGAAGCAAATTGTGACGCGATCGTGTTAAGGCATCCCATGGAGGGGGCGGCGCGATTCGCAGCAGAGATTTCGTCAAAACCTGTCATCAGCGGAGGGACAGGTACCGAAGAGCATCCGACTCAGGCAATGCTTGATCTTTACACTATCATGAAAGAAAAAGGCCGCATCGACGGCCTGAGAATTGGCATAGTTGGAGATTTGAAATATGGAAGAACTGTTTACTCTCTCATCTATGGCCTTTCAAAATTCAACGTTTCGATAGATCTAGTCTCCCCTCCACTGCTTCGAATTAGGAAGGAGGCCACCCATGATTTCGGAACTTCTGGACGAGCTAACAGCATCGAGATAAGAGAGCATGACTCAATAGAGGAGGTCCTTCCTGAACTTGATGTTCTCTACATGACAAGGATCCAACGAGAGCGTTTCCCTGATGAACAAGAATACGAAAAGGTAAAGGGCTCTTACTTCATAGATTCACGGCAAGTGGAAAGAATGAAAAGAGACGCCATAATCATGCATCCGCTACCTAGAACAGACGAAATAAGGCACGATGTAGATTCTACTTTCAATGCCAGGTACTTTAAACAGATGCAGTACGGCAGGACACTGAGAGCCGCTCTTCTCTCATTGATTCTGAATCCTTGACGAATAATTTCGGGCTCTATTTCCTATTTTATGAACACTTGCTGTATCCACAGCTCGTGCACCTATAACATCCATTCTCAAAAATTATCGCGCTTTCGCCGCAATCGGGGCAATGCTTAAGCTCGGGTTCGAGCTTGACGGTGGTCCCACTTAGAATTTCTAGAGCTTTTGCAACCGCGTCGGGTACAGAAAGTAGCTGTTGCCCCCTATCCCACGACACATCTCTGCCTTGGATTCCTTTCAGGGTATGAATCACATCTTCTACGCTCCCCCCATGTTGAAGATACAGACTTATCAGCCTCCCAATGGCCTCAGCGTCTGCCTTTTCATCTCCTCCGGACTTACCAAGAGTTACAAAAGTCTCGCGAATCATGTTATTCCCATTCTTGTTTGCAGTGACATAGAGACTACCCTGTGGGAGCTTCATCTTGATTGTCTGGCCTGAAAGTATCCTACCTCTCTCAAACTTCTGAGGACGCTGTTCTTTCGAGACTCCTCGAGCAGTTCCTTGGATTGAAGCCTCAGATTCAGTCAATAGGATTCCTTCCCTCGCGCCCTCTCTGTACACGGTTATCCCTTTACAACCTGCTTTCCATGCTTGAACGTAAATCTTCTTCACATCTTCGATGGTTGCTTCCTTCGGTAAGTTGACTGTGCTTGAGATGCTCGAGTCTATGTGTTTCTGAATCGTCCCTTGCATGCGGACTCTGAATTCGGCCTTGATGTTGTGTGCAACGACAAAAGTGTCAGGAAGCTCGCTTTCGGACTTTAGGCCGAATCTTTTCATGTACTCCTTGACCAGCGGATGATAAACCTTGAATTCTGAGCCTGAGAGTGATTTCGATTTCCTGATGTAGCTCAGCGCAAAGATTGGCTCTATGCCGGATGTGGTCCCAGCGAGGATAGCGCCGCTCCCAACCGGTGGAATCGTGAGGATGCAAGCATTCCTAAGGCCGACGCTCCTTATTTTTTCTTTGACGAGAGGCTCAAGGCGTTTCACAAAAGGTCTTTCGAGATGCTTCTCCGCTATGAAGGCTGGAGCTGTGCCCTTCTCCTTCGCAATTTCGCAACTTTCATCGTAGCATATGTTCTTTATTCTTTCAAACATCTTGTCAACGAATTCTATAGCCTGCTGCGTATCGTACTTCAGGTTGAGTTTTACGAACATGTCGGCAAGGCCTGTGAAACCGACCCCTATACGCCTAGACCAAAGCGAGGCCCTTCTCTGAGCTTCAAGAGG
Source organism: archaeon (assembly GCA_902812485.1). Taxonomy (GTDB): domain Archaea; phylum Thermoproteota; class Nitrososphaeria; order Nitrososphaerales; family CADDZS01; genus CADDZS01. The sequence goes on from CADDZS010000097.1 coordinate 2,229, forward strand.
ATGCTTGTCAGAGTTGTAGTCAAGCACGTTATCTAGGAATCTCGTTGCATATCGAAGCGCCTTCTCTAAATTCAACCAATCAACGCTTGCCATCGGGGTGAATTCATCAAGAACAAAGGCTGACAAGTTGATATTTCCAAGGCAGCAACAGCCATAGTCCTCAAGGCACTGCTCTGAACAGGGATTGAATCCGTGCACTTCCATCCCGTTGTATTCGGTCGGCGATTCGTTCTTGACATTGTCCCAAAATATTATCCCGGGCTCAGCCGATTCCCAAGCCGAGCGAACCAGTTTGTTCCAGAGTTCCTGTGCCCTGATTGTCCGTCTAACATTTGCCTTTTCATTTTGGAAAGAAAGCTCAAAAAGATCGTCGTTCTCGACAGCCTGCATGAATTTGTCAGTTAAGCAGACGCTGATATTTGCATGAGTGACTTTGGTGAGATCCCTCTTGACATCGATGAAATCGACTACGTCTGGATGATCGACGTGAATCGTAATCATAAGAGCTCCGCGTCTACCAGCTTGGCCTATGGTTCCAGTCGTAACGGAGAACAGCTCCATGAATGATACGGAACCGGTGGATACGATAGCAGAATTGTTGACAGGCGCTCCCTTCGGCCGAAGTATGGAAATATCGGTTCCGACTCCGCCGCCGAAGGAATAAGTCCGGCCTGCTTCTTTGCAAAACTCGAATATACTCTCAAGCGAGTCGTCCTTGATCGGAATGTAGTAGCAGTTTAGCAAAGTGGAGCGACGAGTCTGTCCCGCACCGAACATGATACGTCCTCCTGGAATGAAACGAAAGTTTTCCAAGAGCCAGAAGAACTTCTTCTCCCATTCTCTTCTCTTCTCCTCCGTGGATTCGACGGATGCAAGCTCTCTTGCGATTCTTCCCCACATCTCGACAGGTGTGCGTTCGACAATCGTACCACGTTCGTCCTTGAGAGCATATTTTTCATAGAACACCCTAGCACGCAGCTCATCGTTGTCGAAGAACTCAAGCGTCTCATCTGGGAGGATGATCGGTGCTGGTCCCTTTTGCTGCAGTTGGTCTAGTGTTTCTCTTGGATCCTCGACTTCATCTGGTACTTCTCTGCCAAGTGTATCTGCGGCCATTACTACATACTCCCCATTTTATCTTTCTCTTTTCTTTCTTTTTTCTTTGAAATGAATTTTCGAAGTTCACATGTTCAATGTACTCGAGCTAGTTGCTATCTCGGACAGAAGAAAATACAGTTAGATGAGTTCATCTGTTCTATGATGAGTCCTAAATGTGGGACTCACAACCCTAAAAACTTGTCTCGGTTCTTCGTTAGATTTCGCTTCACTGATCGAATCATTCAACTCTTTCTCAATCTCTAACTGCATGACACATTCGCTGACTACAGTTCGACTGTTCGTATTTAATGTTAAGCAAAGTTTCTGGGAAGATAGAAAGAACTCAGCCTTGGTTCTAAAAAATAAGTTAATTTCTTTTGACACAAGATCGAGCGAGCCAAAATGTAATCGAAGTACATTTGATTTCACCACCTGAGAAAATATGATCTGCAATTTGGACTGGTGCTCAAATGGTTTCTATGAGGAAAAACGAGAGATCAAATTGCTATACAGTTCGTTCTGTTACTCGTTGCGTTGACCCCATCAATTCAGATCAGAAATGGGAATGAAAGATGTTGATTTGCAGTTTGGACATTTAGTGGAATCAAAAATTTTGGAGCCGCATTTTCTGCAAATATCGGGTTTACGAGACAGACGGGTGAAGGGTATTTTACCAATCATGCTTGCAACTACATCGGAGACATTAAGATTCACGTCTCCTGTTTTTGGAAGTTCGAAACTCACGATCGTACCTCCGTTCGTGGCTCTTGAAAGCTCGATGATTCCCGATAGAATTTCTTCGTTGTTAACGTGGTCGTATATGATTGAAAGGCCAACCTGATATCCGTTCCGGCCATGTTCCTTTGCCCTCCCATACTTTTCCGAGTCAATCTCCGCTAGTCGCTCAATTCCAGGATGATCAAGCATTGAGACAAAGGCCTTGTGTCCGAGCTTTGAGCCCTTCTCAGAGGTCACTTTGGCGGCAGTCTCTAGAACTTTAAGGGCTATTTTCTTGCGATTTGCAGCTTCCTGATCTGAAACTATCGTCATCATCGCATCGTTCAGTCCTGCAAGGTTTACCACCAAAGGCATGTCTTCTATCGAAGAGAAGGTCGGAAGCTGTGCAACGCCTGGCAATAATCCTCTTTTCATCACATCCTTCACCTGTTCTTTCCGGCTCGAAAGCGCTGTGAGCGCAGTTTGCAACACAAGAGCAAGTTTTGCTCTGAAATAGGTCTCGTCTTGGTTCGACTCATAAGCGAGCCTCGGCAAGTTTATCGTCAAATTCTGGAGGATGGCCGCACCATCGACTGAGTTTCCAGAACTATTTGTACAAACAGAGTCAATACGTAGCCCATCGAAAGCATACTTTCCCTCGGATTCAAGTGCGATGTCCGCGCCCTGCATGACAAGCTCAGCTACGACTTCTGAGAAGTGCGTGTCAAAATATCGACCTGGGTTGAGAACCAGGCTTACAGCAGGGACTGGGACAATGGAACAAATTCTTGAGTATGCGAAGAGAGCACAATCCCGAAGTTCCATCTGAGTAGATATGTCCTCATCTCTCTGGGGCTCTCCAATTCGAAGAGTTATTCTTCGTGCTGTACCGTCGTTGACCGCCAGAGAAAGGGTATTGAGAATATTTGAGAAAAGTCTGATCTGTTCTTCTTTGGATCTAGGCGTTAGGAACCTTGCGATGTATGGAATTATGTTGTCAAAGCACACTTCATTAGACGCCTCAGATGATAGTATTCCTGCAATCACGGCAAACGATTCTATTGCGGAGTCGAGATTCTTGATTGAGCCGAGCCTTGGGAAATGCACAAGCTTGCTCCCGAGGTTGAAAGAACCAGCCTGAAGTGAGTTCAGATCAAAGAACACAGTATCCGGCATGAGACTCCACGTGCCCAAGTTTGAGAGGTTTATGTCACCTGACAGGTGAGCATCCGCGACGTCCCTAGGAATCTTCGTGAGAAGAGAGTACTCCGACAAAACCTTTCTTGCCGTATGAGCAAAAACGGTCGAGGCCGATCCAACACCATCCGCTGCCTGTGAAATCAAATTTGAAACATCGTGAACCGGCATTCCAAGTCTTGTGAGTTTGTGTCTATACTCTTCAAAGCCATGCTCTACGAGAATGCTGTTTACCACCTCTCGTATCAAAGGTGCGGTCAGATAGGCTGCTTGAAACTTGTAGATTCTAGCTTCAGTTTCGCTAGCAATTTTCTGTGCAAGTTCTACAGGCATCTCTGCCTCATTCACAAGCGACTGGAGTATCTTATCAGCATTGAACTCTTCCATCGCTTGGCGAGAGCTTCTCACATAGAGTCTCCCAGACTCTAGTATTGACTGTTCTTCGATCTGTCTTGTGAGGTTTAGGACGAGCCTGCCGAGACTTGTAACAGCATACCTTCGCTCACCTCTGTTCAAGGAGATCAAGGTTTGTTTGACGAGCTTCCTGAGGTGATAGGCGAATTTACCAGATTCCTTCTTTGATTTGAACCCAGCTAGCGTTTTGAGCTCAGAGTAGCTCAAGGGCCCCTTCGTGTTGAGTATTCTCAGAATATCCAATCGATTGGGCGAAGCAATTACTGAATATATGGTTCGGACTCTTCTTGGTGCACTCATGATCTAACCACATCTCCTGATCGAGGTGACGCCGAAGTGAAGAAACTCAGGACTCAAAAGCTCAAGTGCTGGAAAAGTTGAAAACGGTCCATCACAGGTAAAGATTCTTAGATTCAAGCGTAGAAAGCCATCACACATTGGTTAAAAAAGTTTCACATGGGCGATGGAAAGTAGTCTCTTTATGCCTGTAACTTCCATTTATCTTGAAGAGGAACAAGTTTGATGGGGTGAAAATCGGGAATTTCGGCAGCGGAAGGGTTTTTGCTTGATTTCGAAAGAGTTTGGAGTTTCTTCCGGAAATTATGGAAGCTCTTCCAAGACACAGGAATGCAAAAGCAATATTCAAAGAAATCGAAACAATGTGACTGTAAGAGAGAAAGTAAGAAACAACTTTGGAGCAGATGAAGATCAAGTTTCGGATTGAACGGATGAATAAGATGATTTGAATTCTAAGTGAAACCCTGAGGGGAGCTAGATCTTTCATAAGCGAGAAAAGCCTGCTACACAGATGCGCTGTGATTACCAAGAAGAAATGTTGATGACTTCAACGCCGAACCTTGGCGAACCTTGGAGAGTGTGTGCCCCGATAAATGACTTCTGAGGACTATCACCAAACGCAGGAGAAGAGCTCTTTGGGAGCTGCGTCTCCCTCTTTTGCGGGACGCACGGAAGCGCAGTTTCGTGCTCTCTTGAGTGAGCTACTCGAGAAGAGTAAGGAGCGAATTAGCAAGGAAAAACTGTTGGAGCTCCTCGAAGAGAAAAAGAGAAACGTCGGCGGAGGTTATCTGACAGATCAGGGGGCACTCTTTCTTGTAGGAGCAGATCTTGGGGTTACTCTTTCTCAACCCGATCAGAACCCTGTCCATCGGTTGAGCGAAATCAAACCCCTTCAGCGAAATATTACTGTCCTTGGAAGGTTACTCACATGTTCGCCTCCGAAGAAATACACGCGCAAGAGTGACGGAAGGCAAGGCATACTTTCTAGGCTTTTGCTCTTTGACCAACACGTGACTTTGGCGGCCACGGTCTGGGGCTCTAAGACAAATGAATTACTCACCATCCCTGAATTGCATCCGGGAAGCCTCTTGAAGATATCAAAGGCATATGTCACATCAGGCATTGACAATTCGCCTGTTTTGAACATTGACGACAACTCAAAGGTAGAAGTATTATCAGAAAAGGGTGATGAGAGCACACGCATTAAAAGTCTGGAAGAGCAAATCATCTTCCCAGACGAGCATTTCGAAGACGGAAGAAGGATAATCATACGAGGCGGATTCATGAGAGAGGGTGATCAAAGGCAGTATCTGAGGAAAGACGGGAGTCACGGGCGGCTTTTTGCCTTCGGCCTTGTGAAACCTGAAGATCCATCGAAGAAGGTTCGGATCGTGATTTGGGACAATGACAATCCATCATTTGAGAGCCTTGAAGATGGAGAAATAGTAACGGTTGCGAATCTGAGAGCAAAGAAGGTGGGTTTCTCTGGGAACCATTCTCTTGAGCTTCACGGAGATGACTCTACATATGTGGTCGAAAAATGGCAGGAGACTCAAGACTGGTTCAAGCGTTTGATTGAGACAAGTCTAAGAACTCTTGACAACTCGTCTGGTGGGCAAACAAATCTCCCTCATACGGCAAGTAGTAGTAGCGGTTTACACGTTTTGCCATTCATCACACGGATTCTGTCCATCTCGGCGGCCGAAGAGGACAATGCTACAGACACTCTGGCATATGCGCTGTTGGTAGACTATAGAAAGAGGAAGATTTCGGGGACTTTCAGAGATAAGGCGCGTGAAGAACTAATCCAAAATTTCTCCGTTGACGACGTAGTTCTCTGCAAGCCAGATTCGTTTGATGAAATTGCACTCAAAGCGCAATTTTCGATCGGAGGCTCGCTGGTTAAGGTAAGACCAAAGAGGGAAGACATTCAAAGTTCGGCCGCTTTGATCACAAAAATTTCAAACCTTGAGAGCGGATCCATCGTATCTGTAGAGTCGATGGCTCTCTCAGAACCCCTGAGCAGGGAGATTAGCACGAAGGAGGGTATGGTCAGAAGAACAGAACTTGTGGTCGGAGACGAAACAGGAGAGATCAAAGTACTTGGTTGGAGAACACTTGGGAAAAGGCTTGAAGGCATCCGTATAGGAACAAGGATCTTTCTAAGGTGTGTCGAGGTTCAGTCGTACGCCAGTAAAAAGTTCTTGGTTTTGAAGAACTTTTCAAGGGTCGAGATCTCTTCGAAAGGATGAAGGCAAAAGATCTTCTCTCCGCACCAGGGGGGAAGAAACTTTGTTGTAGCAAAAAAAACTCAAACCTGTAAGTTTGCCTGTTAAGTGTCAACTTGAGCGGCTTATCTCAGTTTTGATCCTGCCAGAAGCCTCGAGTCGCAATAAAATTCTTCTCGGCAACGTAGATGTTTCTGATCGTCTGATCCTCGTCTCCTGTTCTCCTCAGTAT
>CADDZS010000098.1 GCA_902812485.1 archaeon
GGGGGAAGAAGCGCCCCCTAATCCGTTAGGAGAAGGAGAAGAAAAAGAGGAAGAAGAGGAGACGGAAGCAGAATGCCGAGTGCAAAGAGAATTTTCTCCGACCTCTCGCTTACAAGGAGAGAATCTTTCAGGGATAGGACTGGGCTCTTCTTTTCCTTCTTCTTTCCGATCATACTGATTGTTGTGTTCGGTCTGATATTTTCTGGATCCAATTCCGGCCCAATAAGCGTCTATGTCCAAAATCAGGACGGATCCTCTCAGCCGAGCCTCGCATTTGTAAATGCGCTCAACAGCACCGGCGTTGTCAGCGTGGTGAGCGTCGATCCTTCTGTCAATCTCCCGCAGTTCCTGCTATCTCACTCCTATTCTCAAGGGATAGTTATTCCAAAGGGCTTCGGGCAAGACCTTCTCTCTGGAAAAAGAGTGAACGTTACCGTTTACGACAATCCTGCAGATTCTTCGAGCGCAGTGGTCATAGGAGAAGTGAACGGAATAATCAACGCATTCAACCTCGAGAGGGCTGGCACCACACCAGTGATCGGCCTTAGCACCCAGTCGATAAACTTCAAATCTCCAAAATACATCGACTTCCTCGTGCCAGGCCTCGTAGGACTGACGATCCTCACGGGCCCAATGTTTTCAATGGTCAACATATCCGCAGAGAACAAAAAGGAGAAGCTCTTCAAACAGCTCTCTCTCACTCCGCTCACGAAAGTGGAATGGCTCATCTCAAAAATCATCTGGTACACCATACTTGCCCTTATCTCGTTTGCACTCATGGTCGGGATCGGAGTGCTTTGGTTCAATGCCACTGTGGTTTTGTCTCTCTGGGTTCTCCCCTTCCTTATACTGGGGCCGCTCTTCTTCGTCTCGCTCGGCATGCTCGTGGGCTCAGTCACGAAGACGCTTGAATCTGCGGGAGTCGTGGGGAACGTCATAACCTTCCCAATGATGTTCCTCTCCGGGACGTTCTTCCCTGTGGCTCTATTTCCGACCTATCTTCAGTCTGTCGCAAGAGTACTACCACTTTACTACGTGATATCTGGACTCAACGCCGTTATGATCTATTCTAATTACTCGGGAGCTTTGATTGATATGGGAGTTGTTGCTATTCTTTCTGCCATTATCTTCTCACTCGCGGTTAAACTCTTCAAGTGGAGGGAAGACTGAAGCGGGAAGAAAAGGTTCTGGATGCCTTTTTCTCTCTTCGGATGTTGCTCTACTTCCAAATCTCTCATTGGCTCTCTTTCACTACTCCACGACCTCTTTGTTGTTTTTCTTCTTCCGCCTCCTCCTCCCTTTCCCCTCTCCCAAGTTCATCTAGGAATTCTTCTCTTATCTTTCGCCTTTCTCTTGCAACAAGCAACTCCGTAATTCCAAGCGACGCAAAGCATCCTAGAATCAGAGCAATTAGAAGAGGAGCCATTCAGTTGTTATTCACCGCGCCTGCGCGCTCTCTTCTTCTTCTTCTCTTTTATTTGATAGGTGAGAAAAAGAGCAGGAGAAGAGAGAGACGCATTTCCTCCCTCCTCTCCAAATTCTTAACAATATGAATCTTTTATCATACTCCGCCTTTCTCTGCTAGAAAGAGAGAAAAAAGAAATCTCGCAAAGCAAACTTATTTTCGCCCCAATTCACTTGATCAAGGCGCTCGTATGGGAAGCCTATCATCTCTCGTTTGGAGCTCGAATCCTTACTCGAAATCCTGAAATCTGATAATATCGCCAAGCGCATCCCTTTTCCAAAGTCAACAGCGGGGCGCGCTCAAAGCAGCAGGGATGTTTGCTTTTCTTTCCCTCCGTCCCTCCCTTGCACCTCCTCTTTTCGAGGGAATGAAAGAGAGAAGGAAAAGAAAAGAGCGCGCTCAAAAGGACCAAAAGAAAAAGAAAGCGATAAATGGGGAAAAATCATGTTAAGCATCAAAACAATTGGGATACTTCTCCTAGCTTCAGGCGCCCTTCTGCTCGGCTATCTCGTGACGAGCGTCCACATGGTCGCAGGACTCGGGCCCCTACTTGCATCAGGAGTCTTGATTTCTCTTGCCCTTGTGACCAGAGAAATAGACGAAGGTGTGTCTGCAGATGACTATAAGATCTACACTTATTTCGTAGCAGCAATCGGCGCAGTCGCGATGGCAGAGGTTCTATTCTCGGCTAGCAAGCTTATCACCATCACAAAGGAGACTGGGCTTGATTTCTATCTTGAAATCTCCCTTGGGCTGATTGTTTCCATTTCAGCCATTGTAATTTATCACATGGTTACGATGCTCTACAGCCTCTCCCCAAGATCCGTCCCAAAGATGAAAGGTGGCGGAGGAGGAGGGAGGGACCGGGACGAAGACGATGAGGACTAACTGCTAGAGAGAACAGAGTCGATTTCTACTCAGAAGTGCATCTCTCTTAAACTCTCATCTTCATCGCTCTCTCCCCATTCCCAAGGATGACCAGCAGTTCATCAAGGAGAGCAGAGTGTCAGGGCGCATAATGTTCTAATTTCGAGGTGCTAAGAAAGGCGGCGAAAGACTGGTCGGCGTACTTCTTCCGCTCTTTCTTCTCTTTCATCTACTCTTACGAGAACGTCTTCGACTCCAAAGTCTGCTCCAACGGCTGGTAGAGTGTCGTACTTCATCACGTTTGCAACACGCAGGAGCTCCTTTTCGTTGAGTATGAGATTCAAGTATAGTGCGATTGCTTCATCGAGTTCGCTCTTGCATTTTCCAAGCGTCCCCACGCAGAGGTACTTCGGCCTTTCGTTTCCTCCGTCAAGAACCTTTATGCGTCTTCCGAGTCGGAGCACATATGTTCGACCCGGAACGATCGAAGACCGGATCCTGATTCCTGTCTTGAGCTTAGATTCGAATTCTGGTGGAGACAAGAGTGCTTCTTGGAGCAAAGCTGGCTCCCCTTGGATGCTCGAGCACAGAGTCACGTCTCGATCTGAAGGGCTTGAAAATTCTCGCAGGTCGTCTGATCGTTCTTCGCTGGATTCCCACCTTCCTGCGGTTCTCAATGATCTCCTTGGACTGGACGAGGGTGATGAAGTAGGTGAAGAATCATCCTCATCCCCGGAACGACGGTTATGAGCGGCGCCCCTTGATTCTTCTTCTTCTTCACCTACTTCAGAAGAGGCCCGTACGTCTTCGTTTTCGCGCGAGCTTCTGGAAGATCTTCCCCTTCTCAGGACTATGAACCTCATGGTGGATGCAAGATCTTCTTCTTTCCTTTAGCTCTTTGTCGTGAAAGTAAAATTGAGCCTATCTTTCTCCTCTGTGCCTCTCTACCCTCTTATCCACCAACCATTGGGGGAGTCATTTGTATCGTCTCGGCTCTGCTATCGAATTCGTGGAGTTGCTCGCCGACAAGCTGTTGCTGCTGGCTCCGTCCAGAGCTCGCCCTTGTTATCTTGAAGGCGGCATATCCCTCAGAAAGCTTGTCTTCGAAGATCTGTCTTGCCTTCTTCAAGGCGGCTGTTTCGCTTGGATCCCACTCGAAAGTCTGTCTGCTGCCATTTCTTCCTCCCAGTACGATGAGTTGTGACAACTTGTGTATATCACTCCTTGAGAGAGAGTTGAGGAGTGTCGAAACTCATAACCGTGAGACTGGCGAAGAAATTTAGCTAGAGTGAAAACTTCTAAACGCCCTGAATTGACCTGAGGCTCTTCTCATACTCTTGGAAAATCACGCTTGATGCAATAAGTTTCGGTTTGCTTTCTTGCCCCGCTTCGGGATCGCACTCAGTCTTTTAAAGGGAGGATCGAATTGTTCGATTTGTCATAGCTCGACTGAACGAAGTACAATGCAAAGCCTAAAAACAAGTCTGCCGATCTTTCACTTCTGAGAAACAGTACAAAAAGAATCTCAGATCGGATGTGGAGGATCAACATGGAAAAATGAAATCCTATGAGATTGCTCTTATTGTCACTTTCGCAGTGCTTGTCTTAGGGATCTTGCTCTCCATCTTCCTGAATTCCTTATTTCTCTTCTTCTTTCTTCCCTTCGGTTTTGCATGGGGCTTTGGGAGGAAAAGGAAATCAAGCAGCGTGCAGCAAGAAGAAGAAGAGGAGGAGGGAGAAGAGCAACGACACGATTCTATTCCATATTCCTCGCCCGCTTTCTGCGCTTACTGCGGCTCTAGGCTCGTTCGAGGGAATCCATACTGCCCATCTTGCGGCCGAGTCACGTATGGAAGCGTCGGCTTTCAAGACTTGAGATAGCTTCCCCCCCAGAAGATCGAGTTGTGTGAAAGTAAATCGGGGAGTAGAAAAATTCTTTCGGCGCGAGGAAATATTGGTAGACCAAGAAGAAGTAGCAATAGAAACAAACAAAGAAAAGAATCAAGAGGGAGGAAATAAAAAATTTCGAGAGTTAAATCTCGCTCTTCGATTTCTTTGCTCTTTTAGCTGTGATTTTTCCTAGATCAAGTGAGATAGCGCAGAATCCACTTGAAGCCTTGCGGGATGACGTGTGATAGAAAACGCCTGTCTTCTTCTGTTAATACCTTCATGACCTTGAGCGAAATCACGAATAGGAGACTTCCGAGCAGAAAGTATGGTACAAGAGTGAAAGTTCGATGCGAGTAGAAGTTTGATAGCGCGAGCACCACAACAAATGGAATAAGACTCGAAACAAACCCCTTTGCGTAAAACTTTAAGCTGTCGTGGTTCTTGGCGTATCCCCTAGCAAGGTAGAGGCCGACAGCCATCCCGACTAGCGCAACTAGTCCTTTGCTGAGAGCGGCTCCAAGAAGCCCCAAGCTTGGGACAAGAGCAAGAGATAGAGCCACATCGGCGCATGCACTGAGTCCTCCGATCACGAGTGCCTCGAGTGGTCTCCCGAGCGCCTGAAGCAGGTAGTAGATCACAGACATGATAGAGTAGAAGACGTATGTAAGCGCAATGATCTCAAGGGACTGCGCCCCAACGAGGTAGCCGTCTCCCCCGGAGAATAGAGTCATGAGCTGAACCGAGAGAGCAGCTATGAGAAATGAAGCAGGAAGGATTGCTAGGGTAACGAATCTGAAGCCGAGTCGAAGACCATTTGAAACCCCGATTGGGTCGCTAGAACTCGAAGAGGCCTCAGGAAGGAAGGCAGTGACAAGGGGGATGAGCAGGACGACGCTCATTATACCTGAGATTGTAACAGCGGCGTTGTAAGTCCCAAGCATCACAGGGCCGAGATATCCGCCCACTACTATCGAGTCGGCGTAGGCTGCGAAGTTGAGTGCAAATCCAGCAGCCGCGATCGGCGCAGAATACTTCAAAATTTCTGTGTAGGAGAAGCTTCGTCCAGTTCTCTTTGTCATCAAATTTCTTCTAAACATATCACGCCCGATCACTTTGATCGTCCAAAAGATCACTGTCGCGCTGAATACGACCCATGCAGCAATTGGGACTGAGACATCCTGAAAGACGAGCAGTCCAGCAACCGTGAAGCCGACCATTGCCGCCCTAGCTAGGAATAGCATCTTTGCGAGGAGCACGTACCTCTTGAAGCCTTGAACTACTCCTTGGAGGACGACTGAGAGGGAGTATGAGAAAAGCCAGATTGTTCCTAGGAGGAATACTCCAGTCCACCTCGAGCTCTTCATGAAGTAAACAGAAAGAAATGGCGAAGAAATCGCGAATGCTCCTGAGACTATTGCCCCAATTATCAGTGAGAGAAATACGATCGATCTCGCGGCGACTAGCGCGCCCTCTTCGTCTCCCCTCTGTCGCAAAAGAGCAACGTACCTCGCGGCAGCGGCTTGTAGCCCGAAAGTCGCGACAGTCCCGGCAATCGTCGTCGTGATGAGAACAGCGCTGTACGCACCGTATTGAATGTTTGAGAGAAGCCTCAGGAGTGAGGTCAAAAACACAAAGGTCAGAAAGCCCGTGGCTAGGTTCTGGGCTGTGAGCGATCCGACGCCCCTCGAGATTTCCCTCGCACGCATATCGGGAGGCCCTTGGGATTTGCCTTGTCGCTCGATCACCGCTTCTCCGTCATCCTCCTCCGAGTGCTCTAGAGAGGCGCCGAGATCTTGCCTTTGGCGGTTGGCTTCCTCTTCATTCAATCTTGGCGACGTAAGCTTTTGACACGCTCTGTATTCTTCTTCTTCTTTTCTTGCCTTATTCTCGTCGGATTTGATATCTCAATTCTGTTGCCCTGAGAAAAAGCGCGAGAGTATAAAACGCTACACAATTGAACAGGTTGTTCTGAGCTCTGGACTTCGCTCTCACCGCCATGACTTTCTTTCCTTCCTCGTCACTTTTGGTTGTTCCTTCTTTTCCCCCTTTTTCCTTGACCCTTCCTGATAGCATCCCTTAATGAGTAAAGAGCAGAAGGAAAAGGAGAGAAAAGCTAGAGGAGACGAGATCAGATCTGCGCAAATGACCTTTCTCCGATTATGAGTTTGTAACCTCGTGGAAGGCTCCCGTTTGCGTCGACGATCGTGGAATAGCTCCCTATCAAACTGTCGACAATTCGCTGGTTGCTCTGGATCCTGCTGCCCCTCATCACTATGCTGTTCTCAATTTCGACCTTGTTCAAAACGCAATCGTCTCCGATGCTCGTATAGGGGCCGATGTATACGTCTGGTCCCAGGACGCAGTTATTTCCAATTATCACAGGTCCTCTGATGTTCACTTCGCCAATTGTCTTCGAGCCCGCCCCAAGCTGCACCGCGCCGGTTATCGTGGTCTCAGTCGAAAGAGACGCATCTTCTGGAACGGACGCCTTGAGATCAGAGAGGATAAGCTGGTTTGCCTCGAGAAGGTCTTCGGGCTTTCCTGTGTCCTTCCACCAGCCGGAGACTCGCTGAGCTTCGACCCTCCTTCCCTCCAAGAGGAGAGTTTGAATCGCATCCGTTATCTCGAGCTCGTTTCTCCAGCTCGGTTTTATCTTCTTTACTGCGTCGAAGATGGTGCTGTCGAATACGTAGACTCCAATCAAAGCAAGATTGCTCTTCGGCTCTTTTGGCTTCTCGACGAGTCTCACAATCTTTCCGTTGTCCATCTCAGCGATTCCAAATCTTGAAGGATCCTTTACGGGGCAGACGCCAACTAGACAATTCAATTTCTTTTCTTCGAAGGTTCTGATAAAGTCGGAGACTCCCTGCTTCAGAAGGTTGTCGCCAAGGTACATCACGAACGGATCTCCGCCAAGGTAGTTTTCTGAGATCTGGACTGCGTGGGCGAGCCCTTTTGGATCTGGCTGGTTGATGTAGCTGAGAGACATCCCAAACTTTGAGCCATCGCCGAGCATCTCGACGACTCCCTCTGAGATTGGACCGAGGATCACCCCAACTTCCTTTATCCCGGCGTTTTTCAAGTGCTCCAGTCCATAGAGAAGCATTGGTTTATTCGCAATCGGAAGGAGATGTTTGTTCCCAGTGAAAGTGAGAGGCCGAAGCCTCGTTCCGTGCCCGCCAGCGAGAAGAAGTCCTTTCATTTCTCTTTTGAACCGCATCCTCCTTTTTTGGCTATTTTTCCCTTGTTTTCTTCTCCCTTTTTCCCTTTCTTGTTTGCGTTCGCTGGATTTCTCTTGCTTGCTTCTATCTTGTCTTTTCAACTTTCAGTTAAGCAGAGGGGCTTCTCGCATGTGCGAACGCCTCAAGAGCGCGATCGATGTCCATCATCTCGTATCCAGTTTCTCTCTTGATTTTATCTGAGACAAGGCTGCTGTTCTTTGGTCTCTTCGCAACTTGTTTCAACTGATCTGAGGATATCTTGTGAATCAGATTAGTGTCGAGGCGAAGCTTCTCTGCAAGCTTCACTGAGAAATCGTACCTGCTGAGAGGAGTTGCTCCGGCGGTGTGGAAGAGGCCGCTCCTTATCCCTCTCTTCAAAATTGCAAGGATTGCACCGGCGAGATCGTCTGCGAGCGTGGGGGAAGTGATCTGATCTCCCACGATTTTGACCTCCTTTCCGGAAGAAATCTGAGAAACAAGCCAAGCCCCAAAGTTAAGCGGTTTTCCAGAAGAAGTAGGAGAAGAGGAGGAAGAAGAAGGAGTAGCCACCGATCCGCTCGATCTTTGCTCTTCTCTCTTGTTCTTCTTATTCACTGTTTCCTCCTTTTCGCCGTTACTTGTCTGATCCACCCAGCTGTAGATCACTGCTGGTCTAACTACGATCGAGTTTTCTGGATTCTCTTTGAAAGCTAGCTTCTCGCCTTCGAGTTTGCTCCTAGCGTAGACGCTGAGCGGATTCGGTTCGTCATCTTCTGAATAGAGGCCCTTCTCCCCATCGAAGACAAAGTCGGTTGACACGAAGACAAACGTGGTAGAGCCAACCGATCTGCATGCCCTCGCTAGATTCCTAGTTCCATCGGCGTTGATCGAAAATGCTTCTTGTTCATGAGTTTCGCAGTAATCCACGTTGTGAAG
>CADDZS010000099.1 GCA_902812485.1 archaeon
CTAGCACAAGTTCCAAAGAAGATAATTGAAGAATTGTCAAGAGTCGTTATTGGAAAGAGTTCTGTGCTTGAAAACGTCATGCTCGCAATACTCGCCAATGGGCATATCCTTTTCGAAGACTATCCCGGTCTCGCGAAGACCTTGATTGCACGCTCGTTCGCAATTGCGACTGGATGCGTCTTTAAACGAGTCCAGTTTACTCCAGATCTCTTGCCTGCAGACATAACTGGAACCTTCGTTCTAAACAGGGCGACTTCTCAGTTCGAGCTGCACAAAGGACCGATTTTCACAAACATCCTACTCGCAGATGAAATAAATAGAGCGCCGCCACGCACTCAATCAGCCCTCCTTGAAGCGATGCAGGAAAGACAAGTCACAATCGAGAACGAATCATTCAAACTAGATGAGCCGTTCATAGTACTAGCGACTCAAAATCCCATCGAGTACGAAGGAACATATCCTCTTCCCGAAGCCCAGCTCGATCGTTTTATGATGAAACTCGATGTGGGTTATCCAAGCATCGACGACGAGGTAAAAATAATGAAAGGACGAATAGAGCGAAGAAAGGATGACTTTTCCATATCGGAATTTGCGACCCCCTCAATCCTTGTTGAAATGCAGAAATCAGTTGAAGACATTCACATTGACGATGCGGTGCTAAGATATGTTGCTGAAATTGTTCGTCAGACTCGGCAGCACAACGATGTGGAGGTGGGTGCAAGCCCGAGGGGATCCCTTGCTCTCCTCAAGTTATCTAGGGCAAAGGCTTGGTTGTACGGCAGGACTTTCGTGATTCCAGACGATGTAAAATCCATAGCAGTTCCAGCCCTTTCGCATCGGCTTATTTTGAAGCCCGAACAATGGCTGAAAGCTGGAGGCAGTGGCAAAGCAGCGAGTTCGATAATCAAAGAGATTCTGAATAAAGTTCCGGTGCCAAAGGTCAACTAGGAAAATTGTGAGCAGGCTTTTAGAGAGCAATGAGATTGACTCGAAAGAGTTTCGTATTTTTGGCACTCGCACTCTTGTCTTTATTTGCAGGAATGATTTCGAGGAATCCTACAGTCGTCTTGGTTCCTATCCCTCTAGTCGCATATTTGATAGTCTCATTGATTCTAGCTAGCGAGGGAGATGTTTTACAAAAGTGCACACCTTTTTCCTCTTCCTCCTCGAAGGTTGTCGTCAACAGAAAGGCCGACAAACTGTCGATCTATGAAGACGAATCCTCCGAGATAACTCTGGATGTTATCAATCAAGGCGAAAGAATCGAATTTCTCGAAGTCCTCGATCTCGTCCCAAAAGGATTGGAGCTCAGTTCTGGTTCGAATCATCATGTCATAAGTCTTGAGCGTGACGAGAAATTTTCCTTTTCTTACACTCTCAAGCCAGAAGTCTACGGTCAATATCTCTTCGGCCCATTGCTCTTACGAATTTCGGATACTCAAAACCTCATCGTAGAAGAGAGGATGTGCGATTCAAGCTCTCTTACGCTCACAGTCATTCCAAAAATAACCTACGTCCCAAAGATAAACATTAGACCGAAAAAGGCGAAAAATTGGCCCGGAGAAATAGTTGCAAATAAGCTAGGCTCTGGCATGGAATTCTACAGTCTGAGGAATTACATGCCAGGAGATCCAGTCAAGAGAATAAACTGGAAGGCCTCCGCGAGGACGCGAGATGTTTTGTTTACGAACCAGTTCATGAGTGAACTCGGAGGTGACACGATAATTGCTCTTGATGCGAGGACGGTGGCCGAAATTGGGCCAAAGACGAGGTCGACTCTAGTATACTCAATTAGAGCGGCCGCAATCGTCGCTCACAGGCTTCTCCGGGACAGGAACAGAGTAGGTATGATAGTTCTTGGTTCTATGCTCGAAAAGGTTCAACCCGGTTTTGGGAAGAGGCAGCTTGACAGAATATTGATCGCTTTGTCAAGAACAAAGCCAGCAGACATCTGGGAGATTCGAGCGCTTGGGAGCTATCTTTCCCAGTTCTTTTCTACGATGGTACAGGTTGTATTCATAAGTCCTCTCACAGACGAAAGGGCCTTCGAATCCGTTGTTGATGTGGCTACAAGGGGCTACAGAGTGCTAGTGATTTCTCCTTCCCCGATAGATGTTGAGAAGATCGCTTTCTCCCAGTCTAAACTAAGAAGAGCGATAGCTCTTGATCACAATAATGGAGCCGATTATGATGATATGGTGAGTTTCAGGGTAGCTGAGCAGCTGCTCAGGGTGAAAAGGAAGAATAAACTCGATCGGCTCAGAGAAATCGCAGTGGTCGTAGATTGGGATGTCAGCTTGCCTTTCAGTCAGGCTCTGCAGGAAGCGACGTATCTATGGAACGAGAGCGTAATGGGATAGTCAGACGCGTCAGACGTGGCGAAACTGCGTCCAACCTAGCTTTCATGGTGTTCGCAGTGTTTCTCGTTTTCATTGTGCTGAGCAGCGCATACAAAAGTCTTGGTCTATTGGGGCTGTTGTTCTCCCTTGTCTTGTATTTACTTTCTTTGAAATTCGTGAATCCTGATCTCTTTTCGGCCGCGTGGATCGTTTTGGGAATTAGCGTTGTCCTTACTTCTGTTTCATCGAGCACATTTGTGCACCTTCCAGTTATGGTCACCTTTATTGTGGTTGCACTAATCGCATCTTATGAGGAAGGCCGCTTTTCCCTCTTGATACGCTCCGTTATCCAAAAACTAAGCGCTGACCAAGTGGGTTCTCTGAGGAAACTTGGGTCGTTGGTTCGCAATCATTCAATAATTCTCGGAGAAGTCGTTACAATATCGTTTTTGTGTGCAGTCTCTATAAGCTATGTCTCTTCAGGGCTAGTAATCATCAACCCTCCGCTTCTTAGCACCACAATATTCGCCTCAGTAGCAATCTTGCTTATTGCAATAATAGTACTCGCCGAAGGAGAGCACTAGAAAAACTCAAGCTCGTCACTAAATATCAAAAAATAGAGGAAAAGAGAGGAAGAAAAAATCGTGCGAGTCTTTTCTTCCTTCTTTCACATCTTGCCTCATCCTAATTTCGAATGTATGGTTTCTCCCATCTCTCTAATCTGTTTTGGAGCGCTTCTCGCAGTCGCAAGTGTAACAATAAATGCAAGGCGGGCAGCATATCGTTTCCATCTTTTCTTGCGATCACCTCCTCCCACTCAAGGGTACAAAGTGTTCGGCGATGCTATTATTGACTACACTGATTTTCGGTATCTGCCATTAACCTTACTGACCACATTATGTGATTGCAAGGTGTGAAGTATTCTCGAAAGGACTGTTTGATGGAGTCCAGAACGTCTCTTGAGCTCAGAGAACGAGATTGGTTCGCGAGAAGAGCAGATCAATCCACAAACAACCAGCTCTCGCTCCGTAAGCTGTATGCAGTCATCCTGGACACACTCGCTAGTCCCTGAGTAGCAACACAAGTTCATACGTGTCTTTCTTCTTCTCCCTCTCTTCCCCTTTCTCTTGTCTTATATCTGAGAAATGACTGGATGGATCAACACGAACCGTCCTATTTATTGACTGATGTCCGGCCGATCAATTTTTTTCCATGGGGATAAGAAGAAGAAGAGCGGCAGCAAGCTCAAAAGAGAAACAATCGGAGAAGCACGAGTGTGGTTTGGAAGTGGATATTTCGTCTGAAAGTAATGCTGCTAGTATGCAACAGAAGAATAAGACCAATGAGAACCAAAGGCAACCGCTCGAATCAAAGAAGTATTTCTTCTTAGCAGACGGCACGATGCCTGTCCTCGATTTTGAAATCACTCAAGGCAAGGCTCCAAAAAACAGCGAAGAAGCGCCAGCTCCTCAAAGTGAGCATCTAACACTTGAGCTTTACAATCCGCTCTCTGGCGAAGTTTTTGAGGCAAAGTTCTCTAAAGGTAGGATCGAAGTAGATCTCGACGGCACGATCACTTATTTTTCTCAGAGCGCCGAAAGAGTGAGTTTCTCGCTCTTCCTTGGGCGAAGCATCATAGTCACGATGGACAAGAAAAGCGGAGAAGTTTTGATCAAGAGCCCTTCGAAGATAGTATCGATTGAGAGAGAAGGAACCACTGAGAAGAAAGGCGGGGAAAGAAGGAGGAGAGTGGAAAAAGCTGGACGACCCTCAGAGGTCGTGAGCGACACATTGAAGCTGAAACTAGCTTGAATGACGAATAGGTCAAAGCTAGAAGTGCGAAGATTCTTTCTTTTCCCAATTGTGCAATCCAATTCACGGCACAAAATCAATGATCAAGAGAAGAATCACTGGAATAACAAGCAGGATCACAAGTATTTTGCTTGTCCGCTCCGAGTGTCTTGAGGCGATTTTCTTGCAAGTCTTCCAACACGCCACCCTCTCATCGATTCAGATTGTGCGCTCTATCCCCATTTTCCCGAATCTTCTAAGCAAAGAGCAAAATGATTACGACAACTAATAGCACAATCACAGCGTAGCTTAGGCTGTTCAACCCTCCTCATCACTTTCTCCCAACGCTACGAAAAGTCGTACGAGCTTGTTGAAGGATATGATTCATTGGCCTGATAACTAGGCGTGGCTTGGAGAATAGGCTGAGTTTTTTGTTGTTGCTGCTGTTAGCGCAGATCCGAGCTGGAGTACGTACAGTATTTGACATTGGGTTGCTCGCTATTCTCTTTGCCGCAATTCGGGCAGATTGGAATTTCGAAGAAAATTTTATTCCCTCGCGTGGGCGTGGAAGGGGAGAGAGAATAAACGCGCGAGAAGAAGAAGAAGAAAAAAGGAAAAGAGTAGGGAACTGCGTGAGAAGGGGAAGCAAAGCATGGCTTTTGAGATAGAACTCGAGTATCTGATTTTCGCTGATATTGAGTTTGTTTTTGATTGGTGGACTGATCTCTCGCCTCAGGACACGAAGCTTGCAAAGCCGCTCAAAAGCAGGGAAATAATCTCAAAATCTCCTACACAGATACTTCTCCGGGACGAGGAGGTGATTCTTGGGAGGAAGATGATCTTCGACGTGAGAGTCACACTCAACTCCCAAGAGCACTCTTGGATTGCCGAGTACTCTGGGAAGATTGCAAAGGCTACCTCAGAATACAAATTGATTTCAGAGCAACCAAGAGAGGACAGTAGAGTTCTCAGTGTAACGAGACTGAGATATCACACCACAATCTATCCGAAGGGATTTTTCACCAATTTGTTTTCCCCGCTCATAAAGCCCTTTGTGAAGAAGGTGTTCAGCGAAGAGATGGCGGGATTCAAAAGGGCGATCGAGCAAGAGTATGTTGCTATTGCTTCTTCTTCCCCCTCTTCTTCGAAGCATGAATCTTGATTTTCGCTGTCTTTTCATCCAGATCTATTCTCATTCTTTTTGGTACGTATAATAATCGCGGCCGAGCTTTGAAAGAAATAGAGAGGCGTGTGTGCAGGAGGGAGGGGAAGAAGAAGGAGAATTGGCGTTGACACTGCGTAGAAGCCAGCTTTTCGTTCCAGGAAACGACGAGCATAAGATAAGAAAGTCGCTTGAGCTCAAATGCGACTCTATAATATTCGATCTTGAAGATGCAGTTCCAGCAAATGAAAAGAGCAAGGCTAGAGATCTGCTCGCCCGACTCCTAAGCGAGCTTGATTGGGGGGGAGGGAACAAGAAGAAGAATATCAGGAAGGAGCTATGTTTGCGAGTAAATCCGATCAACTCGCCGTACTTCGACGGCGACGTTTCGAAATTCAATGAGGAAGAGAAGATCTCTTCTCTTGTGATACCAAAAGCTGAAGGAGGAGGGGCCCTGGGAAGGGCTCAGGGCTTGAGTGGCGGAAAGAATCTCATTCCGCTGATCGAGACTGCGCGGGGCTTGCTCCAAATAGAAGACATCGTAAGGACGCAGGGGGTCGTGGCTGTGAGCTTCGGGGCTGCCGACTTTGCAAACTCTGTCGGCGGAAGCACAAAAGCGTATTCTGGGAATGTCTATGTCAAGACCAAGATAGCAGTCGCGGCAAGAGCCTACGGCGTAGATCCCATTGACAACGTGTACTTTGATCTCTCGAATTTGGAAGGCTTTAGAGAAGAGGCGATTAGATCAAAAGAGCTTGGCTTCGTTGGAAAGCAAGTGGTTCACCCAGCTCAGATTGAAATCGCAAATGAAGTCTTCTCCCCCAGCGCCGAGGAAGTTGAGCGAGCAAAGCGAGTGGTAGAGGCCTATGAGCAGGCCTCTTCTTCAGGTGCAGGAGCAATAAGGATGAATGACGAACTCGTCGACGCAGTACATTACAGATCCGCTAAACTATTGCTCGAGCGGAAATCTGCGATAGATAGCTCTACTCGAGCTTGAACTGAAAGCTCACTACCTCACAGGGACAGATCCGGGTATTTCTTCCTGAATCTCACAAACAAATACGAGATTCCAAGGCCAATTAGGAGCGAGGCAAACGCGTATCCCAGAATCCCGAGAGCTGGGATCTGAGGCGGGCTATAGAGCGACGTTGCACCGATGACAAACACTACTAGACCAAGGACGAGAAATCCGAGGACCACCGACGCTATCTTCTCGGAGACTTTCTCGTTCACAAGCTTTCTCCTCCACCACTCTCCTAGCCCGTAGAATATCGCAATCCCCGCGAGTGGGACGAGCGAGAACTCACGGAATCCTCCCAACATAAAATAGAATGATGAGCCAAGCGCAAGGGAAGCGATCACCAAGAAAACTAGCGAAGCAAAGAAAACTCCCCAGTCGACCACTCTGTCATTTTTGAACGGGCCGTAGGATCTCCTCCAAGGTTGCTCCTCCGGCTCTTGCAGGTCCCTATCCGAAGTCTTTTTCAAAAGACTCCATGGATCTTCGACCCACCACTCGGCGAATTTCTTGGCGCTAGCAGGATCTTGCTTTTCCTCGCCCTCGACTGTGTAATTGTACTTTTTGATCACCCTTGTGAAAGGGAAGAAAACTTCTGCTCCTCTATCAGTGGCGGATGTGAACATATCAAGCAAAGAGTGGCTGAGCGCCCCGAAACACAAGAAGGGATTGACGAAGGCGTATAAGATTGCCATGAAGAGAAAGTTGTGAAATAGCGCCCTGTGAAGCTGATGTCTCCCAATAAATGACTTTGCAACGAAGAAGTACTCTCTATCAAGATCTGGTATTAGAGCTCCGATTCCCATTACTAGGGCGATCTCGGAATTTCGAAATATTGCGAGCCCAAGCGCAACCGCGGCCACGAAGTGGGTTGTTAAATTCGTCTCTTTTTGTCCCTCCTCTTTTCCTCCTTCTTGAAAGTTCTACCCTTTCCTTCCCTTCCTTTCTTCCTTCCAGTGTCACAGAGATTTGGTACTACTATTTTACTCTAGTTGGGAGTGTGGTTTGTTCGTTTCGTGTCGAATGAAAGTACGCGCAAAGTGACAATTGCTTTTTTTGCGCGGGGGAGAGAAAGAGGGGAAGAATAGCGAAGAAATGGAGACAGAAAGCTTTGTGATAGGTGGAACCGCCGCCCGAAGATGGCGGCATCACAACATTATGATCAAAGAGGGATCGAGATCGCTCGGTTCTTGAGCGAATGCATATTCTGGAAGCAAAGGAAGGAAAAGAGTGGAGTATGTATAACTACTAACCGCTGGCACAACAAATGCTTACAGTCATTGGCTGTAAGCAATATGATTGAACATCAATAAGGAGAAGAAGGAAAGTCCGAAATACGCCTCTTGCGGAGGCCTCACCACACCCCCAACCTGAAGAGTTGCAAGTATTGCAAGTGCCAAGACCGACGCTATAAGCAGTTTAATTTGCAAATTTACCTTCAATTTTCGGCTCCCGACATGTTCCATTCTTCTATGTCCTTCTATTTTTACAGATTAGCCGATTCCCATCAAATTTTTCAATGCTTATTTTGAGTTCGACGATAGAAGCGCTCGCAACTAGGCGCTTGCTTCGAAGAGATGCCATTTTTGAGGTATTCCTTTGAGCGAGTGATATCCCCGATCTTTGAAACTTATCCCCGAACCCGACACAAGGTCCTTTACGGTGCTTGATACAAGGATTTCCTCTGGGTTTGCCTTTGAGGCTATTCGAGACGCTATATGAACGCTCATGCCTCCGATATCGTTGCTTTCGAGAATCTCGCACTCGCCTGTGTGCAAACCCGCGCGGATCGATATCCCAATACTTCGTAGCTCATCCCTGATTGAACAGGCGCATCTGACCGCTCTTGCAGGTCCGTCGAAAGTCGCAAGGAATCCATCTCCAACAGTCTTCACTTCACGACCTTGAAACCTTGCTAATTCCTTGCGTATAATCTCGTTGTGTTTCTTGAGGAGCAAGCGCCAGCTTCTGTCTCCCTCCTCGCTGATCTTCTTAG
>CADDZS010000100.1 GCA_902812485.1 archaeon
CTAAGAAGCGAGCAACAAGAAAAAGAGTTTTCAAGTGTAAGGGACTTGCTTCCAGAATCGCAAGGCAGTTAAGGCGTACACTTTCGCTACTTTTGTCAATGTTTCTACTGATACAGACTCATTGACGACATGCCCCTTTCCTCTTTCACCTGGGCCGTATGCGATAACCGTCGGAATACCAAGCTTTTTCATGAATCTCGCGTCTCCGAGCGAAGGTATTCCAATTGGTTCTGCTTCCGCTCCAAAAACCGTATTGATTGAAGATTGGAGATCAAGATATATTCTCTCGTTGGTCTGTGTTAGGATCGGTTCTGTTTCAAATAATATCTTGACATCCGCATCCAAATCTTTATCTGATTTTCCAAGGTCGTTTAGCATTGATCGAATCTTCGAAATTACGTCCTTAGAATTCTGTCCTGGAACTGTGTAAACTTCCACTGTAGCTTCGCATCTATCTGGAATAGTGTGAATTGCGTCGCCGCCATGGATAGTTGTTCCTGGAGCAATCGTTGGTCTTCCAAGAAGGGGGTGTTCTTGGGTTCCACTGGTAATATCAAGACGCTCAAGCTCACACAAGATTTTTGCCATCTTTATAACTGCGTTGAC
Organism: archaeon; assembly: GCA_902812485.1. Taxonomy (GTDB): domain Archaea; phylum Thermoproteota; class Nitrososphaeria; order Nitrososphaerales; family CADDZS01; genus CADDZS01. The sequence goes on from CADDZS010000100.1 coordinate 607, forward strand.
ACCTTCGGAAGGCCATCCTGAGCCAATTCTTTTCCCGTGAGTCACAATCTTTAGCCAGAGCCCTCCTTTCAAAGCTGTTGCAACATTGGGAAATGCTGGTTCTCCGAATATGGAAGCATCAGCTTGAAGCAATCTGTTATCCGCAAGGTACTTCATTCCATAATCGCTCCCAGTTTCTTCATCTACGACCGATGCAATTGAAAATGTTCCGATAGTTTCTTTTCCCGAATTTAGTATCGCTTTGGCTGCAATCATCATCGCAGCAAGGCCAGCTTTCATATCAGCTACGCCACGACCAAATATTCTACCATCGACTAATTTTCCGGAGTACGGATCGTATCGCCAATCTTGTCTCTTTCCAGGAGGAATGTTGTCTATGTGGGCGACATAGAGGATATTCTTTGAAATCTCATTTCTTTTACTAGATGTTAACTTTAAAGTAGCAACAAGATTGGGGCGCGAAGAGATTTTTGCGTGACTATGAACTTCGAAGCCTATTTCCTTTAACTTGGAATAGACAAAAGATTGGGCTTCCTTTTCCTCTCCTGAGACGCTTGGAATCCTAACTAATTCTTGGGTAAGCTTGACCAGTTCACTTTTCAGAAGATCGATTTGTTCAAGGACTCCTTTTCTGGCTTCATAGTCTTTATTGTCCTTCATCTTTCTCTGTTCCTTGTCAGAGGGGCATTCATCAAAAGTCTACTTCATCTTCTCTTGGTATCTTCTTTCTCTCGAATTGCTTTTTGAGCTCGAGTGGAACCGTTGCGTCGAGCCCAAGTTTTCCCCTGTGTATTTGCCATTTGTCTTTCCTTGGAAAACCAAGGGCGTCAGGAATCATGATCACTCCCTTATCAGGCTGGCTTCTTGTTGCAATGGCCCACCAAACGTCATCTAACTCATGAATATCCACATCATCGTCCACAACCACACAATATTTGAGCCAAGAATAAGCTCCGAAGGCGGCCATCATAGCATTCTTAGGTTCTCCTTCGAACTTCTTTCGAATAGAGATGACTCCGTTAAATAGGAAGGGCATGAGAGAGACATCTTGAACATCGTATCCAGCACTTAGGAGAGCTTTGAGGACGACGAGCTCTCTTGAGAGCGCGAGGATACCAAGATCTTCTCTTGAGCCGCATAGTAGGCCTTGATATATGTAATCTTGTCTGTGAGTAACTGCCCTAACTCTCAGGACGTGGTTTTTACCTCTTTCCACGTAATAATCCATGAACTCTCCAAAAGGACCCTCTTCCTCCCTGAGATTTGCTTCAATTTCGCCCTCAATCACAAGCTCGGCGTCAGCTGGAACTTCTAGATCAACAGTTTTGCATTTGACTGTCCTAACTGGAGCCCCTCGAATCGAGGAGGCGAAGTCGAGGTGATCCTTTCCGAAGGGAAGAAGGCTTGCTGATGCGATCATTTCTGCCGGATGGTTTCCAAGAACAACAGCTACTTCCAAGTTCTTGTTGTTTGCTTCAACCTTTCCTTGAATGATTCCCAAGTGCTGAGGCGGCATCATTCTGATACCCAACCTTCCGTCGCCTCTAACCATCATTCTGTTGAAAGATGCGTTTCTAAAACCAGACTCAGGATCCTTTGCGATTACACTTCCCGCGGTTATGTACTTACCTGCGTCTCTCTCAAAATGAGTGAGAAATGGGATGCTATCTAGTGCTTCTTCTCCTTCCTCCACGACTTGTTGGACTGGTGCATTACTAACCTGTAGGGTACATGTGCTGAAGGAGGATGAAGAAACCCGATCCAAAAGTTCTTTCAAAAAATTTTCTGTGCTGAGCGACAGTGCAATCGATATCATCTTTCTACTGCCACATACGTTTGCCGCGACTGGATGATCGTGACCTTTTACGTTTTGAAAGTAGATCGCTTTACCAAGTTTGGACGCTTTCTTGATCAAAGCAGGGATTTCATATTTAGGATCTACTTCTCTTTCAACACGAATAAGTAGTCGGGCGGCTTCAAGATCTGTTAGATGGTCTCTAAAGCAATATTCTGACTTTTTCAAATGTTGTTACTACTCCTTCATACCCAGTAATTTTCGCCCAAGCTCTTTATCTTCTTGAATTGATTTCCCAGATCCTTCAGCAATCACATTTCCCGATAGCATCACATAGACATAGTCTGAAATTGATATCGCCTTCTTTGCGTTTTGCTCGACCATAAGCACTGAGACACCTGATTCTCTTATTGCAAGTATCTTTTCCATCATCTTGTTGATGACTATAGGCGCAAGCGCAGCCGTCGGTTCATCCAAAATCAAGAGTTTCGGGGATATCATCATTGAGCGCGCAAAAGCCACCATTTGTCGCTCTCCACCGCTCAGTTTCTCAACCTTTGTGTTAAGGTAAGAATTCAGTTCAGGAAATATCGAGAGCATTTCTTGCATTTTTGATTCGAGCTCTTTCTTAGACAGATAGTAACCTCCTATCCTCATGTTCTCCACGACCGAAAGATTGGGGAATGTATTTTGAACTTGAGGAACATAAGCTATCCCCATCCTGTTAATTGCATCAACTGACAGCTTGGATATTTCCGTGTCTTTGTATCGTATTTCGCCTGAAAAGGGCTTGATCAGTCCGATTATTGTCTTCAGCAAAGTTGACTTACCAGATCCGTTTGCGCCAATAACTCCAATGACTTGCTTTTCGCTGACCGTTATCGATACGTTGTCGATCACGAGCGACTTTCCATAACCTGCGGATAAGTTTCTGACTGCAAGGAGAGGTCTTTGTTGACCTTCATCCATGTGTTCTATTTCACTCGCCTAGATACGCATCAATGACAGACTGATTTGCTGCAACTTCTTGTGGTGTTCCTGAAAATAAGAGTCTGCCCTTGTTCATCACAAATACGTGATCTGTTCTCTCGAAAACGACATCCACTTTGTGTTCGATTACAAAGATAGTTACTCCTCTTTCGCGTCTCAAATGCTCCAAGAAATCGAAAATCTTTCTTGCGAGTGTTGGATTTACTCCTGCAGCTGGCTCATCAAGCAGCAGTATTGGAGCTTCGGACATGAAGGCTCTTCCAATTTCTAATAGCTTGAGCTGTCCTCCTGAGAGAACAGAAGGTGTTTCGTTTGCGTATTCGTCCAAATTCAGAAATCGAAGATATTCGTACGCTTTCTCTATCAGTTTGGTTTCTTGGCTTCTCCACGTTCTGCGCCTAAGAATTGATTCAAATAATCTCTCTCCTGCTCGGAGAGAATTGGCAAGAAGCATGTTCTCAAGTACTGAAAGATTTGGAACAATCTGGGGGGATTGAAAAGTTCGATATATTCCCTTTCTGAAAACTTCGTGCGGCGCAAGCCCTGTGATATCAGAATTTCCAAGTAGGATCTTACCATTGTCAGCCTTTAGCAAGCCTGCTATTAGATTGAATAATGTGGTCTTTCCACTTCCGTTTGGTCCGATTAGTCCAGTAACGCTTTCTCTTTCAACTTGAAGAGAAACCCCATCGACTGCCAAAAGCCCGCCGAAACGTTTTGAGACATTGTAAAGTGTTAAGATTGCTGAAGATGCGATTTTGGATCATCTACCTTTCTTAGACGAGATCTGACTATTCCTTCGGGTTTGAAGTAAAGTAAAAGTACCGTAACCAAACCAAAGAGAATGAATGTCAAGTTGTTTGGATCTATTGATAATATTCCTACCACATCTTTTAGATCAACGAGTATAGCTTGAACTATCGTGTATATAGCCGCCCCGAGAAGAGCTCCAATTCCTGTCGACGATCCTCCAATTATGCTCATTATGTAAACAGTAAATGTCACAGAATAAGTAAATAATTCTGTACCAGCAAACCCCAGATATTGTGCATAAACTGCTCCATCTATTCCAGCGATGAATGAACATATTACAAATATTTCTGACTTGTAACGGAAAGTATCCTTACCGAGCGCTTCTGCAAGTACCTCGTTGTCTTTTACAGATTTTAGGACTCGCCCATACGGCGAGAGCATAAGCAATTTGTAAAAAAGATAGACGACTCCGAACAAGAGCGCTGCTAATACTAGATTTGCCAAAACTGAAACATTGTAATCTTGGATCCACGGAAAAGCAGATGGTACGCGAGCGATGCCGACAGCGCCTCCTAGTTGGGGAACGTTTAACACAATTATATCAACGATACTTGCGAACATGAAAGTTGCAAGGGCAAGAAAATCTCCTCGTAGATTTAGAGCAGGGAGAGAAATCGCATAACCAACGGCCGCCGAAAGTAACGAGCCACAAATTACTCCCACGAGAAATGGAAATCCTGCCAATGTGATGAAAGAGGACGTGTAAGCACCTATCATGAAGAAAGCAACAACCCCCAAGTTGAAAATACCAGCAGATCCATATTGGAGGTTGACCGTAAGAGTCAAAATTGCAAAGATTAAGATGGAGATTCCAATATTGCCGGTGTATACAAGTAAGATTGGATTAAACATTTCCCATTCTTCCTGTCCTTTTGAAAAAGGATCCAAAATTTGGGCCCGCACCTGAAAGCCCGCTTGGAAAGTAAAGCATGACTATCACGACGACAATGTATGCAATCGCCACATTGTAGTAAACTGGCTGACCTACCGCGATCAACAATGGGACGCTGAAGTTCTCTGCAAAACTCAACACAAAAGCCGCTGCGATCACCCCATAGAAGCTTCCTAGACCGGCCAAAATTGCAACCGCGATGATAGTAACAAGTAAGTTGGAGCCAATTACAGGTGTAACACCTGACTCGTCTGCCACCAACACGCCAGCCAAACCAGCGAAAGCCGATCCTATGAACCAGATGAATAATATGATTCTGTTTATTCTGATGCCAGAAACTCTAACGAGATCAGGGTTGCTAGAAGTCGCTCGCATCGCTGCACCAAACTTTGTTTTCGCAAGTAAGAAGTGCATTGAAACTACAATCGCTGTTGTTAGGAGTATTGTACTAAGCTCTATCCAGTTAATTCGAATTGCTCCTATAGAGAAAGCTTGGAAGTTTGTGGAGAAGTATAGTTGATTTCTCCCCCAGATTTGTTGAATTATGTAAGTAAGGGCCAAATTGTATCCAATTGAAGTCACCGTTGGTGCAATGAAACCAGGAGTTCTCTTTGATAGTGGTTTGAACATGGCCACGTAAGAGAACAGCCCAAGCATCCCTGTGGCTATGAAAGCGATGGCTATTCCAGTTACAAATCCTAGTCGCCACAATTGCGACGCAGTGAAAGCGATGTAGGCTCCGAAAGTTATGAATGCAGCTTGTGCGATATTTGGGAATTTCAAAATCGAGTAAGTGAGTGAAAAGCCTACTGTAACAAGGGCAAAGATGCTTCCATCCACAATCGATGCTATTAGAGTCTGTGGCAAGAGTTGCAGAATACTCAAAAGAACATTCACATTACAAACGTGTATACAGTCGGATTTCCTAAAGGGTTAAAGAGATTAAGGAAATGGAGGGAAAGGAGGGCTCTCGACTGGGCAAACATATTACCCAGTCAAAGAGATTCCGCCCGATGGTGTGTAGGATCCGAAAGTACTAAAGCCGTAGGATGTGGAGTTTACCTTCACCACGCGATAGAATGTGTACGAAACTTGAGTCACATCGCCTTGGTTGTTCATTGCCAAGTAACCCGATGGTCCAATGTAGCTAAGACTGACCGGAACGATTTGCGCCCTGATCTTTGTCGCGTTGTACACGCCGGCCCGCGCTATCGCATTGAATAATATCATGGCTGCATCGTAGCTTGTCGTAGTGAATACTCCTGGCTGGAAACCGAATTGTGATTGGAACGCATTAGCGAAGGAAATGTAAGCTGGTGTGTTTGCAGTTGAAACTTGAGAAGGCCCAGTCATGTTTGTCTCATACATGTACAGTGCGGCTTGCTGATCTGCAAAGAAAGACGGATCTTGAAGCTCGATTGAACCAATCGTCGGAATATTCTGCATGCCAAGAGCAAGTGCGTTCTTGAATATTACAATTCCATCTGCAGTGAACTCGTCATAGAAGATTACGTCGGGGTTTGCAGCTTTGACCTGCTGCATTTGTGAAGTATAATCGGTTTGACCGCTAGTTACTTCGATTGTGATAACAATCTTACTTCCGAGTTCGGATTTGAGGCTGTTTGCAAGTCCCTGACCAAAAGCATCGTTTCTCGTAACTATTGCAACTCTTTGGTAGCCCTTGGCATTAATGTACGCTGCAATTGCTTCTGTTTGAAGGTTGTCGCTGGGAACAGTTCTAAAGAAGTATGCACTGCTGTTGGTCAACTGACCAGCAGTTGCTGATGACGAAATTAAAAGAATGTGATTTTGAGTGGCGTATGATTCCACCGTTAACACTTGTTGCGTAGTAGGCGGACCGATTACAACTTGAACTCCCTGCACAGAATAGAGATTTTGGATATCGGTTAATGCTGTTTGCGGATCTGTCTGTACGTCATCGACTATTAGTTTTATTGGCTGACCGGCTATCCCTCCAGAATCATTCACTTGTATTGCTGCTAGCTCAATCGCATCAACAATACCTTGACCAGGTCCGGCGAGTGCACCGCTGAGAGGCTCTAGAACTCCCACTTTAATCGGAGAGGTCATTCCAGAAGAAGAGGTTTTGACATTAGATGAGGTGCTCGTTACTCCATAAGTTACTCCCGCACCCACTACTAGTCCAACAACTAAAAGCACAACAGCAACTGCAGTAGAGATTGCCCTGCTTTTAGAAATTTTCTGCATGAAACGCGGTATTAATCCTAGCGAATATAAATATTAGCACTCTGTATTATTTTGCGCGATCCGTGCAACTGGTAAGAATTTGGTTCAAATGTTATTGCAATACATCATGGCGCATTCCAAGTGACCATCCGAGCAGTATCAATGAATAGAATCTTCTCAGAAAGAGGTATGTCTGAGCTAGGAGGTAAGATCACAGCAAGGAGAAACATGAGCTCAACGCACAAAACAAATGAGATGGTACCTAATGGCCATCGCATATCTGTAAGAGGATCTCGTTCATTAGATTATCTGCCTAGTTGTTATGCAGATATCAGAAGGACTTGGATTTTAGAAGTGGATCGTAGCGCTGTGATCTTGTCGATGTTTACATTAACATCAAAACCTATGACATTTTTGCTAGGCATGAATCGCAAATCGGTCCAGCCTACGCATCGAACCTTTTAGCTCCGAGATAATTTTTTGATTAAGAACATGTGGCTACAAGCCCAGGTTCACTACATTGGATGCCAATCCTAACTGAATTTGGATATGAGGTTCGCTGGGATCATCCAACAAAAGGGCGATCCAGTTAGGCCTAGATAGTAGTGCAAACAACCACTTCTAGACTCATGTTAAACTATAAAGTAAGTGAATACGAAGGAGATCCAGATGAAGGCCTGGTCTACAATGGATTCATCAACCGAGGAGAAGGAGTAGAAGATTCCGAAAGCGAAGAAATCTCGGAGATAGCGGCGTCGGTCAATACCTATCTAAGATAAAAAACAC
>CADDZS010000101.1 GCA_902812485.1 archaeon
GAGAGAGGGGATTTTCTCCTTCCATTCCCCCAACTTAAATCCTCAAATGGGAAGGTAGTTTGGTAAAAAAAGAATAGTGAAAGAAGGATAAAAGAATCCGGTTTCGGGAACTAAATTCCTTGTTCAATTCGTGAATTTGTGAATTTGTAAATCATCAGAAAGGAAACTGATCCAACGTTTTTCACTGCAAGTTTGGAAGCAAGCTGAGCCTTCACGACCTTTTCGACAATTCGCGACCCCGCGAGATTCACTATGCTCGATTCTTTGATCATATTTATCGCTTCTTGCTCGCTCACCCTTTCGTTACCGAAGTAATCACGTGAAATGTGCATATCGACTCCATTGCCCTTGACCGTCTTTCCAAGAAGCTCTTCATCACATATATTGACCAAAACCGTATTGTACCACTTTATGCGTCTTGCAATGTACTGTGGATTCCTTCTGTCGCTTTCCAAAATTAACTCTCTTTCTTCCTTTCTCTTGATGACTTCCATTATTTCGCTTTGTTTTCTGCCTTTCTTTCTCTGTCTCTCTTGTTTTTGGCTCTCAAATGCACATTTAAATCATATAAATGAAACGGTGATCGGCATATCTGAATTCTTGTAAGATAAGCAGATCCAAGTGTTTCTGACTTTGAAGACTCTTCTTTTGATTTTGGGAACCGGACTCTACGACCTCTGCGCGATGAACAAAAGAAAAGAAACGAGAACAATCAAGACAAAATTCGGAGAAGCTAAAGTTGTCACGCTTGAGCGAGACTTTGGGTTGAATCACACACCTTTAGCAGTTTACATTCTTTTCAGGCATGGGCTGAAACACTCTGTGCCTCCTCACCTTATAAATTACAGAGCCAACATCGCAGCTGCAAAAGAGCTTAACGTTGACTACATAGTAGCTACATCTTCGGTAGGATCACTTAATCCAAAAATAGGAATCGGAGAGTACGTTGTTCTCGATCAGTTCATAGACATGACAAAATCAAGACCATTCACTTTCTTCCAAGAAGAAGGCGAACGATTCGCTCACACAGATATGACCGAGCCTTACTCTCGCATTGTAAGAGCTGCAATGATCAAGTCGCTTAAGAAAAATCGAGTGAGAGGATTCCATGAAAGAGGAACCTATGTTTGCACCGAGGGGCCGAGGTTTGAGACGCCTGCTGAAATAAGAATGTACAGAAGGGCAGGTGGAGATGTTGTAGGAATGACAGGTGTGCCCGAAGTAGTCCTTGCAAAGGAAATTGGAATCGAATATGGCTCTCTTGGAATCGTCACTAATATGGCCGCTGGGCTGCAAAGGAGTATAAGCCAAGAAGAAGTTGTGAAGCAAATGAATCGCTCTCTTAGAAGGACGAACAAGATCCTCGATGACACTGTCCGGGAGCTTCTTCTAAGATGACAAATTACTTTTCCTCTACTTCGAAAAAGCAAGGATCAGTTCTGATTTCTGGTGCAAAGATTGTCCTTACAGAAAGTGGAGTAGCAAGAGACTGCTCGCTCTTTGTGATGGACAAAAAGATATGTGACATTGGGGATCGTTCGACCCTTTTGAGAAGGAACGGAAATCCAGACACTGAGATTGACGCGTCGAATTGTCTAGTGATGCCCGGATTCATCAACAACCACTCTCACATGGCAATGAGCCTTCTGCGTGGCTATGCAGAAGATCTTCCGCTCCTTCGCTGGCTTCGAGAAAGGGTTTGGCCGGTGGAGGCAACTCTCAAACCTTCAGACATTTACTTGGGAGCAGCTCTTTCAGCAGCTGAGTGCTTGCTTTCCGGGACTACTTGCATCACTTCTATGTATTTCTATCACGAGAGCGGCAACGAAGCTCAGGCAGTTTTCGACAGCGGGCTTCGTGGAATTCTTGCTCACGGAATATTTGACTGGACAGCGGAAGATGGTCTCAAAAAAACGGTAGATTTTGTGAAGTCTTGGCATGGACGTGACGAGGGAAGGATCAGGATCGCCGTTTCTCCGCACGCTCCCTATTCTTGCGGACCAGAGCTTTTGAAAAGGATCGAGCAACTTAGAACAGATCTCAACTCAAAGTTTGGACATCCCTACAAAGTACTGAGTACGATTCACGTTGCCGAGGCTAGGAATGAGCAGAACGAAATAAGTGAGAGGTACAAAGTTGAAACTAAGAAGGGAGTTGCAACCTACCTCAGATCTCTTGGTGTTTTGACCGAGGACACAATAGCAGCTCATTGCATTCATCTTACAGACGAGGATTTTGTCGCGTTCAAAACAACTCGAGCGTCCATTGCCTCTTGTCCCGTTTCCAATCTTAAAGTGGGGATGGGTGTTGCTGATCTTTCACGCGCACTCCGCGAAGGAATTGTTGTAAGTCTTGGGACAGATGGACCTGCCTCAAACAATTCTCTTGATATGTTCGAGACGATGAAAATGGCTTCGCTTCTGCAAAAGGGGATCGCGGGAGACACGACGCTCATGGGTGCGTATCAGGCTTTCAAAACTGCAACCCTTGGTGGGGCAATGTCGATGCATCAGGAGGATCTTTTGGGTAGCATTTCGATCGGGAAACTCGCCGACATCGTAGTTCTAGACCTTTCAAGGGATCTCCGATCTACCCCCCTTTACGATCCTTACTTTTATGTTGTATATGCTGCAAGTTCTGCTAGCGTGAGAGATGTTCTTGTTGATGGAAGAATAATAGTCAGAGACAGAAAGATCCTCGGACTCGATCTTGACCGGCTAAGAGCAGATGTAGATGCAAGGGCCGCTGAAATACAGCAATCAAGTATGTAAAGTGAGCTTCTTCTTTCGATTAGTTCTTCCGCTTGGATCAGTAAAAGGTTCTCTAAGTACGAGGTGACGGAGGATTTCATCAGATTCGCTATCCGACGAGGGGAGAAGAGCATTCCAGTGGACAAAGGATCACATGCCTGCGTTCAACCTCGCTGAGAAATATTTAGAGAAGGAAAGGAAGGGCAACGCCCTCCAAGGCTTAAAGCTTGCTGCATGCCTTCACGTCTCGCGGGAAACCGCTGTGCTAGTCGAAGCACTAAATCGCTTTGGCATGAAAGTAAGGCTTGTCGCCGCAAACCCACTTTCAAGTCAGCAGGAGATTGTAGAATTTCTCTCAGAAGAAGGAGTCGAAATCGATGCTAAGCGTGGAGAAACCGTCGAGGAATACGAGAAGGCCATCGAAAGAGCGGCTGAAAGTTCGCCCGATCTCATCGTTGACGACGGTGGTGAATTGCATGTCGCATATGCACAAAGGACCAAGTTAACTACTTGTTTCGGTGGGACGGATGAAACCACTACTGGAAGCCAAAGGTTAAGAGCACTTGCCAGATCGAACAAACTCAGGTACCCAGTGATTCCAGTGAACGAAGCTGAAACAAAGCATATCTTCGATAACAAGTATGGATCTGGGCAGAGCGGGCTTGATGGCTTGCTTCGAGCTACTGGGCTCTTGATTGCGGGGAAGGTGGTTGTCGTAGCGGGCTTTGGCTGGGTTGGAAGAGGAGTTGCACTTCGCGCTCGCGGCCTTGGAGCAAGGGTCATTGTGACGGAAGTCAATCCCACAAAGGCACTCGAAGCTCACCTCGATGGCTTTGAGGTCAAGAGCATGAATGACGCGTGTAAAGAGGGCGACATCTTCCTGACTTGCACGGGTCAAATCGAAGTCATAAGGAAGGAGCACTTTCTTCGAATGAAAGATGGGGCTATTTTAGGCAATGTTGGGCACTTTGACCAAGAAATCGACGTTAGAGGACTCTACTCTCAAGGCACTCGCGTCGAGCAAATAGGGAGAAATCTTTCTAGAATCGACATTGCAACGAGAAATGGAAGAAAGAGAAAGAAACTTTACTTAATCAGCCAGGGAAGAGTTATCAACCTAGCTGCCGCATCAGGCCATCCCCCGGAAGTCATGCAGCTTTCGTTTGCAAATCAGCTCCTTTCTCTAAATTTTCTTGCTCAAAATAGGAGGAGACTCGCAAGGTTGAGAGGAGAAGATCTGTTGCTTCCTTTTCCAAAGGAAATAGATGAGCTTGTTTCTAAATTTGCACTCAGAGCTTTTGGAATCAGTATAGACAGATTGACAGATAGGCAAAGAAAGTACGCAATTTCCTTCTCTCGAAGCTGGTAGCTAGAGGAGAAAAAGATTCAAAACATCCATCTTGCAGGGCTTTCAGGGAAAAATAGTAGCTCCTCTCGCAGATTCTGCGCTCTAGTCTCACTTGCAAGCTAGCAAACAAAGATTTACTCCGTAGAAGAGCTGCTGACGAATTGCACGATCACAGTCCTCTTTCTTGGTCTCACATCGAATTCTGTAAGAACTATGCTCTGCCACTGACCCAACGCAAGCCTTCCATCTATTACTGGGACAGTCATTGAAACTCCGATGAGAGAAGAACGCATGTGCGAATGAGCATTGCCGTCTCCCCAAGCCTTTTCATGCTCATATGGGGCGTTCTTTGGTGCTAGCCTCTCTAAGGTTCTTGGAAAGTCTGTCAAAAGCCCTTCTTCGTACTCGATTATTGTCAAAGCGGAAGTTGTAGATTGTAGGAAAAGATTTGCGATTCCTTCCTTTGCCCCCAGTTTTTGAAGAATTGAGTCGACTTTCTGGGTTATGTTGATGATGTCGTTTTCTCCCTTTGTCCGCACTTCCAATTTTTCAGTTCGAATCATGGAACTAGAAGCAAACCCCCCTCTCCGACAATGACAGGGATGTGAAGCCAAACGGATATAAGCTCGACCGGAAGAAAATCCTGGATCACTGCACGCCTTCATTTAGAAGGGCGCCCAGAAACAAGAAGGCAGGGGGAGGAAAAGGAAAACCAAGCTGGCAAGTAACGGTGGTACAAAGGAATAGAATCTCCATGTTTTCTACTCTGGTTCCTTGATCTCAACCGGCTGGTATTCTAACCTAGTAAATTTACACGTCGTTTCTACTTCTTTACCTACTTGCGCATTCTTGATATTCTTTGAGAGAAGGTTGGTGAATTACAATAGCCCATGACTAGATGGGTCGTAACCTCAGCTTGGCCATACTCCTCAGACATTCCACATCTAGGAAACATTGTCGGTTCTGTTCTCTCGGCAGATGTGTTCGCAAGATTTCAGAGGCTTGTGGGAAACGATGTCGTCTTTGTTTCTGGTTCAGATGAACACGGTACCCCGCTTGAAGTTCAGGCGCTAAGGCAGGGTATTTCGGTCAGGGAGCTTGCAGATAGAAATCATGAGCTAATTTCAAAGCTATTTAAGAAATGGAACATATCATATGATAATTACACAAGGACCGAATCACCGGTTCACAAGGAGTTTGTGCGAGAGCATTATCTCGAAATCTACAACAACGATTCTTACATTTTCACAAAGATAGAGAAGATTCACTACTGTGAAGTTGACAAGCGCTTTCTGCCTGACAGATTCGTGGAAGGCGTTTGCCCTAACTGCGGTTACGAAGGTGCTCGCGGGGATCAGTGCGACAACTGCGGGAGGCCGCTCGAAGCTGAGAAACTGATTAGACCTTACTGCGTGATCTGCAAGAGCCCCACGGTACTCAAGGAGACAAAGCAATGGTTCTTCGATCTTCCGAAACTCTCAGGCTACATCTTGGATTATCTTTCAAGAGCCGAGCTTTCACAAAACGTTCTGAGCTTTTCAAAATCATGGATAAAGGATGGATTGCGTCCAAGATCAATAACGAGGGATTCGGAGTGGGGTATCAAGGCACCATTCCCCGGGGCCGATGGAAAGACGATCTACGTATGGATGGACGCCGTTCTAGGATACGTGTCGGCTGTGAAGGAGTATTTTCAATTGAGAGGCGAGGCCGAGAAGTGGAAGGAGTACTGGATGGATCACTCATCTAAGACATCATTCTTTATTGGAAAGGACAACATTCCATTTCATGCAATCATACTCCCAGCTCTTCTTAGAGCCTCTGGAAAGGATTACAACGAACCCAATCTGATAAGCTCGACAGAGTTCCTTCTTTTCGAGGGTCAAAAGTTTTCAAAGAGCAGGAAAATCGGAATATGGGCAGATGAAGCGCTCGAGCTTTTGCCGGCCGATTATTGGCGCTTTGTCTTGATTTCTCTTCGACCTGAAAGCGGTGACATCAATTTTGGCTGGGAGTCACTCGAGCAGAAAATAAACAATGATCTCAACGATGTAATCGGCAATTTCGCAAACAGGACTCTCGTTGGTGTGCAAAAGTTTGTTGATAACCGCTTTGAATTGAAGCAATCAGACCTTTCTCAGGAAAAGAAGAAGACAGTTACGGAGGCACTAGCTCGTCACCAAGAAATCAAGGAATGCTATGAAAGAGCACAGCTTCAAAATGCGTGCAGATTGATAGTCGAGCAGGCTTCTGAGGCAAACAGATTTCTAAGCGAGACAGAGCCGTGGAAGATTGCAAAACGTGACAGAAGGCAGGCCGCAGAGATTCTAGGGGTCTCCCTTCAGATACTGAAAATACTGGTAATAGAACTGAACCCCATTGTTCCATCTTCTTCAGCGGAAATTGCAAGACAGGCCCACTTTTTCAGCTCGAAAGGCGATCATCTCAATTGGGAAAGTGTATCGTTGGATGAAGATCTGCCGATAGAATCGATAGAGGCCTCACCCATTTTCTTCAAAGTCTCGGCGAGTTCTCTCAAGGAGAAACTCGAAAGACTCCGCAATGGTTAAGGAACTGTTTGAAAGACTGGTCTTTGATTCGCCATCATAATAGTCCATATTCAAAGGAGTACTGTGCTTTTTCCATCAAAGGGATGACAATTTCTAAAATTGGCTAGTGAAGAGAGAAAGGATAGCAACGAATCTCAATCAAAAGTAACTGCTAACAAAGAAGAGTCTTCAGCCGGGTATTCTTCTTCATCTCCTCCTCAAATAAGCTTCGAGGAATTCAAAAGGGTAGACATCAGAGTGGCTAAGGTTATCGAAGTAAGCAGAGTTCCAAACTCGGCGCGACTTTTGAAACTCATCTTGGACATATCAGGCGAGAGAAGGCAATGCATTGCAGGCATTGGGGCTAGCTACGAGCCTGAGAAACTGAAGAACAAGCTAATCGCAGTCGTGACAAATCTCAAACCGAGACAGATTATGGGGCAAACCTCAGAGGTCATGCTTCTTGCTGCTGCCGAAGGCCCAGAGGTTTCTGTCCTTACTCTTGATAGAGAACTTCCTACCGGCGCAAAGGTGACTTAGAACTCCATCGTCGCGATTGGAGATATTTAGAGGAGAAAGAGAAGACCTGTGAGCGAAAGCCTGAAACAAGCATACGCAAACCTCGAACGCTACTGCATCTCGTTGGGTGAGATGGGAAGAAGCGACACATCACGATTTTCAAAGGAAGAGGATAAGCTTCTCGCTTTCCAGAGCATCAACAGGCTCAATCAAACGATAGGAAGGACGGTTCGTGAATCAAGTGGCGACACGGAACTAATCGAAAAGATGAGAATTTTGCAGACCTATGTGAACAGGCTCACCGTCGCGTTGAAATCAGACAACAAGCAACTTGTAAGCAGTTCCCTTTTCTCGTTACGCGCTCTGATCGGAAAGATTGAGGAAGGGAGTCAAGCAGAGAGTAAGTAAAATTCGTGAGCTTTCCTAGGATCCTGTTTCCCAAAACTTAAAGCGAAACTCCCAGGATATCTTGTTACGGCAGGGCCAGTCGTCTAGAGAATAAGGAATGAGACCGTTTTGGTCCCTCACCGATTTGGAAAGCCTGGTTAGGACAACTGCGGCTTTTCTGGAATTCCGCTGTTTAACCCTTACACAGTCGAGGCGTAAACGGTGTGGGTCGTCGGTTCAAATCCGGCCTGGCCCACTAAGGATTTTT
>CADDZS010000102.1 GCA_902812485.1 archaeon
AATAATCTGGATCAGAAATTATTTGTCCGTCAGGACACTCGGGAATGAAATTTCTCAGAAGGGATTAATCACAGCGGCGAATTTGTTAATCGTATCCTATGTCGTGAGTTTTGCCTCAGGAATTGGATCGCTCTTCTATCTTGAAAGAAGCTTTGCTGTCTTGTCATCCGTAAACCCGATGATGGGAATCTATTCTTCATTCGGTGTTTTGGCTTTCAAGCTCAGCTCGGGACTCGTCGTTTTCGGTATCATCTCTATCGTGACACTCGTAATTACTATCATCGCAAGCTACATCGGGTACTCCTCATCCAAAGATGCCATGTCGTCTTATTTCTCATCGCAGTATTCGCAACCGCCCCCTCCTCCTCCTGCTCCGACCCCGAGTTCTGGAGCTTCTCAGGAGCAACCCTATCCTAGACCCAGATATTGCCGATCGTGCGGCCATATGGTAGTAATTCCAAATTCAAATTTCTGCTCGAACTGTGGCTCAAAACTCTGAATTTTTCAAGTCCATTCTTCTCTTTTCCTTCTTGCTCCGAGCTCCATCGGAATCGCGACTCAAGAAGGAAAATCATCCCTTGGGCCTTTTTTTGCTCCTTCTAAATGACTCAGGTTATCTTGCCCCCTTGAAAAAGAGGTGAAAGAAATGGGAAAAATTCTATTAGCGCAGCTTTAGGGATTCGATATCTAAGATCCCTAGATTTCCCACTGTTCTTTTGAATCTAGATGGAACATTGAATAGCCTGAATCTAGATGGAATCACATTCAGGGAGATTCAGGTCGACTTGAACGAAAACTTGCAACGAAGTTACGCTTTGCACAGACCTGAAATGAAGCTCAGCAAGAAATCCGTATTGTCAGTCTTCGTGCTCTCAGGAGAAAATAGTAGCCTCCCTCTCGGTGAGATTGCTGCCCTCATTGAAACATATTCCAAAAATTCGACATGCATTGCAGTTCAAAAGCGCGTAATCGTAAGTGATGTTTCTGATGAATGGGCAGTCAATAGAATCGCTGAAAGAAGCGCCTTTTGCAGGTTCGGAGGACTTTTAATCGGAATGGGAAGTTCTCTAGAAGAGCTTTTTCCATATCCCGCAAAAGAGGAAAAAGAAGACTTTAAGCTCTCCTTCCTCTCCGAGAGAAAAGAAGAAAGAAGTTTTGCGGTGCGAACTGAAACGCTTTCAAGAGAAAGTTGTGCAAGGATGGGCTCGATAATAAAGGAAAAGACCGGATGGAGGGTATCTCTCGAAGGTCCAGAATATGTCTTTCAGGTCGAGAATGGAGGGGAGAACTTTATTCTCGGACTCTCTCGGAGTGGTGAAAAGAAGTTCTCTTGGAAGGAAAGACGACCGAGGGCAAGGAGATTCTTCCTACCCTCCGCAATCTATCCGAAGCTCTCAAGAGCTCTTGTCAATCTATCAAGAGCAAGAGAGGGGGACGTGTTTCTTGATCCATTCTGCGGCTCTGGCAGTCTTTTGATAGAAAGCCAGCTCATGAATATCGACTCACTCGGGATAGATCTGATAAGATGGATCGCTCGAGGGGCCCTTTTGAATACGAAGAAGTATCATAACGATCACTCGCTTGGAATATTAAGAGGAGATTCGACTCGAGCCTTTCTTCCTCTCAGGAAGGTCGATGCGGTCGCAACTGATGTGCCTTATGGAAGGGCATCTTCTACGCGCGGGAAAACTACCGAGAGAATAATCAAAGAATTCCTTGAATCGCTTACAAATGTTATGCCTTCACCATCTTGGGAAGATTTGAGGCAAAAATACTGCGTGATCATGCATCCTTCAAACGCAGAGCTTGCTTCAGTTGAGAATGAGACATTTCGTCTTGTAGAAAGGCACTTGATCTATGTGCACAGAAATCTGACTAGGGCAATAAGTGTCTTCAAGAGAATTTGATTGAAAGAGACCTTGCTAAATTTTTCGCCCCATCAAAACATCGAAAGATAAAAGAAAGGAGACAGCTTTCGACGACGTCGACGAAGAAGAAGAACAAAGCAAAGGGAGAATTCAACAAAAAACGACGACGGAGCTAGATTTGGATCCTTGTCGGATTTTAGGATTCGATTCCTCGGAACATCTTCTGCAGTTCCCACCAGAGAAAGAGGTCTTTCCTGCTCAGTTGTTCAGTACGGCAACGAAGTCGCTATATTCGATTGTGGTGAGGGCTCGCAGCGTTCTGCGATTGCCGCCGGACTCAGCTTCAGCAAGGACTGTTCAATCTTTGTCACTCATATGCACGGAGACCATGTCGTGGGTCTTCTGGGACTCATGCAAACAATGTCCCTCTACAGGAGAGAGAGGCCGCTTTACGTCTTTGGTCCGAAGGGGATTGTTGAATTCATCAAGTACAATCACGAGATCCTAGGCTTTGGGCTTACATACGAGGTCAGAGTAAGTGTTGTCCGCTCAGGAGTTGTATTTGATGGTGAGCATTCGAAGTATAGGGTCCGAGCCGAGAGGTCTCTTCATTCGGTGCTCTCCTATGCTTATGTCTTCGAGGAGAAGGATAAACCGGGCAGGTTTGATCCAAGAGCGGCCCTCTCGCTTGGTGTGCCTGAGGGACCGCTGTGGTCTCGTCTCCAATCTGGACACGCCGTGCGATCACCCAGAACTGGAAGAATAGTTAGTCCAGACCAAGTGTTAGGAAGGCCGAGGAGGGGCAGAAGGATAGGTTTCTCAGGTGACACGAGACCAACGAAGAAGCTCGCAAGTTTCTTCAGGGGTTGTGATGTCCTAGTTTTCGATTCGACTTACGGCGACCAAAACTCCGTAAATGCAAAGGAAAACTTTCATTCCACAGCGAGAGAGGCGGCTGAGCTAGCAAGGGAGGCGAACGTGAAACAACTCATTTTGACACACTTCAGCGCTAGATACAAGAACGTATCGGCACTTGTAAGGCAAGCTCGAAGCGTTTTCCCGAAAACAATCGCCGCCAAGGATCAAATGGTCTATGATCTCTCGGAGCTCTCGTAGCCCTCAGTCAACCAGTCTATCACTCTGTCAAGAGCAGAGGATCTTATTCTCACTATTATCGGCCCGAGGGGGGATTCATCAGGTTGTTCACAAAGGGCAGCGATACCCACAGTCGCCGCTTGCTTGTTCAGAAGAAGAAGAGTCTCGGTTGAATATTCTCCATGCTTGTTCGTCTGAAGCAGCCTTCTTGCAACTGCCCTAACCCTTCTGTCCCTTAATTGATCTTTCAGCCGTTGCAACGAGTCCAGACTTGTAGAAACAAACTGCACTATACCACGATCTTGCCTGATCTCACCGCCCCTTGGGAACAAATTCAAGATAGCATCTCTGACTTTTTCCATCGATTCGCTTCTCTTAACCTGAGCTTCCACTATGAGATCGAAGTTATCCGGAAATTGACCTTTTGCGGAGTCCTTTGCCTCCAAGTAGGGATCGCTCAATGGGAAGAGTTTAGCACCAAATTAGAAAAAAAGAGGAAGGCGACGAATACTGGCTATTTTGGCTTGTATCTTCTTGTTCTTATCGGATTAGGTGTTGACAAAAAACTTCAAAGCATGAAGCGACAAACAGAACTCTCCTGACTCAGGGTCCTTTTTTGGTTCCCTCAACCACAATCTCCTTCTTTGAGCTTCAGAAAGATGCGCTCCGCCTCCGATTTTAGTTCTTCCAAGGATGAGGAGTTGATTATCACCTCATCAGCCATCGCTATTGGCTCTCCCACCCCGACGGAGAGCTCTCTCCTGTCTCTAGCCTCAAATGAATCGAGGCTCGATGGCGAGTCGCTTCTCTGCCTTTGGCGAAGGAATTTGTACCTCTTCTCAGGAGAGGCATGAACCGCGATCAAGATCGCCTTCCCGAGATTTTTGAATTCTAGAAATTCGTTCATGTTTCTTATCCCGTCAACTGTGACGAGCTTCGATTTCGATTCTTGCTCGATCCTCTTTTTGCACATCTTTGCAATCGCCGCTGATCCTCCCTTCTGCCGGAGTTCCAGCATCAGCATTCCGAGATTCTCGTCGGTTGGCGGGAGATTCCTTTTCTCAGCCTCTATCCTGACATCATCACCCATTCTGAAGATCTCGAAGCCAAGATCCTTTGCAACATCTGCGACCGTGGATTTACCTGCTCCGGGCATCCCAGTAATGCATGCTATGATCTTCTGATGTTTCTCCATTGTTCTGACACGTTCCTTCGTCGCGCTCGGCAATCCCCAGCTCACCAAGTAGCGCTCCTACTACTTCAGCCTCTAGGTCGCCCTCGCCGCCTCGTTAACTGTGAAGAACATTTGATCCAAAGAATATAAGGGGTACGCACACTTCAAGTGAAAAATATGATGTCGAGCTCGCCATCGCGAATGATTCATTTTTCAGCCATCTGGAGATGTTCAATTGTCTTCATTGAAAGGAGGTAGCGACTTTGAGAACCTTTCTCGCTTACGACGTAGATGACCCAGAGCTCAGGTCAAAAGTGGAAGCTCTTCAAAGCGAGTTGAGATCTACGAAATGCGACATTAAGCTCGTTGATCCTACCATTCTCCACTTCACGATGAGATTCTTTGGAGAGACAACTCAAGAGCAAGTTGAACGTGTGATTACATCGCTCAAGGGGAATGTGGAAAACTTTGCTATTGATGTCGAGTTCAAGGGAGTTGGCGCATTTCCAAACGAGAGGAGGATATCTGTTATATGGATTGGAACTGATTCGAATGCGGGGATAAAGCTTCGGGAGCAATCTAAACTCATAAATTCGAAATTGCTGGGGATTGAAGGCCTTCAATCCGACGAGCCCGAGAGGTTCAGTCCACACCTTACGATCGCAAGAGTGCGCTCGGCGAAGAACAAACAAGCTCTTGTTTCGGTGATAGAATCGAACCGAGACAAAAAATTTGGTGTTGTCCAACTCGGAAAATTGAAACTCAAGATGAGCGAGCTTTTCCCGTCAGGACCGAAATACACTGATCTTTACGTGTTTGAGTGAGCAGAATTCGACAAAGACACGAGAAAAAGCCCGCGAAACGGAGCATGAGAACGAGGGAGGCTAGAATCCTATGATGACTGGGGCAAACTCGGAAGAGACAAGGGGAGAAGGAAGGAGAAGAAGAGACGAGAAAATAGAAGCAGTACTTAATAGGGCGTCGAAACTCGTGACTCCTACAAGGAAAGAAGAGCTGAGCATCCAAAGCACTGTGGAAATGGTGAAATCTCTTCTTTCAAGGACTTTTTCTTCCTCATCTTCATCGGAACTTGTCATTCCGGATATTTTCGTCGGAGGATCTTACGCGAAGGGAACTTGGCTTAAGGGAGAGGCGGATGTCGATTTCTACTTACTCTATCCAAAGGAGTACCCTCGTGAGAAGCTTGAAGGAGAGGCAATTTCCCTATCGAAGAAGGCCGTGAGCGGCTACAGGATCAACATGCGATTTGCAGAGCATCCCTACGTCGAAGCCTTCATTGGAAGAACGAGAATCAACATTGTCCCTTGCTACAAAGTTCCGAGAGGAGAGTGGCAAAGCGCTGCAGATCGCTCTCCGTATCACACTGATTACGTAAAATCGCATTTTGATGATAGGCTGCGTCTTGAAGCGAGGCTCCTGAAAAAATTTGCAAAAACGGCAGGAGTTTACGGAGCCGAAGTGAAAACACAGGGCTTCAGTGGTTACGTTTGTGAGGTGCTGGTTCTGAAGTTTGGATCTTTTCTCTCAGCGGTTGAGGAAATTTCTAGGACTCAGGAGCAAAGCAGAGTGATCTCGATCGAGTCTTACGACAAGGATTTCGTGGCTTCATCGTTTGAAAGCCCGCTCGTGATTTTGGATCCTGTCGACACGTTGAGGAATTTGGGTAGCGCCATCTCAGCAAGGAGCGTTGCGAAGTTTATGTTTCGCTCGAGAAGATTTCTTTCAAGACCATCAATCAGCTTCTTTCAACCCCGCCCTTTGAGTATTCGCAAAGGTAGCAAGGGGGAGGAAAAGATTCTCTTTGATCTTCTTTCGAAAGTGGTTGTCCTGAAGTTTTCGAGCGAACCCAGAAGCGTTGACATACTCTGGGGGCAGCTTCGCAAAAGCCTCAATGCGCTGAGAGGGAAGCTCCAAGAGATAGGCTTCGATGTCGTGAGATCAGAAGCAGCCTCCGATGAAGTGAGCCAAAATGCTCTGATCTTCTTGCTTCTTGAAACCAAGCTCGAAAGGTACCAGATTAGGAATGGACCGGAATTCTTCAGAATTGAAGGGGTCGATAGATTCATCGAAAAGAACCGCAGGAGATCGGTCCTGACCTGGTTTGACGAAGTTAATGATGGAAGAGTCTGCGCTATCCTTCCTAGAAAAATGACTGAAGCGACTCAATCGATCAGAACGCTTCTCTCGGAGAAGAAACTTCTCGAATCACTGGGGCTCTCTAGCGAAATCAAGAAGGAGATAAGCCGCGGCTTCGTCATTGCAAGAGGAGACAAGATACTTGGCAACAAAGCCGGCAGCAGCAGAAGAAGAAAAAGAAAGAAAGATAATAATCTCTCTTGGCTTGAAAGCGCTGTATTGTCGATTGTCAGTTCGGATGAAGATCTAAGATGAGCGAAACTCTTGCAGATCTGAGAACTGAGGAGAATACTATGGAGCGACCTGAGATCATAGTCGTAAAGCCGGAAGAGCTTGATCCTTCAGTCCATGGTGAAGTGATCTGCTATCCTGGCAAGGAACTTGGGAGCTTTCAGAGCAGAAGATCTCAGCTTGAGGAGTTAAGGGTAAGCGAGCTCATCTTTGAGGGCCAATCCAAAGTTGGGAGATTTGGCATTCTTGGTAAGGGTTGCGTCAGCATCGTGGTCAAAGCTAAGCTAGAAGGCGTTGAAGGAACAGTTGCTCTGAAAATAAGGCGCATTGACGCTAACAGGCAAAGCATGCAAAAAGATTTTGAGATGCAAAAACTCGCTAACTCGTTTGAAGTTGGTCCGAAAGCGATTCGCGCAACTGACGATTTGTTCGCAATGGAATTTATCGAGGGGACGAAGCTCGGAAGCTGGTTCTTCTCGTTAAGTTCTCGTTCATCGAAGAAGGAAACGCGAGCTCTTGTAAAGAATGTTTTGAAGCAGTGCTACCTTCTAGACGAGCATCACATCGATCACGGTGAGCTAAGTAATCCTGCGAAGCACATTTTGCTAAGAAGAGAAGGGCAACACGAACCTGTAATCATAGATTTTGAATCGGCTAGCATGGAAAGACGACCCGCGAATTTGACATCAGTTGCCCAGTTTCTCTTTCTAAACGGGTGGAGAGGAGAGAAGATGATGAAGATCCTGCTTTCGGGTCGGGTTGCTCCATGCGAAATTGAAAGCGCAAGGCAAAGATTATTTGCACTCCTCAAAAGCTACAAACACTCACCCAGCAAGGAATTACTCGAGAGCATACTCGAATGCGCCCATTGCAGTTAACGAGGCGAATCAGAACAAGAAGAAGAAACTGGCAGTGAAGTCAATAGGAAAGAAAAGATCACAAAGAGGGGCCGTCGTCCAGCTTGGTTTAGGAACGTCTTAGAAATCAGCCGCATTGTCATCAAGACGCTAAATTACCACCCTGGGGAGGAGAAAAAAGCTGACTTGTGAAGAGGGTCTGCTACCACTTCACAGTTCGGTGGCGAGGCATTGAGAAAGCAAGGATGTTGATCCATGCCCCACAGATCGCCGGTTCAAATCCGGCCGGCCCCAATTGTACCAATAAACGTCTCAATACCAAAGGTTCACGGACTGACCATGAATTTATGTTGATACGCGCCTTTTCAAGAACCCACCTTCTTCCAGAATGTCCAAATGCCCTCTA
>CADDZS010000103.1 GCA_902812485.1 archaeon
TTTTTTTTCTTTTTCCTTCATTCGCGATCCTCCACTCAAACCGGCATCTTTCCTTTTTGAAAAACTTGAAGCCCTTTTCATCTTCGACCTCTCCTCCCCTTCCCTAACCGCTTGATTTCAAAACGCATACGTTCCATATGCTTGAAATAAATATTCGCTTTCTTTCTTTTTCGTTTCTCACAATCATTGCTCTTTTCAACAAGAACTTGTTGAAAAGAAGTTTCAAGGTGAAAAACAAATTGAAAGCAAGAGATCTTGGAGTTCCTTTTGAAGGAGAAACAGGTCGGTTCAACGCTATAACCGACGTTCCCGACGTTGAGGTTGGGCACGTAACACTCATCTCAGGAAAGGGAACGCATGCAGTTCGTACTGGGGTGACTGCAGTTCTTCCGACAGGAAAGAGCCTCAATCCAGTATTTGCGGGATCTTTCTCTCTGAACGGAAGCGGAGAGATGACTGGGAGGATGTGGCTCGACGAATCGGGCTTCCTTTTCGGGCCAGTGATGCTGACAAATACACTGAGCGTTGGGATAGTTCGAGACGCGACAGCCGAATGGGCAATTCATCACGGCTATCCTTCGCTTGACTACTCACTGCCAGTCGTGGCGGAAACTTGGGACGGGGTTCTGAATGACATCGAAGGCTTCCATGTCAAGAGGGATCATGCGTTCAAGGCCATTGAAAACTCCTCATCGAGCGAGTTAGCTGAGGGAAACGTCGGCGGAGGAACGGGTATGATCTGTTATGACTTCAAAGGAGGGATCGGAACCTCCTCGAGGATTGTAAGAATCGAATCTGGCAGAAAAGAAGAGTATGTACTTGGGGCCTTGGTTCAGGCAAATCACGGGAGAAGAGATCAACTCAGGATTGCCGGCGTACCCGCAGGCAAGCTCTTCGAGAAAAAGGAAAAGGAAAGAACTGAGCGGAAAATCAGAGTGAGGAAAAACGAGGAGGAACGGAAGAGGAGCTCTATCATCATCGTAATCGGGACAAATGCCCCACTTCTACCTCATCAACTCCAACGAATCGCTCGGAGAGCTTCTCTTGGACTAGCGAGATCTGGTAGCTTCTCTGCAAACTTTTCCGGAGACATTTTCCTTGCGTTTTCAACTTCTCAAACCGCTGATTTCGAGGGCAAAAAGCCTGAAGCGGGAAAGGTGTGCGTTTTATCAAACGAGAGCTTGAACGGCTTATTTGCTGCCACGGTTCAGGCGACAGACGAGGCAATAATTAATGCGCTCGTAGCGGCGAGAACAATGGAAGGAAAAGGTGGCAAGGTGGTCGAATCAATACCGCACGACTACGTCAAAGAGCTCATGGCGAAGTATGCGGTGTAAACCCTTGATCGAAAGCATCAGCTTCTAGGATAGAGAGAGAGAAGGCAATCTCCTTGGCCAAAGGCTCCACTTTTTGCAATTTACAAATCCCAAGCGGAACCTGATTAGGGCAGAACCTTTGTCCTTAAGTGATTATTTCTGTAATTCAGTGAAAGTGTTCACAGTTTCTGCTACCCACTTCATTCCCTTGACGAAAAGATCAATCCTCGTATTTTCATTCGGGGCATGGGCTCGATTCTCCGAATATCCCCCGCCTATTGCTACACACGGAGAATCGAAGAGGTACATCGGGCCAGTTCCCGCCGAAGACACAAGCACCACAGGCTTTCTTTCGTAAACGATAGAAGCTGCTTTCATTGCCGCCCTGGCGATTGGTGCATCAGGCGAAGTCCTAGCAGCTCTCTCGCCTTCAGAATAGGTAATAGAGATGTCTGAAAAGCCCTTCTTTCGCAGGTGTGCTCTCAGTTTCTTCTCAAGATCATTTGGGTCTTGATCCGGAACAAGACGAAAGTCGATCTTCGCCCTTGCTTCCTTTGGAAGAACGGTCTTTGAACCTGGTCCTTTGTAGCCAGAATCGAGTCCACAAATCGTGCAGGTTGGCTTTCCGACGTAAGCCTTTTTGACTTCTAGCCCCTTCATCCCTCCTATGAATTGTTTGATCCCGAGCTCCTTCTTTACCTCTCTTTCTGGATAAGGCCACTTCTTGATCAGTTCGATTTCGTTCTTCGAAAAAGGCCTGACATCGTCGTACCATCCGGGGATTAGGATCTTCTCTCCCTTTTTGAGGCTGTTTAAAGCCCAGACGAGTCTCCAAGCTGGGTTTTCAACAAACGCAGCAAGAGATGAGTGGGCATCTCGATTCGCGTTCTTCGCAGTCAGCTCGACGTAGAGTATCCCCTTGACTCCTAGGGTTACCTCTGGTCGCTCTTTTGCATCAATCCCACCAAATTCCCATATGACCGAATCGGCGGAAAATGCATTTGGGTATTTCTTGCGATAGTCTTTGAGGTGAATGCTTCCAATCTCCTCTTCTCCCTCGAAGAGAAATTTGAAATTGCATGGGACATCTTTGCATGTCTCAAGAAATGCTTCGGTTAGTTTGAGTCTTCCAACAAGTTCTGCCTTGTCGTCAGCTGCCCCCCTTCCAAACAGCTTTCCGTCCTTCACTGTCGGCTCAAAAGGAGGAGACTCCCACAACTCGAGCGGCTCAGGAGGCTGGACGTCGTAGTGATTGTAAAAGAGAATTGTTCGCTTGGGATTTGATTTGCTCTTAATCTCTCCGACTACTACTGGATTGATTCCCTCGCCAGCTTCTAGTAGCTTCGGAGATGCCCCGAGATCTTCGAGCATTCTCCTTACAAGCTCCGCGCATTCTCTTAATCCCTCACCCTTTGCAGATACGCTAGGTTGCCTCACGAGGGTCTTAAGTGCCTCAAGCGCTCTGTCTTTATTCGAATCTATGTAGTCAAAGACTTCCTTCATTTGGTCTGCCTGCAAACCAGAAGAGCCTCAGAACTGCAAGAACATCTCTATTGAATAAAATAATTTCTAAAATCAAAACTCAAAAAAAGAGGGAGGGACTGAGAGTGTTTTTGCGCCTGCTCCGTACTTGTTTTCCTTGCCTAATCTTTGATCTTTTTCATCTATTCTTACTCTTCTCGGCTATGTCTTTCAAAATGGCACGCATGGCCTCGATTGTCATCGAAACTTTTGCAACTGTGGCTGATGTGCCCATGTGCCCTATTCGAATTATTTTACCCTCGAGCTCGTCTATGCCCCCTCCGATCATTATGTCATATTTGTTTTCGAGTTCGCTTCTCAAGATTCTATCTCGCGCAGGATCTATCCTTGCCACGCTTACCGTATTCGAAGCATATCTCTCGTCTGGAAAGAGTTCAAGATCAAGAGATTTGAGCCCTTTACGAGCAAGATCGGCGACTTTCTTGTGGCGCTCATATCTCCTTTCTAGCCCTTCGCTAAGGGCAATGTCGACTGCTTTGTTGAGAGCAACAATGATCGAAGTAGGCATCGTGCTTGGATGAGGATGGCCGATTCTCGCCCATTTCTTTGCGTATTTTGCCCAAGTGTTCATATTAAGGAATCTTCCGACGATCCCGTCCTTGTTTCTCTCAGCTACTTTCCAAGCATCTTGACTCACAGCAACGGGGACTGCTCCGAAAACTCCTCCGAGGGCCTTGCTTGCGTATCCCACACAGAAATCGACCTTCCAATCGTCAACCCTGATGTCAATACCTCCAAAAGACGATATGCAATCGAGAACTGTGATCATACCTTTTTGCTGCTTGCAATATCTCATGATTTCTTCGGCGGGGTTTGTCACTCCAGTCGATGTTTCATTGTGAACCAGAAATACTACTCTTCCCGAAACGTCCTTTTGCTCTAACTCTTGCTTGACCTCTTCGAGCGTGATTGCTTTTCCATATCCGCGATTCCTGATCCTTACTGGCTTTGCGCCGTGAGACTGAACAATGTCTTCGATCATCTCTGAGAAAAAGCCGCTCGCGCAGACATAGGCCACATCTCCCTTCTTAACAAAATTCTCAGCTGCCATCTCGACCGCCACTTGGCCCGGGGTAGGGAGAATGAAACCATCTGATTTCTTAGTCTTGAAAATTTTCGAGAGTTTTGAGATGGTCTCCATATAGTACGAGCCCCAGTCGTTTCCATAATGGGGCATAATGGGAAGAGAAAGTGCAGCGAGTGCAGCGGGTTCGGGCTCAGATGGACCTGGAATCATGAGCATATTGGATCAAAAACACCGTCACCTAAAGGAGTGAAAACTCGTCATATAAAATGGAAACTGATTCATCCTGCAGAAACAAGCAGTTGACAATTAAAGCAAAATTCGAGGGATAGGGAAGAATCGCCAGATCCTCCAGCTGTCAAATCTGAGATCAAATAAGGGAAAATGATTGGGTGGATTCGAAAGGAGAAAGAGGAAGAAGAGGAAAAAAGAGAGACGAGCTGTGCTACATATCTCGTTGTCCCGGCCATAACAGGAGAAAGATTCTAGCGCAGTCTGACTCCGGGCAATGTTCAAAGATCAAAGCATGCGTTGGTAGATTCCCCCATGGAAATGATGGAGTAAAGATCACTTTTGCCACTGATCAAGAGGGTGAAGAAGAAGTAGGGGCAGTCGCCGCACTGCTTTTCTTTCTTTCTTCCTCTCTTTCTATCCTTTCGAGCTCGCTCCTAAGAAAATCGCGGTACTTTGCTCTTTGAGCTGAAGTCATTCGGGAAAGATCTTGCTTCATCGCGTTTGCTAGGCTTATCATTCGATCAACGACATCTTGGGCAAAGAGCTTACCGAAAACTCCCAAGCGCATCACTGTATCAAAGACTTGAGTGAATCCCTGAGCGCTCTTCGTATAGTCTTCAAGAGCTTTCGATCCCTTATCTGTTATTGAGTAGCCTCCACCCTGATTCTCAACAATTAATCCTTCTGCGAGAAGCCTTCCTAGCAACGGATAGACAAGCCCCGGACTCGGCTTCCATGCCCCATTTGATCTCTTCTCCGTCTCCTCCATTATTTCCCTTCCAGTCATTGGTCGCTCTTTGAGCAGAAAGAGCACGTAAAACCGAGAGAACCCTCTTGGGATGGCACTCTTAATTCTTGGTTGGCTCATATCACTAGTGATATCACTAGTGATATTTAAGAAACGTGGAGTACTTGCTCTTAGGCTCAAGTATACCTTTGTGAAACGAGAACGATCAGGGCGTCCCTTCGAGAACCAAGAAAATACCAATTGACTGCAACGCGTTTCTCTGTCTCAATCTCCGCTTGTGAAGAAAATGGTTTTCGAAATGTGCTCAGGTTCAAGATTTTGGATTTGAATTTGCTAGTGATGAAAAAAAGATTCTCGGACTCATTGGCCTGTCCTTGAGGGTGCGGCTGTTCGGAGTTCTCGACTTTCCATTGTCTTGAATCCTCAGGGCTTCGATATTCTTGCTCGTGTGAAGGATTAGCATCGGTGTACGTCTTAGGAAGATTCACTTGAGCGAAGGTCGTAATCCTTTTCTTCGTTCCTTTCCTCATCTGTTTCAAAAATCTTCTCTCGCTGATTACTAGGAAATGCAAAGCCGCTCTACTGTCATTGGAAGGAAGGGAGTCGTCGCAAGCTCTCATCCTCTAGCCTCTCTCGCAGGAGCACATATCCTCATGCATGGAGGCAATGTTGTAGATGCTGCAATTGCAACAAGCGCTGTTCTTTGCGTAACACAGAATAACCTTTGTGGGCTTGGCGGAGATTTCTTTGCGCTGATCAAAATGGGGAGAAAAGAGGTCCGTGGTTTGAATGCTAGTGGGAGAGCTGGAGAACAGGCGACCATAGACTTCTTCGAATCCAATAGGTTCAATGCCATCCCTTCGAGGGGACCACTCTCAGCTATCACAGTTCCGGGAATCGTGAAGGCGTGGGACGATCTGCTTTCAGAGTTTGGTTCTCAAGATCTTAGTGAACTTCTTTCTGCTTCAATCGATTACGCAAAAAATGGGGTGTCTCTGACTGCTAGATATGTTGATTCAATTAGGTCATCTATGAAATTCCTCGCCCAATACGAGGGATGGAAGAAGCTCTTCCTTCGAGATGAAAGTTCGCCTCCTCCCCCAGGATCAATTTTCAAGCAACCGGACTTGGCGAAGACTCTTGAGACTATCGCTCAAGAAGGCGCTGAAACTTTCTACGATGGCTATCTTTCAGAGATGATTATCAAAGGGATTCAGGCTGAAGGTGGTGTCCTGACAGCTGAAGATTTCAGAAAGCACGCATCGAGTTGGGATTCGCCTCTGAAAACTAACTATAGAGGAGTAGACGTCTACGAGACTGCCCCAAACAGTCAGGGGGCCACAGTTCTCCTCTGGTTGAACATCCTCGAAAAATACAAACTTTCGAAACTCCAAGGAGACTCCGAGCAATTAATTGAGAAAGTAATGCTTCCCTCCTGCCTCTTGTCTTACACAGAAAGAGGAAAGTCAATCGCGGATCCGAATTTTCTTCCGCTTCCATCAAATTTCGTTTCTAAGGATTTTTCTGACGAGCTTTTCTCAAAGTATCTCGGGCATCAGTTGTCGCTGTCCCTGATGCAGGCTGGACAAAGGAGAGAAGCTCGAAGTGAGAAGGAAAGTCAGGGAAGCGACACCACTTACTTTGCTGTTGCTGACTGTGAGGGTAACTGTGTTTCCGCGATTCAAAGCAATTATATGGGCTTCGGATCTGGGCTTGTTCCGCGAGGAACGGGATTTGTTTTGCAAAATAGGGGGTGTTACTTTACGCTCGAGAGAAAACACCACAACTCGCTCATGCCGGGAAAGAGGACTTTTCACACTCTTTGCGCCTCCTTGGGAGAGTTGAATGGAAAGACACTATTCGCTTTGGGTTGCATGGGTGGAGACATCCAGCCTCAGGTTCATGTTCAGCTCATGACAAAGATCCTTGACTTCAAGTGTGATGTCCAAGAGGCAGTTGATTCTCCCAGATGGGCTGTTCCATTTACAATATACGAAAAGGCAAACAGAGTTCTGTTCGAGCCGGGGTGCCATCCGACACAATCCAGAGAATCAATGTTAGGCCTTTCGATAGAGAAATTGGAAAGTTACTCTTCTCTTATGGGACATGCGCAGGCTATCTTCTTTGGTGAGAGTGGAGGAATCTACGGAGCGGCCGACCCGAGAGGAGACGGGAGCGTGGTCGGTTTTTGAGAACCGTACCTTCAGAATTCAGAAACGGAGAAAGTACCTTACCCAACATTCACTGGTAGATACCTTGAATGACATGAACTCATAAAGGCCGCAACAATATCATGAACTGAGCTTGAGGCAAAACTCCGAATATTACTCACTGGCGCAGGCCAAGCACTTCAGAACCCGCGCCCAAAGAAGGAAGATCCTCTCGCGAAATATCATTAGAAGGAATTCTAGAAGGAAATAAGTTCAACCGAGCCATAACGGGCCCATCTGGAACCTTTGAAGATAGAGGAGTACAAAGAAAAAAGAAGAAATCTTTTCTCTCTTCTTTCTTTCTTCTCCTCTCTCTTCAGTTACTCTTTCTCTAGATGTGCTGTCTGTTTTTCCAATTTTTGCTTCGATCCGCTCTTTAAATAGCCATTATATACTCGGCTAATTCCGGCTCCATAATGTACTTCTTCAAAAGCAATTGTTTGTCACTTTTCGAATCAGAAACATTTCGACGCTCGCGATGAACAGATCAAAACTTTTGATTCGAATTTTTTGGTCAATTCAAATGAAACAAAATAAGATAGTTGTAAACTTCATCCTTCCCGTTGAAGCAATTTTCACTCTAGTGACTCCGTTATACAACTTTAGTCACTTGCGATGACAATAGCGATCACTTGAATTGCAACCGAGCTATCTTACATTGCACCCTCAAGTCGTGGGAGTGCAATCGATTCTCACAACAATGATCGGACTAA
>CADDZS010000104.1 GCA_902812485.1 archaeon
CTTAATCAAAATGGGAAGCAAAAGCGGATATCAGGTTCAAAAGGCCTTCAAGGATCTTTTGGGCCTAAAGGTAAGTTTCGGTCTTTTGTATCCCACGCTCCACATACTCCTTAAACAAGGCTATCTTACATGCGACACTTCGTACTCGTCTGAGAGATTTCCGAGAAAGGTGTATTCTATAACCGAGAAGGGTCTCGAAGCGATCGAGAATAACATCAAATTCATGAAATATTTTGTGACAGATGGTGTGACTCCCAAGAGTGTGCGAGAAAGAATTCCGAACCCCGAGCCAGAAGTAGCAACAATTCAAAATGTTTCGAACGATTCAGCTCTCGAGCTCGTAGCAGTTACAGCAGTAGCAACAACAACGGAAGCGACCAGCAGCTCTCTACCGTTTTCTTCTCTGACGAAGCAGATCTACGCCGTGAAGAAAAAGATCAAACAGCCTGTGACGAAGCAGAAGGATTTGCTAGAATAATCTCACTTGTTTTTGGATTGACGATAGGCTTCCCACAATCTCTCTGGAGTTATCGGGATCTGATTTATTTCTACTCCCACAGCGTCTGAGACTGCATTCACGATTGCAGGCGGGGCTATGATCGTCCCGCTTTCTCCGATCCCCTTTGCGCCAAGTGGATTGATCCGCGTTACATTTGTGTTGCTACTAGATTCGGAAAGTATGAGTCTTGGGGAAAATTCGGCAGTCGGCAAAAGATAGTTCATGAATGAATCAGAGAGAATCTGCCCGCTTTCGGCGTATAGCACTTCTTCGAGAAAACAGGCTCCGATCGCTTGCACAATCGAACCGTGAATCTGCCCCTCGACTATCATCGGGTTGATTTCCTTTCCACAATCGTGTACGCTCACATATTTCAAAATCCTGACGAGGCCTGTTTCGCGATCCACCTCCACTTCACATACGTGAGCTGCGCACGAAGTCGCAAGGCCTTCTGGCTGGAAATAAGCAGTCGCTTCAAGCGCAGGCTCCATAGTCTTTGGGATATCATGAGCTTTGTATGCTGCTTTTGCGAGCTCTGCGAGTGAGACGCGCTTGTCAGGAGATGATCTCGACCTGACAAATCCGTTGGAGAGATAAAGCTCTTCGTCTTCGCGAGCCCCAAGCAAATAAGAAGCTAGTTCCAAAATCTTCTCCTTCAATTTGCGACAAGCGAGCACTGCGGCGCTTCCAGCAACGGCTACTGTTCTGCTCCCAAATGAACCCTGACCGTAAGGAGAAACACGAGTGTCGCCGTGAAACACGTAAACATCATCAATGTCGACGCCTAACTCGTCAGCGCAAATCTGGGAGAGTGAGGTGTTGAACCCTTGCCCGTGGGGGAATGCGCCGGTCGTCGCGAGCACCTTCCCATGAGGATCGAGTTTCACAGTAGCGCTGTCGTACCCACCTATCCCAAGTCCCAAGTGCTTAAAGACGAACCCTGGTGCAAAGCCCGTGGCCTCTGTGAAGATCGAAACTCCCACACCACGTAATTTTCCCCCAGCTTCTCCTTCACTTACAGTTGCCGCAGTCTTTCCCTTTTTTCGTGATATAATCTCGTCATAGTCAGCCAGATCTAGCGCGCGCCTAAGACACGAGGGATAGTCACCAGAGTCGTAGATGCCTCCACTTGCGTTTTTGTAAGGCATCTCTGTCGGAGGTATCAGATTTTTGAAGCGTATCTCAGACTGATCTATCCCAAGTTTCTTCGAGGCAATTGACATGAGCCTTTCTACAACGAAAGCTGCTTCGGGCTGGCCAAATCCCCTATAAGCGCTCAAGCTGACTTTGTTGGTATAGACTGCCCTAGCTTCGACGCGAAGATTGCGTATTACATATGGGCCGTTGAGCGAAATCGCAGTTATGAATGCGCAGCCAGGAGTTATCGTGTGGAGATAAGCCCCGAGATCGCAGAGAATATTCACATCGAGTCCCGTGATCGTTCCGTCTCTCATGAACGAGGCTCTAGCATGAATAGTTTGATCTCGAGCATGTGTTGTGGCTATGAAACTCTCGCTTCTAGATTCGACCCATTTCACTGGCCTCCCAATTTTGAGGGCAAGGAGAGAGATCGCGACTTCCTCTGAGTAAAGCTCACCCTTTACTCCAAAGCCTCCGCCTACATCCGGCCCAACCACTCGGAGCTTATTTTCGTCGAACTTGAGACAGGTAGAGAGCAAAGTTCTCAGAACATGTGGCCACTGAGTCGAAGAGTAAATGGTGAGCTCGCCACCAACTCCGCAAGGGTTCGCGATCACTCCACGGGTCTCCATTGGAGAAGCGGAAAGACGTGATATTTTGAAATCTCCTGACACTGTGACATCTGAGGTATTGAGAGCTTCGCTGATATTCCCAGATTCGATCTTTAAAGTGAAGCACTCGTTGGATTCGAACTCTTCGTGAATCGGTGGAGAATCAAAGGCTCTTTTTGGATCGAGTACTGGTTCGAGTGCTTCGTACTCAACTTCAACGTTTTCTAGAACGTCTTCGAGTTTGTTCCTTTGATCGACAGCAACTGCGAGCACCGGGTCTCCAACATGAAGCACTTTGCCTTGAGCGAGCGCATAGTGTTCGTGGAGGTTTGCTCCTCCGACTCGCCACAGCACGGGAATCGGCTCTGAGATGGTCATTACTTCTTCTGGAGTGAGTATTCCGACGACGCTCGGGTCGTCTCTGATTTTGGAAGTATCGATTCTCTTGATTTTGGCATGAGGGTAGGGACTTCGAACGAACCCGGCGAAGACCATATTTGGAAATTTCAAATTGTCAAGAAATTGATCCTTGCCTGTGATAAGGCGCGTATCTTCCACTCGCAACACTCGTGAGCCGACGTAAAGTCTCTGAGCTCGAGCCCCTTTTTCTTCTTCTTTGATTTTGAAAGTGGATTGCATTCTTCTCTGACCGTCGTCACAGCTGAATTCTGGTTTTTCTTGTGCCCACATAAATATTTAGAACATAAGTCTTGGGCTCTATCGTAGGTTGCGAAGAGAAAAAAAGAGAGAAGCGAGTTGCTCAAACAGGACAGAGGAACACATGTCGACAGATCTAAAAACTTTCGATGCGTGATGCAGAGTGCTATGAAAATCACGGAAAAAATTGAGAGCTTATCGAAAACAGAATTCGAGATGTTCTTTTAGGAGGCAAAGAGATGCAAAAGACAATGTCCTCCTGTTTCAAGCAATTAGATAACATATCGAGAAATAAGTTCCTATTCATATTTGATCCAAAATCCTGAGCTCAAAAGATCATGAAAACTTATTAGAAACTTGTTTGGCCAAGGATTTGGAGCGGTGATTTTCTCGTAAATTGAGAAAATTGGGTTATGGAACTGTAATCGGGTTGTCTCTTGCGTTGTTTTTGTTGGCTTTTGGAGCAATTTCCACGAAGACATCTTTAGTAGCTCTCAATTCTCCGTCTGACATCGTATATCAGGCAAACCCTCCTAGGCTTTTCGTCTCTACCTCGTCATCTGGACTGCCATCAGGCACAAGTGATGTTTGCAATGTCGGAACTTTCAAATTGCATTGTTACACTCCACAGATGATGCAAAATGCATACAATTTCACAGGAGCATACGGACTGGTTGGGGGCCAAAATAATGCTGGAGCAGGAATTACGATCGTAATCGTAGACGCTTTCGGGAGCCCAACGATCTCTCATGATCTTCAAGTCTTTGACAGCACATTTGGCCTCCCAGCTGCAACGCTTAACATCATTTGCCCACAGGGATGTCCGACGTTCAATCCAAAGTCGTCAAACGAGGTTGGTTGGTCCTTTGAGACCACACTTGACGTTGAATACAGTCATGCTATGGCACCTGCGGCAACCATAGATCTTGTCGTTGCTTCGACGAACTTCGGAAACGCGATAAACAACGCCGAGGCGTATGCGCTGAATCACTCTTTGGGACAAATCTGGTCGCAGAGTTTCGGGGCTCCAGAATGTGTATTCAGGGGGGACAACTCGCAGTTTGTGCAATCGCAAAAGATTTACTCGGCAGCATCTAGTTCTGGAGTAACATTGATAGCTTCGGCTGGCGACAGCGGTGCTCAGGAAGGATGCCCGAGCCCGAGTGCTCTGTATCCTTCTTCAGATCCTCTAAATTTGGCAGTGGGAGGAACGCATCTAAACATATCTCCCAACGGGAATTACGAATCAGAAACGGCTTGGAATGACGAAGAGGACAACTATCTACTGAATCAGGGAATAAGCTTCCCATTTGCTACTGGCGGTGCTCCAAGCGTCTTCTTTGCTCTGCCTTCATATCAGAGTGGCATCAGCCTGATTCCATACACTTGCACAGGCAACACTAGCTCGAGTTGCAGCGCAGGACAACAGTTCACTCCAACAACGAGGACAACCTCCGATGTATCATACGACGCAGATCTCGATGGCGGTGTCCTTGCATACTGGAGTGCGATACCCAGCCAAGCAGGTTTCTACATCTTCGGAGGGACAAGCGCCGGCTCTCCACAATGGGCTGCGGCAATAGCAATCGCGGATCAGCTTCATGGGACATCATTAGGCGACATACATGTTTTGCTCTACTCCCTTGCAGGGACAAAAGCTTTCCATGATGTCACGTCGGGATCTAACAGCCTCGAGCCTGGCACAGGATTCCTTGCGACTGAAGGATACGACGCACCAACCGGTTTGGGCTCGCCTAACGTTGGAATACTAGTCGCGGCGCTCTAGTAGGAGCGGCAGAGTGTAGAGCCAAAAACGAAGGAAAAAAAGGAGGAGATGAAAAGGTAGAAGAGAAGGGAGGAGGATATTTTCACTCCTTCCCATTTCTTTCCCTTTTCTCTTCGTTTGACTCACTTTGTCCTCACAAAGGAGCTTTAAATTGTTCGACTATCCAGAAGAAACGAAGATCGAGATACTCGTGAGCGATGCATTGTAGTTGTTTGCGTTCATCAGATAAAGCGTGTAAACTCCACTTCCGTACTGCTGGATGAAATCGCTCATAGAAAATTCAATGTTGACGTAAGTGCTATTCACACTCCATGTGGATGCGAACACCGCGATGCCAGAGTAAGTTGGAGTGCAGACAATCGAAGAACATGGCGTCACACTTCCGATATACTCGCCAGGAGTGTAGGCTCTTTGATAGCTCGAATTGAGAGTAGAGGCGTTGAGCGGAGTGGGAAGAGGATCATAGTAAACGAAGACACCATCTGGCGTAACTGATGATGATGACGACGACGATGAAGAAGAAATGTTCGCAGATCCGTAGAAGTGAACTGTTTCGTTTGCTGGAAAGCCGTAAGGCCTTGCTAGGCTTATGTTGTAGTTTTCAAAATCTTCGACAAAGTAAACCGAAGACTGGTTGTAAGCGATTCCAATTGAAACTCGATTGTGATAGGGGTCAAGTATGTTCTTCGCGTGGCCGTTCTGGCAACAGTTGGAGTCGTTGTAAATCATCTCCCACTCAAGTTTGTTTATCGCTTTTTCCACAGCGCTCGTCGATGTGAATGGGCAGAATATAGTGCACGAGACAGACTCGGTTGCTATATTTTCGTCGACAAAACCAGTGCCGTTGAGCGCGGTGTATCTCATATATGGCTTGCAGCCATGAGTATCCCAGTGACTGAAGTATCCGTTTTGGAGCATCGAGTCGGCATGCTCTTGACCAGACGGGATCTGGCTCAAAGTCACGTTCGAGAGGCCAAAGTTTGTCCTGTTTGTGTTTATGATGTTTAGGGCGTACGAAACCAGTTCCCCATAATCTGAAGGATGTGATATTATTTCTCCACTTGAAATACACGGATTCGACCCTGAGATGATTGTATAATTTCCAGAGTTCGAAGAGGAAGAGGAGGAGGAAGTGATAGTGGAGGAGTTGGTGCCACTGCTGTTCTTTGTGGTGTTGCTCCCCGTGCCGGTAGTGATAATCGAGCCGATGTCCTGGATGATGCTCGGAAAGATGAAAAACAAGACAAGAAAGATAACAAAGATGGAGATAACAAGCGTCGCGAGCGTGATCGCTGAGCTTGCCGCCTTATCTTTTCTCCTAGTTTTCAATCTTGAGCTACATCTTTGAGACAATAATTCGCCCTTATCTTGGTGACGAATTACTAATACGAATCTTTGATTCGAGAAAGTCTTCTATAAACTGCCTTTTGCGTATGGCCATGAGTTTTCATCTTGTACTTCTTGTCGGAAAACTCTTACTTCTCGCAGTACTTACTTTGCATAGGATTTTGCACTAGTTCCTTCACGCAGGTATTCAGAGACAAGAGGGTCGATGATCGAATACTCCCCCTCTTGATTCTTTGTCACATAGCAAAGCCTCTGAAGCATGTCGATATTGTGAGAAAGCGCAGTGTGATTTATCCCGAGATCTCTCCCTAGCTCATTAAATTTCTTTGGTGTTTCCACGATTTCTTGCAGTATTGATATTTGTCTCTTCCAGCCCAAAGACAGTTTGCCCACGTTCTCAAGTTCCTCTTTCAAAATCCGAAAAGCTTCAACCTCCGTCTTCTTCAGTGCTTGTTTGTAACTTCGATTGCTTGAGGAAAATATGTATCCGAAAAGAGTGAGCCAGCCAGGTATCCCATCGAGCCTTTCAACGACCAAAGAAAGATCATGGATATCGTATTCCTTGCCGGTTTCTTTACTCCCTCTTTCAAGGAAGCCGAGACTCGTGGATCCACTCCACCTTCCTATTTCCATCGTAGTGAGTGCTCTCCCATAGAATGGACTCTTGGCTGATGGCTCCAAGATCGAACGCATCACTCCAACCGCAGAGCCAGTAATCATAAGAGTAGCCTTGTCGTAATGATAGTCGTAAATATGAGCAAGAAGACTCGAAACCCCTCTTGGATTGCGAAGCCATTGCGCCTCGTCTATCAGGATCACAATCCGGCTGGAAAAAGATTCGATCAGCTCACTAATGGAGAAAGAGGAAAGCGACTTCTTCTCCGAGCTTCCCTTTGTGAATCCAAAGGAAATAGAGGCGATTGCGCCTATCCCGCCACCAATCTGAACTGTCCCACTACTCTTCTTCGAAAATCTTGAGCTTGAGAGTAGAGCTCTAAGAAGAGATTTTTCGAGGTTGCTTTCTTCCCTTGCGTCTATGATGATTTGGTTCTTTATTTTTGTCTTAGAAAGGGCGCAACGCGCGAGTGAAGTCTTTCCTATTCTTCTTGGGCCCAGAAGTACCATCCAGCGACCCTTCTCTAGGTTGGTTACCGTGTCATCCAACTCCTTCTCTCAGCCATAGAGATCCTTCACAGATCTTTTAGGCGAAGGATCAAAAAGTGTCAAGTAAACCCCTTTACTAAATACGTCTTTCCGCACGGAGCGAACTGGCACAAAGGAAGTGGCCTGAATTCAAATTTCCCATGAACGCCTTCATTGAGCTCGAGCCTGTGCGCACTCAGCGAATGTCTATGAGGACAGATGCTTGGACGGCGTAATGTGGGTCGAGCTAGTTGAAGTATAATGCTTTTGACGTATTGTTATAGAAATTTGCCCCTGGAGACGCTCCTACAGGCTTCCAGTATATTCATTATCAGCGCAGAAGACATCGATACTCGAGAAAAAGAGAACAAGAAAGGGAAGAATTCAAGGAGAGGGGGAGGAAGAAGAAGAAATAAAGCCCAAGAATAGTGAGAAGAAACAACGATGAAACAACAACACCAACGATGGCGATCTTAAAGCTGCTGTTATTCCTCCTTTTCTTGCTCTGCAGAAAAAAA
>CADDZS010000105.1 GCA_902812485.1 archaeon
AGTGAAGTGCGAAGGTGACCGCTTCATTTCAAATGACTTTCTGACAGGAAAGTATTGACACTCCAACCCTTAAACAGAACCAAATATACGAATTCAGCATCCGTAAGATTTACTCTTGATGAATACGGAAGGAAAGCACAGTTTCGGCGGTAGAAAAGGAGTAGATTGGGAGCTGAATCTATATTGATGCTGAAAGTTGGCAGATTCAAGTTTTTACTTGGTTCAAGTCTCAGAAATCGAGCAGAGTGAGGTGATAGTGAATAATTGTCTGAAGGAGCTGGAGAGGCTAAAATCAACATACTAATCAAAGCAATCACAGCTCAGAAGCTGGATGACAAGGCAAATCACTACACGCCTGTCGTGTTCAATTTCGGAGTGAACATGGAAGAATCTGAAAGGAAGACAGACTTCGCAAAGATCGCTTTCCAGATGACCATGAATACTGAGCCAGGAATAGCGAGATTTGCGATCGAAGGAACAGCGGTGATCACCGGCGAGCCAGGTCAAATCGAAAAGATGCTATCTGCAGATCGTGAAACCCAGGTACCAGAAATTTTTACTCGAATATATCAACAGGCTTATTCGGTGGTCTTCATGCTCGCAGGTACAATAGATGTGCCATATCCTTCCCCCGCACTATTGAAAAAACCTCACGTGCAAGCCCCACTTCCAGGGCAAGTATAGTTTTTATAATCTACCCTTGGGGTTTCGTTCGCTCAAGGAAGGAAAACGTTCTCAATCTAGCTTATTCTTCTTTTTTTTCGAAGATTTTACCAAAATGTTCAAAGATCGATCGGGTCCTATCGTTCCTCTTGATCATCGTCAGTGATAAAGAGTTCTCAAGGTAGCAGTAAAAACTAGAATCAACCTTTAGAATGTTATGAAAAGCTTTGAGACCAAAGCTACGGCTAGGCTGATCAGAATAAGATAAGTCGAATGCTTGAAGCCATCAGCGACACTGTCCTCACCCATCTTCCCCGCGACCATCCCCATGATCCACGCTTGGAAGAATGAAGCCGTTAGAAGTATGTTTGTTGCTTGAGCGACCACAGTCGGCGAGGCAAGATACTGAGAAGAGTTCACGCCTGCGGCCGAAAGATTCGGGGCAGAGACGAAGTAAACCATCATTGCAGTGGTAATGACAACCATGATTGCACCTATGTAGGGGATGATTATGTACGGCCTGATAGAAGATCTTCGTTCCTTTTCAAGCTGAGCGTTCTTCTCAGTGAAATCTGCGAGATTGATGAACATCTTAGGTGAACCACCGCCGACATCGACGACTTCGAGTAGTAAGAACGTCATGGCCCTTGTCACCCAGCTCTTGACTGAAGCCGAGAAATCTTGCAAAACCACTCGAATCGGAGTACCCCAACTAAGCTGGACCGATATCTTCTTTACGTGTTTTGTTAGGGCTCCATACTTTCTGTCGGCGAGCTGCTCGATTGTCTTTTCGGGGGCAAGTCCTGTCTTCCTAATCTCCGAAATGTCCCGAAGGAAGTTCGAGAGCTTGGATTCCACGGCTCTTTTCCTTCTCTTGTACAATTCGTTTACCACAGCTGCAGGAGCACTTGTTAGGGCAAGGCCGACTCCCAGCTTGTAGTAAGGTGCCCAAGAGATAGGTCCAAAGAAGAAGAAGATAACAGCTATTGGAGTGCAAGCAAGAAAGATGTAATATGGAAGATTATAGGTGAAAGGCTCCTTTATCTGCGCGCTATTTATCACAACTATGAATATCAAGGATATCACAGGTACGAGAAGCCCGGAGAAGAGAATTATCTGAGTAGGATCGACACTTTGAACGCTCGGTGACATTAGATTTTGAGTTGCAAAGAGAACGGTGAAGGCGATGCCCATTACAACTGTTGAAATGATGTACGCTTCAGCCATGCTTTCCAAAAAGTTCGCCGTAGATCTAACCTTGATCTCTCTGTAGTTGAATGTGTCTTTGAGCTTCGATTCAAGATAGCTCACAGCATTTCCACCAGTTTTCAGAACCGCAACGTATCCTCCAATAAAATCGGAGAATGTTTTGTTTGGATTGAAACGTGCCGCTTTTTCGAGGGCAGACACTGGATCCAGCCCCAGGACTTCGATGTCAAGCAAGATACGCCTTGCCTCCTTGGCTGAGGCGGGGAATATCTTGTCCGACTTGGCAACCCTCTTGAGGGTCACGAAGGGAGATATTCCTCCCCCAGCAAGTGTTGTGATATAACCAATGAGATAGGGAAGTTCGTTGTCTAGCGCTTGCGCCCTAGAACCAGCGCTTATCTTTGGAAGGGCTATTGCCGTCGCCACAGGAACAAGAATCACAAGTGGAATGAATGGGACGGCGATCAAAAATCCAGCCCTCTCTAGAAGTGCGATCCCCAGAAAGACAACTGGAACAAGGAGTATCGAAACAAAGAGTGAGATTGCAATCAGCCCCTCGGCAGAAATGCTCATGTTTGAGCGAAGCAAATCTTCCCGAATTGAAGGAAGTTTCTGGTACAGAAATCTGGCTGGAACTCTTGTCCATTTGAGGGCAAGTCTCAATAAGCGCTCGCTGAAAGGAATTTTCTCCTTCGGCTCTTTCTTTACATTTTTCTTGCTTAATTTCTTTAGCCGTGTTTTCTTTATCCGAGCTTTGCCTACCTTGCGATCTAGCTTTTGCTGGAGTTGTTGCTGAGCTGAACCAGTTTCGATGTTTAGAACCCTATCCTCTTCTTCTCGTCCTCTTCCTCCACCATTATCTCCTGGTCCAGCAGGTTCTCTTGACACCTCCTGTTTTTCTTCTTCCTCTGCTTCTTCACTTGAAGGGGGTTTGGGCAAATCCTAAAACACACAATGCGTAGTTTTCATTTCATATCCTTCTGCACATTTACTGAGATTATTTCTCTCTCTGCTTCGCAAATGCGCTGATTGAACTTCCGACGCTACTAGAAAATTTCCCGAGTCTACTATTCTCTGAGAACAAGCTATCCTTTGTCACTGAATCCATCTTTATCTTGAGAAGAACGCGTTCAGGATCTGTGTGGTATTGGGAAAATATTGTTGCGATGTCTATGAAGTTTCTAACATTCTTTGTGCGAAGCCACTGAAGTACCAGCATCCTGTTAGTGAGCTCCTCATAGACCTCCTCCATTTCCTTGCCATGCTCCTTAGCATACTTCGCAAGCTTGACGCTCTGCTCCAGGTTTCTATCGAATTTGTCCTTCTGAGGGTTCCAGGTAAAGGTTTGAACCTTGTCTGAGAGCCCCACTCTCTTCTCGAACCCAACCATCTCGTCAACTGAGATGAGTCGTCTCACGATTCTTGGGTTGTTTGGGTTGCTTGGATTTGCCATCGCTACCCTCCTCACTGAAAAGATCAAATCGAGAAAGCTGATGTAGGATGGAGCCACATCCATTGGTTTTGAAGTAAGACGCTGGATTGCAGAACCAGCATCTTCAGCGTGCAAAGTTGCAAGACCACCGTGTCCGGTGGAAATAGCCTGAAACAGAGCATACGCTTCTTCACCTCTGACCTCTCCGACAACTATGATGTCCGGGCGCATCCTCATTGCCGTCTTCACGAGGTGAAAAAGAGAGATTTCTCCGATGCTCTCTTCCGTGATACCATAGCTCAACCTAGAGACAAGCGGAGCCCAGTTCGTATGATGTATGTTGATCTCTTGGACTTCTTCGATTGTTACGATTTTTGAGTTGGGGTTAATCATCGATAAAAGTGCGTTAAGGAATGTGGTCTTTCCCGATGCAGTCGCCCCAACCACAATCGCTGTTGCCCTGTTCTCTATGAGCAGCCACGCATATGCTGCTACAGCATAGTCGAGAACTCCAGAATTTATCAGATCTATGATAGTAATTGGATCCTCCCTGAACTTTCTGATGGTCATCGTGGAGCCCTGGGGAGAAACTTCCCTCCTGAAAGTTGCGGCTAGTCTGTGCTTTCCTGGAAGAGTTGCGTCCACGATAGGAAAAGCAGTGCTTACGTGCTTTCCTGACATGTGCACAAGCCTTGCTATCATATCGTCGAGCTGCTCCTCCGTACTGAAACTCAAGTTGGTCTCGAGGCTTTCGTACTTTCTGTGGTAGACATAGACTGGTTTCGATGCACCGTCCACAGAAATGTCTTCAATGGCAGAGTCCCTCATGAAAGGATCTATCGGCCCGAATCCGACCATGTCCCTCTCAGCGTAATAGAGAATCTTTGCCCATGAAACGTCGAGGTTCTTATCCTCGGTCAGCCTGTAGCGCTCGGCAACGAAGCGAGCCTTTTCCGCAAAGTACTTCTTTGGATCCACATCTTCTCTTGGAGCAGTGAGTTCTGCCTGGAGCGTCGAAATTATATTGATATAGAGTCGCTTCTCCCTTTCTGAGAGCTCTAGCTCATCGACGAAATAGTAAGGTAGTTTCTTCTCCGGATCCTCGGCTATTATTGCATACGCAAATGGCGGGTATAGAGGATAGCGCTCGACGGTCTGCAAGTTCTGGGGAATACGCTTTCCGACGATTGGGCCCTCTATGAGCTCTGCCTGTTTCGACTCACCGGAACTCTTCTTGAAGGGTTTGTGGACACTGACCACTTTCTCAGAGTTTTTTTTCTTCTTTGAGCTTTCAAGACTCTTTTGCTCGTCTTTTTCACTAGACTTCCCAAAACTTAGCTTGAGCTTCATGCTTGAGTTTTTACCTCCGACTTATTTGCTGAAATGGTGGGCTCCAAAAGCTTCAACCTCCACTTGAAAGGAAAAGTAAGATTTGAATCGGTGATTCGAGACCCGGTCGAGATTAAAGCTGCGCATCTCACGAGGAGATCACTCGTCTTCAGAACCGAAAGTGTCCCCCTCATCACCATCGCCTCCATCGCTTCCTCCACTTTCGCC
The DNA here is from genome assembly GCA_902812485.1 of archaeon. Lineage (GTDB taxonomy): Archaea > Thermoproteota > Nitrososphaeria > Nitrososphaerales > CADDZS01 > CADDZS01. The sequence continues at coordinate 4,862 of CADDZS010000105.1, forward strand.
ATCTTCATCTGAGCCCATGGCACGCCTTCTGATGAAGAAGAAAGATCCAATAGGAGCAGCAACTATTATGGGGAGAAGCACCCACAGCGGAATGATCCAAAATTCAGTGTTCCAGATGCTCGAGTTGGTTGCGGTCTTGGTTACAACCCCTCCGCCTTGTCTTGAAACTACTATACTCACGTTGCCGATGCCACTTGAATATCCAGGTTTTGCAACGACAACTTTCAGAAGGAATCCACCTTGAACAGGTCCTGCTTGGTAAACTGCTGTCGCGATTCCAGAGGAGTCTGTCTTGTTGACAGTGTTTGTTAGCGTCCCGAAGCTTGCTTCCCAGACTACAGTCGCACCCGCAAGAGGTGTGCCCTGTGCTTGTGCGATCACAGTGAGATTAGTCTTCGCCCCTGCGAGGATTCCGGAAGAAGCGGAAAGGACTTGCACCTTCATCGGAATGAGAATGGTTCTCACAAATGTCTGACCAGACGAGAAACCGTTAGCAAAAGCGGTTATGTTGAGCGAACCAGGACTCAACGTTGTGTTAAGGAAAGCATCGGCTGTCGTATTTCCAGGCTCTATCGTAACTGTCTGAGAGACAGAACCAACAGTGAGGTTCTGAGCAGAGAGCTGAACTGGAATTGGTACGTCTGTCTTTTCAGGATTGCCAGAAGAGTCTTCCAGCTGTACAACGATATTCTGATACGAATTTCCTGTTGCGACTACTGCGCTAGGTATCGCGAATACTCCAATCTTTGTGGCTGGTGGAGTAACAAGCGAGAGAGTCGCATTTGTAGATGTTAGATTTGAGGCGCTGGCTGTAATCACAGTAGAACCGGGAATCCCCAAAGTCGTGAAACTAGCTATAGCATAACTTTGCCCCGGAAGGATCGTGACTGAGGATTGAACCTGCCCAAGAGAGCTCACAGATGTGGCAAGTGAAACATGCGTCGCAACTGGTGCGATTGCAGGAGTTCCAGTTTGCGAATTTATTAGACTGACGATTATTGCGTTGTATGTTCCACCATCTGAAAGGAGTGTATTAGGCGCGAATTCGAGGCTTACTTTGTTAGCGGTTTCGCCGAACGAAACGAGACCTGATGTCGCAGAACCAAGTCCAGAAGCTTGGACTGTAATTTCCGAGCTGCCCGGAAGATATGTTGAGCTTATGTTTATGAGAACGTGTGTTTTGCCAGGACGAATTACTTGAGCGCTTGTCGATACAAACATCGAAGCGTTGTTCGAGGAACGAGCATAAACGGTGACCCCACTTCCACCCGCTTGGGCAGGGTTTCCATTGGTATCTAGCAGCTCAACGACCACTGCCCCAGGATATGTGCTGTTATTCGGGAGCAGAGTATTTGGCGCAAAGCTTAGTCCTAATTGACTCGGAGAGCCAGCTGCACGAATTGTAGAGATTACTACTGACCCTTTGAGATACCCCTGAGCCGATGCAGTAATGTTAGCTGCGCCGGGGATATTCGTTGCATTCAATGTCAGGCTAACATATGACGAGCCCGCAGGAATCGTGACTATGGGATTTGGAACGACCAAAACATTAGTGTTATTTGAGGTAACTACAACTTCAACTCCTGACTGAGCTATAACTGGAGTCTGACTGTTGTTGTCCTGAAGCTGAATCGAGAGAGTTGTGGTCTCCGTAGAGTTCGCAAGAATCTTGTCTGGTGCTGCGGACAAAACCAATCTTCTTGCAATTGGTCCAGTCGTTGTCATGATGGCCTGACCTGTGGCAAGACCAGGAGCTGAAGCAGTGATCGTTGTTTGTCCAGCAAGATAGGTTGGAGTAAAAGTCGTAACTGCAAAACTTGAATGAGCGGGTATCGTCAATGTTGGTGGAACGTTGCCATACTGAGAGTTGGAAGAAGAAAGTGTGACGACCAAACTGCTTGCAAGCTTTATGGGGTTTCCAAAAGAATCGACAACTTGCACAACAACGTTGCCACTCAGTTTGGCGTTGGGTGGAAGCTGACTTGGGCTCATGTACACGTTTAGGGCAGTAGGAATGCCACCAACTATCTCGGTTGTAACTGTCTGACTTGCGGAGGGGAATCCCTGACAGAGGGCTGTGACTACAGTGCTCCCTGCAAGTGTAGTTGTGGTGAATTGAACTACGACAAACGAGCTCCCTGCTGGAAAGTTGATGCTTTGGGGAACCGTGCCAGTTTGATTGTTAGAGGAAGACAAGAAAATCGTTTCGTTGGTCTGAGGTATGTAGGGCATTCCAGACGTCTCGTTAACAAACTCTAATACGAGTGCTCCGTATGTGCCTCCGTCAGCGGGGAGAACCGGCGGCCTAGCCTGAAGACTTAATGCAATCTTCGCAGGAGCTGGCAGAGTCAAAGCAGCCGAGTTCTTAAGGCCAAAGAGGGCCGATTGAGGAACCTGGAACAACCCAACCAAAATCAGAGAAATGCAGAAACCAAGCCCGAGCTTCTTCATGAGGTCCAAATTTGTTCGAGCATCAGATTTGCGAGTCAAGATAGGATTCAATAGCAAGAGATCAGAAATTCGGATCCGAAGTTTTCTAATAGAACTTGTGGACTCTGGCTACTAATTGTAAATTTATTTTCTCAGAGGAATTCCCATTTCATACCCGATCGGCTCTAGCATCTTTTTTTCATTCCATC
>CADDZS010000106.1 GCA_902812485.1 archaeon
AGCTTTGGAAATTCAGAGTCAAATATTCCCATGCGTCGTATATCGATATTCCAATTCCAGCTGTTGTAAGAGCTAGATATGCGACTCTAGCTAGGTGTTTCATAGATTTTCTTAGTCCTTGAAAGTGCCTCCAACTCCCTTATTGCTTTATAGTGACTCTAGCATTGAGGAAAGACAGCTCTTTCCTCCTTCTGCTGTTCTCTTCCTAATCTACAATCTCTCCTAACCACTTTGAAACGAGAAAAAATGTGGCTAGGAAAGGGAAAAAAGAGAATGGCCTAAATTCCAACGCAGAGAGAAAGAGAAAAATTTCTTCCTCTTCCCCTTTTCTACTTTGTTTAATTATTTTGCCGGGACAAATTTGAGCGAGATCGAATTGACACAATGTCTCGTGTTTTTCTTTGTAAATCCTTCCCCAACGAAGACGTGCCCGAGATGAGCTCCACAATTTGCACACTGGATCTCTACCCTCTCTCCGTCCGGATCGGGAACTCTCTTGACTGCGCCTTCTATCTCTTCGTCAAAGCTCGGCCAACCACATCCGGAATCAAATTTTGATTCGGATCTGTAAAGCGGCGCCTCGCATCTCTTACACAGATAGGTCCCTGGAGAGAAGTTGCCCTCATACTCGCCAGAGAAAGGCATCTCGGTTCCCTTGTAAACTATAACTCTCTCTTCTTCTGGAGTAAGTTTGTTCAATTTCATTCGTTCTTTTGGTCACCTTGCCTACTGATACTTGTCTTCCTTCTTTTTCCCCTTCAAAGAAGACATTTTCGATCTTGAGGCGGTTAGTTCCTTATACGTGTTGAGCTCATGCAAAGAAGAACAAGATATGCTATCACGTTCCTGACTCCTTCCCATTAAAGAGAGAGCTTTCGCACAACAATGGGAAACTCCCATTTGCAAGAAATTCCCTCACTTTTATGCTCGAACATTTGTTTACTGATCTGTACTTGGAATTCGGAAGATATATCGCTCTTCTACACACACTCTGTCTCGCTCAGCCTGAACTAGTCTGATTTTCTTTCGTCGCTCCGCCTTCGCGCGGTTTTATGGCCATGGTTTAAAAATCAAGTATTTGTAAGGTGAAAGAGAAACCTGCCCTACCTGTGTCCAGTTTGCGGAAAAAACCTAGACACTCTCAATGAGCTCTTCGACCATCGGACTGACGAGCATCCAATGACGTTTGATTACAACTCTCCCCGAGACCCCTTCGAAATAAGGTGCAAGATATGTGGCACCGAGTTCGAATCAAAATCTGAGCTAAGACAGCACATTCAAAGGGATCATATGAGGTCTGAGGCGGCAATACAGAAAAGCCGCTCTCACACTGAGTAAAGACTCGCGATAAAGCAAATTCTCCGTCTTAGCCTTCACACCATCTTCTTGCGCTCTCGATCTCTGCAAGTTGAAGAGAAACCCCGGAATTCCTTTGAGTGTCAGCCGCTTTCCTCTTGTTTCTCCTTGCTAGCGGTTGCTTGTGGCGGGTCGCTCCCTCCAGCTATCTTTGGATAGATTGGTTCTTTTCTTTCCTTCTCCTCCTTCCTCTTCTTTCCTTCTTCTTGTTCTTTTTCTTCTTCGTTGTCGTGAATTGGAGTCGTTTTGGCCTCAATAGTTATCTTTTCAGCTTTACGAGGCCTTTCAACGCCTCTGAGCGATGAGGCAATCGCAGCCACAACTGAAAGAGCTGCTCCAATGTAGAAAGTTATCCTGAGAGAAGCCATGAAAGCTGGAGCGATGGCATTGGGGAAGAAAGTGTTTCCCTGCAAAGTGCTAAGGGTCGACTGTGGAATTGCAGAGACTATTGACTGGGGAAGGCTCTGGAGGATCGTGCCTATCGGATTATAGCCTAAGAAAGCTGCGAAGAGCGCAGAGGTCGGTGAAATCTTGCTGAATGCAGAGATGACCTGCGGCGGCGCATTTGCCGCGCTTGCCGCCGAAGAAAGAGCGTTTGGAAGCGAGCCTGCGAGAGCAGCAAGTATAATCGTAAAGAATATCGCGAGGCTCATTGTTTGACCGACGTTTTGAAGTGTTGCCCTCATCCCTGAAGCTGCTCCTCTGTGTTGAGGAGGGACAGAATTCATGATCGCCGCTGTGTTTGGAGAGGCGAACATGCCACCACCCAAACCCATCACGAGAAGGATGATCGCAAAAATTGTAAACTCGAAATTGAATGGCAAGAGAGAAAGAGCAATGAACATCGCCGCAGATATCACCATCCCAAGAGTGGCAAGTAGCCTCGCCCCGTGACGATCTGAGAATCTCCCACTCAGAGGCCCCATCACGACAAAGCCCACGAGCATCGGAGTGAGGTAAATACCAGACCAGAACGGAGTTGACTCGTAGCTATATCCGTGAAGCGGAAGCCAAATTCCTTGAAGCAAGATAATCAGCATGAGCTGAACTCCTCCCCTACCTATTGAAGCAAGTAAGCCAGCAAAGTTGCCAGCTGCAAAGGCCCGAATTTTGAATAGCTCCAATCTGAACATTGGATCTTCGACGTGTTGCTCGATGAGCGGGAATGCCACGAGTAGCCCGGCTCCGAGCACCAAAGACGTGATCACCCAAGGATCCTCCCAGCCCATCGATGAGCTTCCGTATGGCATCAACCCATACGTTACTCCTATTAGCAAAAGAGTGAGTCCAACACCGAAGGTGACGTTTCCCCAAACGTCTATTTTCTGGTTCCTGTTTATTGTGCCAACTTCTCTGAGCTTTGTGTAAGACCAAAATGTGCCAAAGATTCCGACTGGAACGCTAACAAGGAAAACGTATCTCCAATCGTACGTGGCGAGAACGCCACCTCCCACGAGCCCAATGAGTGAGCCTGCGAGAACCGCCACCATGTTGATTCCTAGTGCTTGGCCACGTTCGTTTTCTGGGAAGGCGTCTGTGATTATGGCTGCGCTGTTTGCAAAGAGGAAAGCTGCGCCGATCCCTTGGATTATCCTGAACGAGATGAGTTCAATCGCCCCAACATCGCCAGTGTTCGGAGTGAGATAGCAAAGGGTAGAGCCAACTGTGAAGATTGCAAATCCAAGATTGTAGAGCTTGACTCTCCCGAAGATGTCTGAGATCCTCCCAAAAGTCACGAGAAGGGTGGCAGTGATTATGCTATACCCAAAGAGAATCCACAGTAGATACTGGAACGAGGTGAGCGGGTTGATCTGAATTCCCCTAAAGATCGCTGGAAGCGAGATGAGAACGATCGTCCCGTCAAGGGCCGCCATCAGCACTCCCACAGTGGTGTTGGAGAGTGCAGTCCATTTGTACTCGACCAAACTTCGAATAATCTCGAAGAGAGAAATCAAATTTCAGATGATAAAAAGTTAACCGTCATGCAATGTTGCATCCATTCCTCTTTTCTTCTCCATCTGCTGTCAAAAGAAAAAAGAAAGAAAGAAAGAAGCAGAATTATAGAAGACTCTTAAGATGAGAGCTGTTATTCCTTCGTCGAAAGGATCAAGATTAAACAAGCACTTAGCAGACAAAGCGAAAAGAGCGTGCGCATTCTATAGGGCTGCAGTTGTTTTCGCTGTCTTTGAATGGGATGTCCAATAGTTTGAATCTCGTTGAGGAAAAAGGAACCAAGAGATGCGGCTAAGAGAATCTTGAACGATCAGATAAAGAACTCAAAAAGAAATCTAGATTTGCAGTTCTTGGATATGCAATCTTATCTTGGAGCGCACTGGGATCTCTGTTTTGTCTACGAGGCAAAAAACGCCGGTCGAGATTTGGAGCCAAAGGGGCCGTTTACTCAAGCTTCTTTCTACAAGATGAGCAATCTGCCTCGAAGTAAGATTGCAGGAGATAATCTCGAAGTCCTTGAGGCTCTTACAAAAATTACTCCATGCAAAGTGATTCGATACGCCTTCTTTTCCTTCCTCCGTTCTTTCTGGGAATCTCCATAATTGCTCAAATCGATCAGGAACTACCGAGAGCATTTTCTCTTTGGTCGAAGAGCGATATCTTCTGTCTGAAACCATGCGATTTTGAATAATGTTTGTGTGGATTATAGCTGCAATTCCCAGAATCATGCAGTCTTGAAATCGTGGAGTAAAGAAAGTTCAAAATTCTTTCAGCCTTTGGAAAATGCGATATCAAGAAAGAAACAATGGTTCCCGAAGGTAGCAGTCGAACCAATTCTGGAATGGCTCGGGATCCACTGGTGACTTTGCCTTTTGGAAAAACTAGGTGGAAAGAACTGTGTTTCCTTCCATTTGGAATCGAGTCTAATAGTCCACAAGCTTCAGCTTCTCGAAGGGAGACATAATCGAGTTTTTCATGTTTGTCTAGAAAATCAACTACTCGTTTAAAACGAGAACATAGAGTACAGTCAGCATCGTAAACAAGATGGTATCTCTCTTCCGAGAAGCGTATCATTGTCGTATTCTTACTCCTCCCCCGCATTCCCATGATTCCTTTGAATTCGGATGCTCGTAAATCTTTTGGCATCAGAGGTTGGAAAGAGAGAGAAACGTGAGAAAGAAAGAAACTTTTTTCTTGATAATGAGATAAATCTTTCAATCCTCATTTTTTGAGTCCATCAGTTGCGCCCCCATAAAAGCAAAAGCATTTTCATCTGACACCTTTCGGAAGATACTAGGAATTTCAGCATCGCTTGACAGTGGAGAATTGCTATTTCCAATTATTCTTTACGTTTTGGAGTGGAGAATGAGCGACTCTCTACGGGGAAAGATCAAGGCAGTTGGAGTAATTCTTCAAAGTTCAACCGTAGAAGAATTGGATTCGAGCAACGAATATCTGAGAGCGTACTTGTCCGTTCAGCTCAATACCACTCCCCCAGCTCAACACTAGAGTGTCGCTTGATAGAGCACTTATTCCAAAAGTGTCGCCGGGCCACACAGCGGCTTTACCATACAATCTTGACACCCAGATCACAGGGGTCAGCAATCCCTTCTTGATCGAGTAGACACTGAGATACTGCGCCCATCCACTAGATGAGCTGTTTGAAAGCCATCCGACGTATGCAATTCCATTTCCTCCACCAACAACTTCCATGATATGAGCCGAATGATCTCGATCAGGTGTCATACGCACAGGAGGAGACCAAGTCATTCCATCATTTGTTGAGAATGAAAGCCACCCAATGTCAGCAGTAGTCCCTTGCTGTGAATCCCAAGTGACATAGAGATTCCCGGCAATGTCCCTTCCGATCGCGCCATCTATCCACCATTCTGAAAGAGACATTGTGAGATTCTTTGGTCCAACCATAACAGGGCTTGACCAGTGAAGCCCGCCATCTGAGGAGTAGGTGAAGTAAGGATGAGCCGGTGCAAGCGTGTAGTTCTTTGGATTTGTTACCTTGTAACCTTGATATAGAATGTCTATCCTTCCATTCGGCTCAATTACCATGGGAGCACTGTCACCCCCACCAGCCGGAAAATTTGGGTTCACCGGAACTATCTTGCTCCAAGTCTTACCTCCATCATTAGACCACTGAATGACTGCATTGAGGTCACCCGCGAGAAATGCACAACTCCCGCCTTTGGAGCAGATGTATTTTATGTACGTTCGACTGGGACCATAGTCCCAAGTAAGGTAAATTGTTCCGTTGGGTGAAACAGCAATGAAATCACGATCGCCCCAATTCTTTTTCTCTGGGGGAATGAGGAATGAAATTTGGGAGAAAGTCTTCCCGTGATCAAACGACGCCTCCACTACCGGCAAATAGTAGTCGTTCCACGAACGCATGAAAGACACATAGACAACTCCCTTTGGAGAAATAGCAAGAGCTGGATCCCACGAATTCACAGGCCCTCCGGTATCAGGGAGCGAAATTGCTGCTCCAAAGTGAAGACCTCCATCAGAAGAGCGAGCGAATCCAACTCCATTACAACCCATCCATGTTTCGTAGACGTACAGGTGATCGACTGCCTGTTCAACTTCCGCATTTGAATGTGTGTCACAAGCTCGGCTCACCATTGAGATCCTGCTCTCATTGTAGGTAATGGATGACACGAATGAAGGATTACTAGTACTTTGAGTCGAAGATCGAGTAGATGCAGTTGAAAAGTTGATCGTGGGTGATGCAAGTAAAGCCATGATGAACAAAACGGACACAAAAAGAAGAAAACGTCTAGGCACCAATTTAGAAGCCAAAGAGTAGCTCATATTGTATCTCTTTGATGCAGAGTCAATTCTAATAAGAATTGCCCGCGGCTCCAAAAGGGGCAATCCTGTTTCCCATACTTTAGTAAGTACGATTCTAACTGAGTCTATGCATGGATTAACCTATTATCAAGAAATGAAATTATTCCCCCAGGCAACCGACCCTGGTGGTGAGGTCCAAGCTGTTCTAGTTTATATCGAAAAGAATGCCCATCTGAACGCTTTCGAAAGTGTGTCTGTGAGAACCCCAAGATATCGATTAAGATATTTTTCTAATACTAACAATCCTGCAAAAACGATGAACCCTCCAAGGAAAATTCCAGAGACGACATCGAGCGGATAGTGCATTCCAACATAGATCCTCGAGTAGCAAACAATACCTGCTTCGATCGTGAAGAGCGATGCGACAAGTTTCTTCCGAAATTTGGCAAGCGAGAATATTGCGCCAATGGATACCATTAGGGCATGACCCGAAGGATAGGATGAATCCGTGTCGGGAGGAACTCTCAAAATTATTCTTGGCGCAAGTGTTTCAGATGGTCTTTCCCTGAAAATTATCAGCTTTGTCACTTCCCCAGCCACAATCCCAACTACGAACAGTGCAGCAAGCTCAACTGCAAGCATTTTCGTGTCCCTCTTCCCGAATACAAGCATGAAGGCCACAATTGGAACCCAGAAATACTCTCGACCGTACTCCGAAGCAAGAACCATGATCGTTGTGAGTCCTGAGCCAAGACTCGTGTTGTTTATTATGAGTGAATACGAAGCATCAAAAGCCTGCGAAACTCTAGAAACCACAAGGACTGTGACAATCAAAAACAAAATGAGAAATACGATACTAGTTGCGAGCCAGCGATTCCAGATCTTAGGAGGTTGATTCACATTGTTATTATCTGCTGGAGGAGTCGTACTATTCTGTCGCTGGCGCAAGGACCCATCGCGGTTGAATTGCTTCGCTAATCGCTTTTAAGACTTGCATATCTTCTCAGTGCCTAGAGAGATCGCAAACCAAGATCAAGCATGAAAATCTGAAACGATCCGGACAAACCAAAGATAGACTTTTGGAGGATCCAGTCCAAAATCAGGAGAATCACCAAGTTTGTTACATAAATGATGAAGAAGGGGATCGGATTCTTCATTATTGTAGTTCATTTTCTGTTTTTGCCTCTATATTTCATTGATTCTTTCTACATCTCACTGAAATTTCCCTGGATTCAAAATATTGTCAGGATCCCAGATTTTCTTTATCTCTCTCATCAGAAGA
>CADDZS010000107.1 GCA_902812485.1 archaeon
AAAGGATAGGGCACAAGGAATGCAACTATAGTGATTCCATAGATGATTTCGGGGTACAAATCTTCCAAGAACCTGTTATACAAGGAAGAGAACGGGCCATGATAAATAAGAATGTTCCGAAAGGAAATCTGATTTCTAATAGCAGAAAAATCATTTGCTTGCAGTCCCGCAAAGCGTTGGGTGGAGATCCAGCGTGGGTTAGTCAGTTACTAATTGATTGTAGGTTGAGTTAAAATCGTATCAAAAATGGATGAAACCATGAATTCGTGAAGCAGAGAAATTTCTTTGCTCATTTTTCATGTTTGCATCTGCAATGTGAGCTCGACAATGTCATCTCAAACGAAACAAGCAAACAATTGCTTTTGAAGAAGTACATTATGGAGCCGGAATTAGTCGAGTATATAATGGCTATTTAAAGAGCGGATCGAAGCAAAAATTGGAAAAACAGACAACGGTTCTAGAGGAACTGAAGAGGAAGGAAGAAAGGCTCGAGCGCAAATTACACAGGAGCTCTAAAAAGACGAGCGGATTTGTAAATCAAGGAAGAGAAAGAAGGAGCCTACGCTTGACTCATCGGCACACGAGCTCTGTAAGGTTGCTTACTGGATATTGTCGAAAAAAAGGATGCGATTTTCCGGTGTGTATATGTAACGGACGTAACTTAATTGAAAGCGCCAATAACTGAAGTGATCATTTCTAAAGAGAGAAAGAAACAGAAAGTCTAAAACAAGTGGACGACAAATTCCACAACGAAAGAAAGAGAAAATGAAAGAGAGAGACAACAAGAAGATCAGAATTGAAGTATAGAGATGCTTACTACATTAAAACAACAAAAAGAGAGCGTAGAGAAAAGAAAAGAGTTCAATTAAAAAACTATGTCAGTTCATATTTCCCAAATTGAGCAAAGTCTGTCTTTTCTGGACAATTTGTTGCATTTCTTGAATCTTTTTCCTCTATCACAAGCATCTCCATGAAGAATGTGGTGAAAGGTCGGAATCCAGTATTTAGCTTCCAAATTAATCTGCAAGTTCCCATCTGTGTTAGAATTGAACTAAAACAGTTTGATTCAAAACTGGAACCGCCTTTTTTATCACATTATCTTGCAAGAAAGAAATCATTACAAATCTATGTCCTTCATAATGGTTCATCATTTTTTGGATTTGGAAGTGGTAGATACGTTAGCTGAGCAAAAACTTGTTCTACAGTCGACTTCGAAGATATGGTAGATTCCATTACGGATTTGATTTTTCTTGAGCACACAAACCAAACCCAAGAGAGTGGGCGGATTCCCATTTCCAATGTCCAACCCGCAAAAGAGGGTGTCGGACTTTTCAGAAGTGCAGCAGCCGTATACGCTGGAGCAAGCTATTGAAGAAGCTCGAAGATGTTTACTTTGCGGGACGCCTGTTTGCATAGACGCCTGTCCCGTTCAGATGGATGTCAGAGGAATGTGTGAAGCGGTTTCAAGAAATGATCTTCCAACTGCCTACAGGCGTATCAGGGAAACGAATGCTTTGCTCGGAGTAACTGCAAGGTGCTGTCCTCAACTCCAGGGACTATGCGAAGATGCTTGCGTCATGAGATGGGCAGGTGAGCCTATTTCGATTGGAATGATTCAGCGTTTTGTGGCTGATTGGGAGCAAAAGACATCTCCGCAACCAGATCCAGCTTGCGCAAATGGAACCGGAAAGCGGGTCACAATAGTTGGAGCAGGACCTGCTGGGCTTGCTGCTGCAGAGTTGTTGACAAGATACGGACACTCTGTGAAGATATATGACGAGCTTCCCTTTCCGGGTGGTACAGCTTGGTACGGAATCCCTGATTATCACCTTCCAAAGGATGTCTTGGCATACGAGATTGATCGGATCAAAAAAATGGGAATTGCAATAAAATCGGGAGTGAAAGTGGGTAAGGATATCACGCTATCCCAAATACTTTCAGACGAAGCAGATTGTGTCCTAATAACTACTGGAGCGTGGGATCCGATAAAGCTTGACACTCCTGGCATAGACTTGCAAGGAATCTACGATGCCTACTCATTTCTAAGAAGCGTCTTCATCAACGGAGTGGAGAACTATCTTAAGAATCCTGAATATGATCTGGGAAAGAAAATCGTTGTCATAGGAGGTGGAGACTCGGCCCTAGATGCAGCTAGGACTTCAAAGCGATTGACTCAGGGGGATGTGACAATATTTTACAGGAGAACAGAGAACGAAATGCCTTCGGATCCGATCATGCTTCAAGAGGCCAAGGACGAAGGCGTTCAATTCAAGTTCCTTGCAGATCCGAAGAAGTATCTTGGTTCAAACGGAAGAGTCAGCAAGGTTCTAATGAGCACAATGCAGCTTGGACAACCAGACGAATCGGGAAGGCGAAAGCCAATCCCAGTCGAGGGGAAGGACTTTGAGGTGGAATGTTCATCGGTGATTCTTGCTGTTGGAAGAGGTCCCAATACTTTTCTTTCAAAACAGGCTGCCCTGAAAACTGGAAAGAAGGGGGCGATCGACGTAGATGACAGGTTCAGAACATCCATGTCGAACGTCTTCGCTGCAGGGGATGTCACCACTGGAGAAACTCTTGTTGTCAAGGCAATGGGTTCTGGAAGAGAAGCTGCGCAAAGAGTTCACGAATATCTCATGGGAATAGAGGACAAACATGTGTCTCTATACGAAAGATACTTCGTCCAGCGTTCATTTGAGGCGATGGAGAGCGGCTCCGACAAAAGCAGCCTTCCTCCTCCCTAATTGAGTGAATTACTGTTTCTTTGAGAAGCAAGAGGTATCAGGGTCATCTGCTTAGCCCTTAACCATGTTAGCCCCTTCACAAAGAGCTCGATATTTTCAACATTCGTCAGTACCGGAATTCCCAGTTCCACCGCTTTCCTCCTTATTTTGTAGTCGTCTTCTTGCATTTCAGCAAATTTTTCAAGAGCGATGCTACTTGGAATATTCAAGATAAGATCAATCTTTCTGTCCGAGAGGTAGTCACCAAGATTGGGTTTCCTGTCCCTTTCCCCAAGCTTGTACACAGTCGACACATTCTCAAGGCCATGTTTAGACAAGAACTCTGCCGTATGCTCAGTTGCAAGTATCTTGAAACCAAGTTCAGCGAGCTTGCGCACGGAGGCGAGGGTTCTCTTCTTCAACTCCGTACCACCAAAGCTCACGAAAACGGATCCCTTTTGAGGAATCTTGAATCCGGAAGCTGAAAGCGCCTTGCAATAAGCGTCGAAAAACGTTTCGCCGAAACAAGCAACCTCTCCTGTTGATTGCATTTCAACTCCAAGTAATGGATCAGCCCCTTCGAGTTGCATGAATGAAAACTGGGGGACTTTCACACCGACCTTGAAGGTAGGAGTCCTTGAAACGTTAAGGTAACGATCGATACCATTCTCCAAAATCGCGTCTGCGGCGACTTCCATCAAATTGATCCCCATCATCTTCGAAACAAAAGGCATAGAACGCGAAGCTCGAAGATTGCACTCAATCACCATGACCTCAGCTCCCTTCACAAGATACTGCACGTTGAATGGTCCCCTGATCTGAAGAGCCTTGGAGATCCGGATTGTGTACTCCTCTATCTTTTTTGCAACATCGTCGCTCAAACCATCCGCTGGTATTTTCATGGTGGCATCGCCGGAGTGTATCCCTGCCTTTTCCGCATGTTCGATGATTGCTCCTATGAGTACTTGATTGCAATCTCCTATTGCGTCAACTTCAACCTCCTTTGCATTCTGGACGAATTTGCTTATTACGACAGGATGGTTGGGCGAAACTTCGATCGCGTTCGCAAGAAAGGTTTCAAGCTGTTTTTCGCTCCATATCACCCTCATTGCTGCTCCACTAAGTACATACGAGGGCCTTACGATTACTGGAAAGTTCTCTCGCGCAAACTCCAAGAGTTTGTCGCCGGTTGTAGCTTCAATCCAAGGTGGTTGAGGTATATTGAGAGTATCAAGAAGCGAGGAGAATTTCTTTCGATCTTCTGCTTTGTCCAAGTTCTCGCTCACAGTTCCTAAGACCTTTGCACCTGATTTTGCTAGCTTTGGAATCAGATTGTTAGCAACTTGGCCACCCACGCAACAAACTATTCCCTCAGGTTTCTCAAGTTCGTATATGTCAAGGATCCTCTCAAGGGTCAGCTCCTCAAAATAGAGACGATCGCTCATATCATAATCAGTTGATACTGTTTCTGGGTTGCAGTTTACCACTATCACGTAACAGCCTCGTCGTTGTAGTGACCAGACCATGTTCATAGTACACCAATCGAACTCAACTGAGCTCCCAATTCTATAACAACCTGCTCCGAGAACAATGATTTTCTTCTTCTTCTCCTGTTTCTTTTCATTAATGGAGAAACCCACGTTGTGTCTTATTCCGTCATAGCTCATGTAGAGGTAGTTGGTCTTTGCTGGCCACTCCGCCGCCAAGCTGTCAATCTGTTTGACCAAAGGCTGAAGAGGAAGAACCGTCGGAGAAGAAGATATGCGAAACTTTCTGATCTCTTCAGGTGGTTTCTTTAGCCGCTTCCCGATCCAAGCATCGGAGAAACCAAGTTCTTTGGCATCCCTAATGAGATCGTATTCTATTGTTCCATTTAGAGCGCCTGCTGCTCTAAGCTTTCTATCGCAATCTACGATTCTCTTTATCTTTGCAACAAACCACTTGTCAATCCAAGTAAAACGAGTTATCTCTTCTACCGACCAGCCGGCGTCAAGAGCCTCAGCCACACGGAAAAAGATTTCGTCCGTTGGCCTTACGAGAGCATTTTCTAAGAGTTCTTCTGACGGTGAGGGCTTGTAATCCATAACACCTTCTTTGCCAATATCCAGCATCCTGATGGCTTTTTGGAACGCTTCCTCAAAGGATCTACCAACTGACATGACCTCCCCAACAGATTTCATCTGACTGCCCAGTTCTCTTCTCACGCGATCAAACTTTCTGAAATCGAATCTCGGCATCTTGACAACGACATAGTCGAGAGCAGGTTCAAAGCATGCAGAGGTGATCCCAGTTACTTTGTTGGACAGTTCGGCGAGCGTGTACCCCAAAGCAATTTTCGCTGCGACATATGCAATCGGATAGCCTGTGGCCTTTGAAGCTAGAGCAGAAGACCTCGAAAGCCTCGCGTTGATTTCGATTGCGTAATATCTCTCAGACTTTGTATCAAGTGCAAACTGAATGTTGCACTCTCCTACAACGCCACACTCTCTTGCAGCCCTGATGGCTATCTCTCTCAAGAAATGGTATTCGCGATTCGTTATCGTTTGGGACGGTGCTACAACTGTGTTGTCCCCAGTATGAACTCTCATGCTCAATATGTTTTCCATGTTGCAAACAGTGATACAGTTATCCTGAGAATCACGCATAACTTCGTACTCAATTTGCTTCCAAGAACCTACGTACTCTTCAACAAGCACCTGATGAACAATGCTGTTTGCAAGACCCTTTTCCACGATGGAATCAAGCTCGTACTCATTGAAGGCAACTCCTCCCCCTCTACCCCCAAGAGTAAACGCAACCCTGATGATTACAGGATAACCTATCTTCTTAGCAACGACTCTTGCATCCTCAACGCTGTACACCGCTTCACTTACAGGGACATCGATTCCTGCCTTCAACATTGCTTTCTTGAATAAGTCCCTGTCCTCCGTGAGCTCAATCCCACTTATCTGAGTTCCTAGCACTCTTACTCCGTACTTGCGCAGAATCCCCATCCTTTGAAGCTCGACGCCACAGTTGAGTGCTGTTTGTCCGCCAAAATTTACAAGGATTGAGTCTGGTCTTTCCTTTTCAATAACCTGACTCACAAATTCCGCCGTCACAGGCAGAAAATACACCTTGTCAGCAAGTTGCGGGTCCGTCTGGATTGTTGCAATGTTCGGATTTACAAGAATCGATTTGATACCTTCTTCTTTGAGCGCCTTGAGAGCTTGGGATCCGGAATAATCGAATTCACCAGCCTCTCCGATCTTGATTGGGCCGCTTCCCAAAATCAAGACCTTTTCTATTGTCGGATCCCTTGGCAACTTGTCCTTGATTCACTCTCCCTCGTCAAAATCATTCTAGTTCCTTTCGCCACGCACCACTTTCTCCGAAAATACATCGAACACGTAAGACGCATCAACCGGCCCTGGCGATGCTTCGGGATGAAATTGAACAGACAGGCATGGCTTGTTCTCGTGAATCAATCCCTCAACTGTTTTGTCATCAGCATTGAGAAACCAGACCCGTAAACCAGTGCCTTCAATTGAATCCGGATCTACAGAGTATCCATGATTCTGGCTCGTGACAAGAGACCTGCCGGAAAGAAGGTCGAGGCAGGGTTTGTTTTGCCCTCTGTGTCCGTACTTCAATTTGAAAGTGTCTCCGCCTTGGGAAAGAGCAACGATCTGCGTCCCCAGACAGATTCCCAACACTGGAAGAGAATCATCCATGAGCCTCGAACACAGATCTATCGCCGGGAGGCAAGTCTTTGGATCTCCAGGGCCATTGCTCAGGACGACCCCATCTGGCTTCGTGGCCATCACTGAATCATGAGGGGCATCGTACGGAAAGACCGTTACCTCAAACCCACGACGAACCAAGCTTCTGATGATGTTGAGCTTCACGCCGCAGTCAATGAGCGCGATCCTGCCCCTCTTGTTTACTCCAAATGATCTGACTTTTCTACACGTCACCTTATCAAAGAAATTTTGCATCGAGTAGCTTGTGGCATTTGCAAGGCAATGCCTTCCCTCAGAAGGAGAGGCTGCTATCGCGCCAAGCATGACCCCTTGCTCGCGTAAATGAATGGTGAGCTCACGAGTGTCGATCCTTTCTATTCCAGCAACCCCTTCGTCTCGAAGCCAAACGTCGAGAGTTTTCCTCGATTTGAAGTGGCTAACTTCTTCCTCATTCGAAATACGGCTTGCTATCAGGCCAGAGACTTGGATCCGATTTGATTCAAAGTGTTGGAGGATTCCATTGCCATCCGCTTCGTAATCTGGGACGCCATAGTTCCCGATGAGCGGATAGGTAAAACAGAGAATTTGGCCACAGTAAGAAGGATCCGTAAGAGCTTCAGGATAACCAACCATGCCTGTGTTGAAAACAACTTCCCCTACTACCGGTGTAGAAGGAGAATGGCCGAAGGAAAATCCTTCAAACGTCTCCCCGTCTTCGAGGACGAGGTAAATGCTTTTCTTAGTTGGATTCGAGAAAAACGAACCCTCAATCGATTCGGCCTAGATTATATTTAAGCGTTGATACGCGCATGCGAAAATCTTCATTGTTCAGCATGCGATGAACTGGAAGGCACACTGATGATTTGTTTGACGATGGTAGAGAATTCGTTGATTTGATCCTTTAGCTCGATAGTAATCCCAACCGGTCC
>CADDZS010000108.1 GCA_902812485.1 archaeon
TTAGTAGAAGCCGAAGAAGAAGATTTCGAGGCAAGCCTTCGAACGTAAAGGAGTGTCAAAACTACTATGACGAGCCCAATAAGCGCGGGCACTCCGTATCTCAGCTTTATATCGTCAGCAATGTTGAGCACAAGGCCAGAGGTAATGCCCTTCAGTGTATGATTCTGGTAGACAAAGGTAAGATTTCCACCGTTGATACTGTACGAGAAGGGCTGATTAGTTTCGATCACGAAACTCTCGGTGATAGTTTGGTTCGGCCCAAGTGAAGCAATATTGTAATCTTCGGAACCAGATACGAGCTTGAGCCCTGATGGAAGTACATTATCATATTTCACATCTGAGACTGTGACGTTTGACGGGTTCGAAAATGTGATGGTTACCACAATATCATGTGCCTCCTCGATCTTTGGACTTGAAGTCGATAGGTTTGCCTCCACGAGATGAAATATAGTCAGCCTGAAGGAGGAGCTCGCTGCAGTTTGATTCGCACCTGCAAAGAGAAAAGTTGCGGAAGCAGTCGATGAGTTGTATGTTCCCGGAGCTCCAGTGAGATTTGCTAAAAGAGAAGCACTCATAGTTCCGCCAGATCCGAGGACGCTTCGATAGCTCGAAGAACTGCTCAAGATCTTGAGAAACGAATCCTGTGAATTTGAAAGATTAACATTGAAAATCGGCAGCCCTCCCTGATTTGAAAGATTTATCGTAACTGTCACGTTTGAGCCTTGGAAATTCACTGAAGGGCTTACTTGCTTTGTCGCACTCACTCCCAAAGGCAAGCCAAATCCTACGCTGTAGTGTGTGACCGTAAGGTTGTTCCAAACGGAGGAAACACTTGCTGGCGAGAAGACAAAATTTTGCTTTGAAGTGAGATTGACCAGATAGCTCAGCGATATATTAGCTCCACTTCGAAGCGAGCTCACATTTGCTGTTATCATGCCGTTTGAAAATCGCAGGCTCGAGGCATTGTATGCCTTTGCGAACTCGACACCACTTGGAAGTATGTCCGAGATGTTGAGAGCCGAAAGCGATGTCTTTCCGTCGTTGAGCACTCGAAGAGTGATATTGCCTTGCAAGTCACCTTTGAATAGTTGGATGCTCTTTTCCAGAGTTAGATCAGGAGAACTGGGCGTCGCGAAAGAAAAGACGGCGCTCATTACATTCGTGTGAGTTGCGTGCACTCCTGTAGCATCAGCCCAAGAAATGGGGAAACCGATGGTGGCATTGGTCTGAATCAAGCTAGTTGGACTCGCTGTCTCATTGACTGTTTTTGATTGCCCTGCGGCAAGGTTGAATGGAGCTGCTCCTGCAATAGTCACATTGAAGGCGGTGCCCACCGAAGTTACGTTGGCTCGGTTGATTATTGTGACATTGATTGAGAAGGGCGCGCTGCTGACCGAACTTGGGTTGAATGAAAGGTAAGCTTCAAGAGCTGCACTTCCCGGGCTTGCACTAGGACCAACTAGCATGGTCTCACTGTTAAGGTACACAGTTCCATTGAGTGTCTTACCACCTGAAACAAAGGAATAGTTGACTGGAGTGGCGGGCAGAATAAACGTTCCATTTGGAGCTAACACCTTGAATGTGTAACCGAAAGTCGCAGATTGACCGGATGAAAGATTCGCATTGCTGCCGCCAGTGTTACCAAAGACTTTGAAATCATTTACATAATCGTATATCCAGCTGTCATTGAAGTGAAGGTTCGTAGCTGAAGGCGTGTTTGTTGGGCTTATGTTCTTGATGAAGATTGTAGCTGAGACGTTCTGACCGCTTCCGGGAGTGAGACTCGAAACAGACCTGTATGCAAGTATTATTGGAAAAGCGAAGTCAATTGTTGCGTTGACGTTGGGAACAGAATGGTTCTGAGACGAGGGCGATGTATAGAAGGAAGCTGAAAAGTTCTCGTAGTTGTTCGTAAATTTGTATGTTGTGTTGGCATTTGAGACAATTCCCCCAAGTACGTGGATGTCAAGAGATGAGCTTGAAGCAAAAGTCGAGTAGTTGAATGAAGATTGGCTCAAACCTAGCTGATTGTAAAGTTTGAATGGGGAAGCAGAAGAAAGCGGACGAAGCCCACCAATTGAAATGGAATAAACACCACTTGAAGAGTAGCTCAATTTGTAGTAGTTGAGGTCGCTCGACTCAAACTGGGACTCTGTCATCATCGAAGCGAATCCCCCGTACGATTTCGGCAAAAGATTCCAGAAGTAGACATGCATCTCTGTTTCAAAATCGATTGGCGACAAAAATTCGAAGCTATTGGGAGTGCTACCGTACGGTTGGAATGCTAACCCAAACCTCAATCCGAGCAATGATGCAAGCGAAGCCGCATCTGAAGACGAAGTTGTGTTCACTACGAGTATCGAAGCATTGGGCATCGGCTCAAACGGCCCCAAAAGTCCGAAACCATACTTCGTGAATACTTCAAACTGCGTATTCCAAACATTGTAATGAGTGAGAGTTATGCTGTACGCAGTTACTGAAGAAGGGACAGTGACATTGCTAACCGAGATATTTCCTCCCACTAGATCAGCTCTCCAGAATGTCTCGCCCGAAGTGAGATAAACTGAAAGCTGCTCACTGTAGGATTCGCTTGAGGCAAGCATTCGACTCGTGGGGCTTTGGGAATTCCATGTGGTCATCGCTGATTGAAAGAGGAAGAGGAAAGCGATTGTAAGCACTAAGACAGTTGCAGTACGCGAACTCATCAGAAAGCGTCCCAGAGTCCAACCATCGAAATGCGGTTATAAAGTTTGCAATCTTTCCCCTTGTTTTTGGAGTTTAGCTTTTCAAGAACCTTCGCCCAAAATTTTTTGGTAAGCTAATTCTTTGCAATCTCTACAAGTCTAATGTTTTTCATAGAGTTTTGAGCGTTTCAGTTCGTGTTAGCAAAAACTGCTTTGTAACTCCAAATGGAGAAAGGATGGTTGAGCAGCAATCGGCTAGCAATTCTACGTATCTTTGAGAATCATAGGAGTGTAAAGAAGAAGAAGTTCTTCCCCAATCTTGAAGCATTTCCTCTGGGATACTTCTTAGTCGACCTGAGCTTCCGTAACGGGCAATAACATAAGAAATTGTCTGTCCGGCGCGGAGTCGAACTCCGTTTTCTTCCAATCTGAGAGCCGCGTTAACCGAAAGCTGTCTCTTCGAGCTGTAAGCATCGAGTTCTTTTGAAAGTCTTCGCCTTATGATCAATTCTGTCACGTCGACCTCATGCTTCTCTAGATGTTCAGCATATCTGTGAAAGATGCGAACCCCTTCCTTTCTAGCTCTTTCTTGAAGTTCCGCCAAGGATGAGCAAGCTGAAAGCTCTTTCAATATCTCGTTCTGGCACCGTTTGAAATAGAGCGGTGTGTCGTGGCGTCTAGCCTCTATTCCCCTAGCTTTTATTTCGTTTGTTCTCTCAAAGCAACCGAAATAACGGTTTGCAACTTGGTTCGATGGATGCATCTTGCTTGGAAGGAAAACTATCCATTTGTAGATTCCTTCGAGTGAGATCTCGAATCCCGTCTCTGCTTCAATCTGTTCGCAGAGCTCCGCGTAATGTTCTTCTCTTGCGCTCCGTTTCGAAAGCCAGAGCGAGTCGACGATTCCATGGATGACATTGAAGCCGCGAAGCTCTGCGGTGTGGAAGGCTTGAAGCAATGTCTTTCTCGCAATAGCGCATACTGCAATGTGCGAATCTATTTTTCCGAATTTCGCATTTCTGAATGAGAGATATCCGAAAGAGCAGACGAGTATCCACTTGAGCGCACCCATTCTCTCATTGAAAATTTTCTTCATAGCGATGTTTTGTTCCAAGTCTCGAAGTCTCTTGTACTCGAACCTCTTGTCGAGAGGGAGCTCTAGGCTTGCGGGGACTATTCCTCTTTCTCTTTTGCAGATATGCAGCCCCAGCTCATAGAGCGAGTTTCTTGACGGCTCTCTTCTTATTGCCTCGTAGTCAATGGAATATCGATTACAATCGCGGCAACACCTGCAGTTGACTGTTTCCGCACTGATGTTGTACTTCCTTATTATCGAAGGATAGAGAGAAGCAAAATCGAGCTCAGCAACCTTCTCGAATACACCTTGTAGCGGTTCTAACACGAGCCCGCCTCTATCAGCTAGGAAGAGCTCGTATCCACTCTTGAAATCTTCTGCGACCTTTGGCTTCCAAGGTATCAGGATATTCTTTTTGAAAGCGTAATAGAACTGAAGGCTACTAAGGCACTTTCCTATGCTTGCACGCATTGCAGTGTGCAGAGGGATCCTACAAAGTCTTGAAACTTCGTAGAGACCTGCGAGCCTGCATTGATCATAGACGAAAGTGTTCTCCTCGTCGAGGTGAAGTCTTCCAAAAAGTCGTTGCGTTGCGGGACGGTACATTATCTTTCCATAGGAAAAGTAAGTTTTCGCTTTCGCTGTGTTTTGTGTAAATTCTCCAGCATCGGCATCTCTGTTGAGTTCTCTGAGACTTATCGAAAGCTTCCTTGCTCTCACGGAGAGAAATGGGAGCAGGAAAGAATCGCCGTTTTGGGTAACGATGATATCGGGATCAAGCCTTGAAATTTCTTCAAGCGCTTCCTTAATCAAGCTGTACTCATCATTACTTTCGATTATAGCGATTCTTTCTCCTCCTTCTTCTCCTTCGTTGTTCTGCCCGTCATAGCCACAACCTTTGATCGCAGAGAGCTGAATTGCAGCAATCTTCGAGTCGAAAGTGGGGAATGTGTCTGAAACTTTGATGCTTAATCTAAGGCATTTGAGAACTGGTAGTTTGTAGTCGAAAGAAGAAGCGGAGTCAAGGAGATGCCATTCAGTTACACTTCCATCTTTGGGATCGACGACTGCTTCGACATACGCGAGTGGGAACAGCTCCTTCTCATAGAAATATTGCTGTTCTGGAAGAACGTCAATATTGTACAGCGAGAATGTCGAAGGGTTTGAAAAGAAACCTTCTAGAATCTCTCCGAGTTTTCTTCCGCTTCCCGCATTGTTTAGTTCAATTTCTAAAACTGGACTATCTTCTTTCGAGTAAATGTCTGCTCTCTTGTGAGCTACTCTGATGGAATGAACAAGTTTTGATCCTCTAACTTTAGCTAGCACGTAATCAGGATCATCGCATGCAGATCCAGCTGCATAAATCTTGGCATGCCAGTTGTTATCTTTGACTCTTATCCATCTGCCGTCGGAGGCTTCGCATATCCAGAAAGTCATCCCTCTTCCATCTGGCTTTTGGGGATAGCAGTCAATCAGCCAGCCTTCGACTCGCAAGGTGGAAAACGTTCCCACTCCTTCTTCTTCTTTTGGTTGTGCTTGAAGGCATCAGCTTGGAAAAATTCGATTTTCTTTCTAGTTACGGTAATGATGCAGGCAAAGTGTTTTCCCCCTCTTCTCCTCGTTTCATTTCTTTGATTTGCCTCAATAGCTGCAATATTGTTCTATGCTGAAAGAGTATCATGCTTAACAAGAATGCTTCGGTAGTGTACGAACGATCACAATTCTCCACTGCGTCAGCATACCGAAAAATATTTTCAATGAGTTCTCTGAATAATTGTCGATCTTCCGATCTTAGGGAATAGAGAAAGCTACGCCAAGATTCAACTTCCTGCATAAGCTTTGGGATTTTTCCTCCTCTTCTCCTCCTAGCTGCAGGAGCTGCTTTCCCTTCTCCTACTGCTGTTACTGTTAATGGTTGATCTTTTCTTTCCTCGTCTTCATACGTTAGACGAATATAATCTTGGAAATTCAACAAGCGAAGAGAAAACTCCTCCTCCCTCTTTTCCCACTACAATCATTCAAGAAAATCGTGATGAGTCACAGTTTTACCTCATCGGCGGACCGTCTTGAGTTGTGCTTTATCAGAGCGGCTTTCTCGGCCCCAGATTTTTCATCGTCGAATAATTTTATCACAACATCGGATTTTTCGATGAACGGCCCGCATCTATCCTTGGAAGACGCTACTATGAATATAGAATCACTCTTTCTGCTTGATGCGATTCTGTGAAGTGAAGAAGCCATCAGGTACTGCAAGCGCTCGATTTCGTTCTTTGTGATGTCTTCTTCTTCTTCTTCATTGAATACGTTGCTGATGCCAGAGATCACGATAAGTTTGATACGCGCCCTAGTCTCTTCTGGAGAAATTTTTTCATCGTCTGATTGATGATCAATGTTATTATTGTCGCCGTCGCTACTACTCCTTCTACTTCTTATTATTGAATGAAAGGGCGCATCTGGTGTAACGCTTTTTTGTCTGTCAGCTACGAGTTTTGTAAGCTGACAGACCACAAGATCTGTGAGTTGATAGCATGTAAAAGCTCTGGACACTATGATGGATTGAAGTAGCGTTTTCTCTGACTCTGATGATCTTTTTGATTTCATCACACAATGTCTTGTTATTGCATACGGATCAAATGAATTCGAAGCATCTATGAAAATCGCATTTCCGCCAAAGATTCTGACAGCATTCCCGCAAAGAATATTCGCCATCTGTTCGGCTTTTCTTTTTCCATAAATGAAAGTCAGAGTATTTGGACTGAGAGCACCCTCTGGTAACAGCGAGTCAATTTTGTTTCCAAATGCAAGTCCCCTTAGCTCAGCAGCGCTTTTAACAAAATATGACAGCATTGTTCTTGCATTATTTGTTTGTTGCAGCTCCCCTTGCTTGTCGTCATCGTCCATGTCGTCTGTGTAATTGCGGCTGTTGACAAATTCATCTTTCTTCGATGATAATAATCGGGTATAAGTTACTGTCATATTACAGTAATATTACTGTAACCATTGTTTTATACATTGCTAATGCATGACACTTTCAAGAAGTTCAGGCCAACCCAAACCCGCAGATAACAAAGCAATGAAAACCCTCTTCACCATACACAGTTGCCCTTCTTTCTAGCCATTCCATAAAACCGCCTTTCAAAGAAAATGCAAAAAGGGAGAAAAATTCCCGAACTTGCACTAGTGATACCTACTTCTCTTGTTACTTCTCAACAATCTCTATCATGCCCACATTTGATCCTCGCACTCGCCCTTGCCAAGGGGAAGACCATTGGGAGAGTACTTCATAGTCAATCAAACAATCTCTCCCCTCCCCTCCGAGTTCCTGTGTAATTCGAGCTCGAGCCTTTCTGCCCTGCGCACCTATAGCTTCCTCTTCAATTACTCTCT
>CADDZS010000109.1 GCA_902812485.1 archaeon
GATTTTTCAAATATCCGTACGCCCCTATCGCGGGTATAGGCGGATCGACAAAATTCAGTTTCACTCCCTCATTCTTCAATATCTCGAAATAAGAGTCAAACTGTTCTTGGAGTTTCTGAAGGTTTGCATTCCCATTTGAAGAGGAGTAATAATACTGCCATTCCTTTGAGAATTCCTCCCGTGTTTCGTTCTCGGTGGGGCTTGAAACAAGAACCTCCTTGAGTCTCCCTATTCCCTCAGCACCCCATTTCTTTCCCCAAATCGATTCTATTTCATCATAGAGATCGATTTCATGCAGGATCCAGTTCCTAAGAGGTTTGCCTGATTCGAACCATGGCAGCTTCTTCAATAACTGAAACTCGTTATGAGATTTCGATTTGCGTGGAGAAGAGTAGATGAGATCGAATACATTGCCTTCAGAATCTGTGACTTGGAAAGGGACGCGCTCTCTCTTTCGAGAACGAGAGGATGGCGCATGTACCAAATTTCGGGCATTTGAACGTCTATCTGTTTGTGAAGCCATATCCTGAGAATAGGATTTTCCCATGTGTTTGTTAAAAGCAGTATTGTGACCATGCAAAAATTTGGTCTTTCGTTTTGAGTTTGTTATTTGACTTTCTTTGATTTTTTCTCTTTCTAAGCTAACAACTCGAAAAGAAGGCTGAGGAGCCCTTGTGAGAGACGAAATCGAATGGTAAAGCAGCAGCAACAACAATTTTCGAAATGGTTTCAACGAAACACAGAGCGAATGAACACGTGTCAAGAAGCTGGTATTATGCGAAAAGAACGACTGAGGTATCTGATCCACCACATGTGGTGAGTTCTAGCCTCCTAAATGCAAATATATCCAACCAAACGAATGATTGCTTCGCTCTTTTGAAAGCTCAATGACAGAGAGAGCAATGGGTCAATAGGAAGGAATAAGTCATGGGTTTGGGTAAGGCGTTGTCCTCAACCTACAGGACACTTAAGCTTGCACGGAAGTCTGATCGAGAAGAATTCATGCTGTACGTCAAACTAGTCTTCATAGGCTTTGGCATCGTTGGTGGACTTGGTTTTTTGATATATTTCGTAGCATCAATGCTGATGCTTGTTGCGGGGATTCAGAACGCCAATCCAACTGGGCAGACAACGCCTTAAGGAGGCGCAAGCGGCCTTCCATTGGTGGGGCGTCAATGGAACTGTAGAAGAAAACAATAACTCTTTGAAATATGAAGTACTACGCAATGAATCGTTGGAACTCTGAGTGTTGGACTCCTCGCTTTATTTGTAGGACAATGAAAAGGCCGGAATGATTGGATTGTCTCAAACTGTGTCTGCGAAGATATTTGCAGTAAAGACTACCGGCGGACAGGAAAAGACTGTTGCCAAATTCGTTGGTGATCGATTGGAAAAGAGGAAGCAAGAAGGAAAGGACTCACAAGTCTACGCGATTCTTGTTCTCGATGCTCAAAAAAGTTACGTCTTCTTCGAAGCGCAGAATGCGCAAGCTGTTTCAGATAGCATTTCAGGTTTCAAGCATGTGAAAGGAATGGTCCCAGGATACAGCCAATTTTCCGATATTGAAAAATTTCTCGTAGACAAGTCGATAATTTCCGACGTTAATGTTGGCGATGTGATTGAAATTGTCGCAGGACCGTTCAAGGGTATGAGAGCTAAGATAAACCGAATTGAGCCAGCGAGATCTGAAGTCACGGTTCTCCTTCTTGATGCTCCTTACCAGCTCCCCGTCACAGTTGACGTAGGTTTCATCAAAGTAGTGGGTCGAGCCACGTCGGCTCAAACCGGACAAAGCGGAAATGTTTCAAGATCAAGCTCTTGACAATTGCAAGTTGGTAGATGAAATAGGTCAATGCCCGAAGTAAAAATGATTTCCGCCCTTGTTGTAGGTGGAGAGGCGAGCGCAGGACCTCCATTGGGGCCCGCATTGGGTCCTCTTGGAGTGAATGTGATGGCCATTGTGAAGGAGATCAACGAACAAACAAAGAATTACTCTGGAATGAGAGTACCAGTAAAGATCAATGTTCAAACAGACACTAAACAGTTCACTGTCGAAGTAGGAATACCTACGACATCGGCGCTAATAGTCAAGGAATCTGGAATACCAAAGGGTAGCGGAACACCTAATTCAGCTGTTGCAGGAAATCTGAGCATTGAGTCTTTACGAAGGATAGCTGAACTCAAGATCCAACAGTCCTATGCCTCAACAATCAAAGCTGTAGCGAAGGAAATCTCGGGATCATGTCTAAGTATGGGCGTTACGATAGAGGGGAAGAACGCAAAGCAGTTCCTACAGGAAATTGCCCAAGGTCAATGGGATGCTCAACTCGTAGAATCGTAGTTTTTGTTTCAGTCTGCTTCTGGGCATAGTTTAAATGCGCAGATTTCGAAGAAATCCGAAAGAAACACCGCAATTTCTTGAATAGCGTTCTGCTATAAGACAAGTGAAACACTAAGGAGCATCAGGATTCGGCATGATAACAAAGGATCAATTTCAGGAGCAAGTGGCGAAAGCAAGGAACTCTGAACCCAAGAAAAGAAAATTCCAAGAATCTTTCGAGCTCATAATGAAACTGAAAGACATAGACGTTAAGAAAACAGATCTTAACATTAACGAGGTCGTATTCCTCCCCAACCGACTCTCGGAAGCTGCGAAGGTTTGCATCTTTGCAACTGGTGACACTGCGATCCGCGCGGAGAAGGCGGGTGCGGACCGTGTGGTGGAAGCAAGTGAGCTCGACATTCTAGCTTCAGAAAAGCGTCGAGCAAAGAAACTTGCGCGCGAATACCAATTCTTCTTATCCGACACGTCTCTAATGCCACGAATAGGCAGAATCTTGGGGCCGTATCTTGGGCCTAGGGGAAAAATGCCTTCACCAATTGCTCCAAATGCTCCTCTGGATTCAATTCTCAGCAGGTATAAATCCGCAGTGCGCTTCAGATCCAGGGGGTCCCTTAGTGTAGCCGGCAAGATTGGGGATGAATCGTTGGACGATGCTAAGGTAACCGAGAATGCTCTTGCAGTGATTTCTCAAATCGAGAGAAAACTTCCAAATGGAGAAAGAAACATTCACTCTTTGATTGTTAAGAAAACAATGGGTCATCCAGCGAAAGCGAGGATGGTAAGCGAATGACAATGGACTCTGCCACTAAAGCTTCCTCTTCCTCCTCTTCTGTTAACAGAAGCCGGCAGCAACGATTGCTTCTTGTCCAAGAAAGAAAAGAATACCCAGAAAAGAAGAAGGAAGCACTTGATCGAGTGAAGGAACTTGCATCAAGGTACAACACAATAATAGTGACAAAGCTTCACAAAGTGCGAGCGGGCCAGCTCATGGCGCTTCGCAAGAATTTCAGGAAGGAACTCGTCATATTTGTCACAAAGAACAAAATCGCCATGAAAGCTTTGCAACAACTCGGAATCCAAAGAGCAAGCGAATTTGTCTCTCGACTTGATGGCCAAAATGCGCTGATCTTTACCAATATGAATCCATTCAAGCTGTTCCTGGTGCTTGAAAAGAGCAAGGTTAGCCTGCCAGCAAGAGCTGGAGACATCGCGACTGAAAACATAATTATCCCTTCTGGAAACACGGGGATTCCTCCAGGCCCAGTCCTCTCAGAATTCAAGGAGGCTGGTGTTCCAACTAGAATAGAATCGGGAAACATTTTTGTTTCCAAGGACACTATAGTTGCAAGGCCAGGAGATTCAATTTCACCTAAGCTTGCTGGACTACTCGCGAGACTCAATTTGAAACCCATCAAGGCCGGATTGTCAATTTTTATGGCCTTGTCTGAGGGCTTATTGCTGTTGCAGAAGGATATTGTCATCGATCTCGACCAGTACAGGAGAGAGTTGCAGCAGGCCATTTCTCAAGCACTCGGCATATCTGTCGAAGCGTCGTACATAACGAAGGAAAGTTTGCCTCTCATTCTTGTTAGAGCACTAAGGTCTGCTCAAGAAGTAGCTGCTTATGCCGGATACATCACAGCCGAAAATGCAGGATCTCTTCTTGGACGTGCTGAAGCTCAGGCAAGAGCCCTTCTTGCAGTTGCGAAGACCAAAGGATTTGCTGGTTGAGGATACATTAAGAAGGCTTTAATGCCCTAACAATCACTTTGTAACCTCTTCACGAACTCGATGAAATCTTTCGGTTCTTGGTTCGCAGGTTGCTTGCGATATCTGATACTAGAGCTCTAAGAAAGCCTTCGAATTCTTCGTCGGCAAAGGATATCGTCTCAAATTTTGATTCGGCCCTAGCCAATCTCGCAGCGAGCAGATGATAGCAGCTGGGAACGGAGCCACTTAGAACTCTGAAATGAAAATCATAGCATGAGCAGTAAGCTCGATCAGTGTCATCAAAGTCGACTAAGCAATCTCCTTCTCTACCCACAACAGTCCAGATATCTCTACCACTTGGATTGAAAGTTTGTCTCTTTACACAATTCAGCTCGATGAGATTTCTCGCCCGTTCTTGTCGGGTCAGAGCCGGGTCACTTGATTATTCAGCTACTACATAAAGAGCCAATTAACTGTATCGTGCATCTCAAGAAGTCGCTTAAGGTGAAGGAACGGATTGCTCAATATTTTTGCTTATGCATAACAAGGCTACTGATTTATTCTTCCTTATCTTCGAGGCAACGCATTGTAAGTATTGAAACTCGAGTTCTTGCTGTCCCTTTGCCAATACGTGATATCCACGGAGGACTAGATAGATCTTGATGAAAGATTCAGTGCAACCACCAAACAGAGGTGAGATTAGAGTTCTCTACGATCATCGCTCGATCTTGATTTTCGACAAAACTGACCAAGGGTCTTCCTCTAGAAGATATCTTATCTTAGGAGATCTTCACATAGGGTTCGAAGAAAAATTTCGAGCGCAAGGAGTGAAAATCGAAGCCTCAGTCGACAGACTGATCGAAGAAATCAAATCAATAGTTGATTTGTGGAAGATTACAGATATCGTAATCAATGGGGACGTGAAGTCAAGCATAACAAACATAACATCCTCAGAATGGGAAAAAGTTCCTAAATTCTTTGATGGGATTTGCGACGACCTCAATGTCAAAGTTATTCTCGGCAATCACGATGCAGGAATAAAACAACTTCTCCCCGCGAAAGTCGATGTAGCGGACTCAACTGGTTTGCTGTTAGGAAACAATCTTGTAATGCACGGGCACACAAACCCTATTTTGAAATACCGGAATTGTAAAAGACTGATAATAGGCCACCTCCATCCAATTTACCTGAAGAAAGGATCTCCTCTGTCAGGTCAACCAGTGTGGATATTCGCAAAGGTTCCGAGAACGTACGTCTTTCAAGGGATGATTGCGGAATCAGTAGCGAGTTATTCAGGCGAAGATTTAGTCGAAGTTATTGTCATGCCTTCCTTCAACCTTGACTTGATTGTTTCCGCCTATTCCAAAGACACGGCCCGAGAAGAGAGGAAGACTGCTCCTCTGGTAAGGTCCTTGTATAGAGCAGAAGAAGCTGCAATAGTCACGGTCGAAGGAGATCTGATCGGGGATGCTTCATTATTGAATTCGATCTTGTGAGTTTTTCATTCTGTCTTGAATGGGCGGTTTCTCACAAAGAAGAATTGATTGTTACAATGCTCTTGTCGGGCGAGGTTTCGAGTAAGAAACCAGAGACAGATGAGACGTTCATTTTCTCACAAACAAATTGCTTGAAAACACTCAATAACAAACTGCAATTGCTTTCTGAGGAGATATTACACGATTCAATTTTTCGTTGCAATTGCTTTTGAAGAAGTACATTGTAGAGCCGGAATTAGCCGAGTATATAATGGCTATTTAAACAGCCGATCGAAGCAAAAATTGGAAAAACAGACACCGTATCTATAGAGGAACTGAAGAGGAAGGAAGGAAAGGAAGAAAGAAGGTAGTAGGGTGCGCAGAGGCAGGAGAAAGAAGAAGCGGATTTGTAAATCAAGGAAAAACGCCAAGTTACTTGGAATTTTTCTTTCATACTCCCAACAAAGGAGCCAGAACCCAAAATTTGGAGAGCAGGAATAAAGCTTAATACTTATTGGAATTTTTTGTCAGGACGAGTATTCTTAAACGAATCGAATCCAAAAATCGAATCTTTCCACTCGAGCTAAATCAGGGCTCCTTCAACCCAAAGGCGTATTGTGATCACTCATGTTCCTTCCTCCAATTCAAGAAATCAGGAAGCGAAGAACAGCTCTCGGCCTTAGTCAAAAGCATCTCGCAGACTCGGTGGGAGTAAGCCAGTCTCTCATTGCCAAGATTGAGAGCAACAGAGTTCATCCATCTTACGAGGTGGTAAAGAGAATCTTCGAATATTTTGATCGCATTGAGCAACCGAAGAGGGGACTTGCAAAGGACATTGAAACAAGAGACGTTGTCTGGCTCAAAAAGAATGAAAAGATCAAAGACGCAGCCGAAAAGATGAGACAGTATGGCTTCTCCCAACTTCCGATTCGTGACGACCGAGAGGAAATTTGCATAGGAAGTATCTCAGAAAGGCAGATCGTTCAGGGGCTCTTGAAGGAGCTTGACCCAAAAGTCTTCTACGAGAAGCCGGTAACCGAAGTGATGGAAGAACAGTTTCCTGTCGTGGATGAGAACATTCCAATAAGTGCGGTCGCATTGCTCCTGCAACATTCTCAAGCTGTTCTCACTGCTCGGAAGGGTAAAATTGTCGGCATCATTACGCCGACTGATCTCCTAGCTGCCGCTAACAGGGAAAGGAACCAAAGGTAACAAACATAGGCATCTTGCTTTCGAAGGATGCCGAAGCCAGCCTATCGAACACTCAAAACAGGTAGTAAGTAGGGAGAAGAAAAAAAGAAGCTAATGGCTTCGTGATTATCGAGTCACGAAGCCTTGGCTCGCTCAAAGTATGCTTGCTGGTTCTGAATCCAAGAGACTTAATCTTCCATGCCGCCGCCCATTCCACCAGCGCCCGCGCCGCCTCCTCCTGGAGGAGTAGGTGGGGTCTTCATCTTGCTCGATGCGATCACATCATCTATTCTCAGTATCATAGAAGCAGCTTCAGTAGCAGACTTGATTATCTGCTCCTTGACAGCAGAAGGCTCGTATACTTCTTCAGCTTCCAGATCCCCAACCTTGCCTGCAAGA
>CADDZS010000110.1 GCA_902812485.1 archaeon
TCTAAGGGCTCCAAATCAAATGAAATCGCGAAAATAGCAACCTGATGACGAATTGCAAATCGTACAAATTCAACACAAGATGTTACTGCGATAGCTCCGCCGGAGCTCGCACGCTTGAGAGGCCTTTGCCTACGGTTCACAAGTCAGCCGCGTAGACACGGCAGCGCAACCATTCCGCCTTAGGGTTGCCCCCTCCCGGATCTCGCCCATTTCGACGGCTCAAAGTCGGAACCTTCCCTTCGGAAGGCACGCTTCTATGGCAGCCCGCCGTGGCGCGGAATCATCCTCATGAGCCGAGGAAGCACCTCGCAAGTCATGCTTTACCCGGCGGTTACTGACCCCTGCGTGTAGTCGGTTTCAGGACAAAGGGAGACGACTATCCTCCCGGTCCTCCCTACCGCAGGGGGAGCTCTCACTGTGCTTCATGATATTAGGATATCGTCCGAGTAAAATATGAATTCGAAGCTCGAAACTTGATTCTCTTTACTTCTCTTTTAAAGTGAAATATTTTGGAAAAAAGAGATAGAGTGTCGCTGGTGATTTTCTGAAATCCTCTATAAAGCAAAGTATTTCGTAACTGTCGTTGTTGCAATTACTTGGAGGAAGAAGAAGATGAATTGAGCTCTCTATCCTGACTTTTCATCTACAACAAATAGATGAATTTCGCTCAAAGTCTTTGCATCAAGCACCCAACCAATCTTCTTCTCCTCTTTGGATTGAAGGAAAAACCCAGTCTAGGGACGCATCTGATCGTTAATAATGCTTTTAGCGATGTTTCACAGGAATTTTCTTCCAATTCGGAAAAATAAACAAAAAGATGTTTTGACAGGTTAAATGGATCTGGTTTCTCGCTCTAACATGCCTTTCGATTCCTATCGGCGAAATTTTAGTCGCCTCACCATATCGATCATGGTGGTAATACTACTGATCGTCGCTCTTGTTTTGATGGTCAATGTCAATTCTCTTGAGTGGCCGATCGGCGCAAGACTCGCGAAAAACAACTCGAACCCCTCAGGAAGTCCTAGTCTCAGTGGGAATCTGTTCGGCACCCTCTACTTCGAAGCAAAGCGAGAAACAGTAGTGTCAGATCAGTGTGCAAGCTGCCTTTCAAATCTAAATCTTACTTTGATTCCTTCCGGAGTGATCCTCCCCTACTCCGGACTGCTAGTTGGGATTGGCCGGCCTGGACTAACACCAGTATACAACGTTACAGATTCGAACGGCGTATTCATGGATACTCTTCTTGCGGGTCAATACATCGCCTTGGTCAACGCTACTGGACAGGTAGTCTCGATACCCATTCAGATTCAGCGTGGGATCGTTACCCATCTCTCGGTCCTTCTCAATAGCACCCTCTATCCCACAGAGTTTTACGATTTCTTTGATGAAAACGGGGCAGGCGAAATAGGAAGCTGGCAGAATGTAGTTGTGGAAATTGCGTCGAATTCGCAAATTGCGGTCAACAGCAGCTTTGTCACGATAGAATCAATCTTTTCAAACAATGCGTTTGAAAATTCATCCTGGTCTTGCTCTCTTTCCCCTGAATCGACCACGATTTCTGGTACTGTGACTAGCACAATAACTTCTAGCTACTCAAATTATCAATCTTCCACCGCTGCAGTAATAATGCTCTGCGCCCAGACCGAGATGTCCCAAGCCCAGATCGTGGGCGAAAGTTTCTATTCAGGAACCGTATGGTTAGATCTCCGACCGACATCTTACATGAGCTCCTCCGGAGTCGTTGCAATGAACATAGTGGTGAATTCTCTGAATTATACAATCAGCCTTGGATAGGATTAGGAGAAGAAGAAAGAGGAGGGGGGAAGGAATTTCGAAATGGCGCAGTTTGATAACCAGTACGTGCTGGCTGGACTACTAGTGACCAACATTGTGATTTATCTGATTTTTGTGTTGGGGCTGCGCAGGGCAACTTCGAATCCATTGCTCAAAGTTTCATCACTGGATCAAGCTTTCGAGGCTCTCGAGAAATCACTTAAGGGAGCCTTCCCAGATCTTCCTTCTGGATTCACTTGGGGAGAAGGCATAGAGAGAGCCAAGAAATTGACCATAAGGATTGACTGGACTGAGCTTGAGAAGGAGCTCAGGACCTATGAAGCATACCGATACGGGAAATGGGAGCTTTCACCTTCATCACTGACGCGCTTTCGAGAAGTGGTGAAACTTGCGGCACTCTTGCCAAACAAGCGCCGAAAGAAGATTTGGGGTGTAATTCCTTGGTCTTAATCGACATAAAGAGGAAAATATCTAGAGAAGTTGGAAAGGTTGTCGTCGGCAGGGAGAGCGAGATCGGTCTGATCCTGACATGCTTTCTTGCCAGAGGACATGTGCTCTTGGAGGGAGTCCCAGGAACTTCCAAGACCCTACTCGCAAAGGCTTTTTCGAAGTGCTTGGGGCTCTCTTACAAGCGAGCTCAATTTACTCCAGACATGCTCCCGCTCGATATCATCGGCGGTTTCATCTTCAATATGAAGACACGAGAGTTTGAGTTCAAACAGGGACCAATCTTCACGAACATACTCCTTGCAGACGAAATAAACAGGGCAGCACCAAAGGTGCAGAGTGCATTACTTGAAGCAATGCAGGAACTTCAAGTCACAGTTGAAGGGTATACAGGGAAGCTTCCATCACCTTTCATGGTAATAGCCACTCAGAACCCACTTGACTTCGAAGGAGTCTATCCTCTCCCTGAGAGTGAGCTTGATAGGTTCATGATGAAGGTTGAGTTCGGCTACCCCTCGGAGGTAATAGAATCTGAAATCATCAACAGAAATCTTACTGAGCTCAACTTGGAGGTGGTTGAAAGAGTGGTAAGCCAAAAAGATCTTTCTGAGCTGTTCAAGGCCGTGGAGTCTGTCAACGTGTCCAAAGAGATCTTGGATTACGTTTCGAAGCTTGCAAGGGAAACAAGATCCGATGGAAGAATAAGCCTTGGTGCAAGCCCAAGAGCAATGGTTCAGTTGGTTCAGAGTGCCAGAGCAAACGCGGTGCTAGAAGGGAGAGATTACGTCACACCCGAGGACATAAAGTCTCTCGCAAGGCCGGTTCTTACTCATAGGATCAAGCTCGACAGATCTGCTTCGCTCAAAGGGATTGCTCCGAGCCCTGCGGTGATTATCCAACAAGTTCTGGATGTCGTGACTCCGCCACGGTAGCACAAGTAATTGCAACCGCTAGAGGAAAGGACTTCCTCAAGGCAACGCTCTCTCTTGGAATAGCTTCGTCCATACTTGACATAAGGTTGATTCTTCTCCTTTGCTTCGTCCTTTCTCTCATCGCGCTAGCTTCGTTCATCCTAGTGAAGAAGATGACCCCTGATCGTCAGTCTCTCAAAATCAGTCCGAAGAATGTAGTGAGGGGTCTGAAGGGAGAAGAACTCAAAGCTTCAGTCGAGCTGTCTTCACACGACGAAAAATGGTACTCGGTCGAGATTTCGGAGGTGATTGCCCCACCTGGGGTAGAAGTCAAACAGAGCCGGACTAGCAAACACACTCTCGAACTTTCACTTATTCCAAGATTTGCAGGAACTTTTCGAGGGCTGTTGATCAGGACAGAGGTGCGAGATCAGGTTGGATTGTTTGCAAGGTCGCTGAGTGTTGAGGTCGCAGATTTTGAAATCGAGTCTCTACCTCTCTCCCTGCTCGCAAGCGTGCAAAAAGCGATGCCTTTCCTTCTCGCATTGGGAGAAAGGACTGCTGGGACAAGGGGTTCTGGCCAAGAGTTTTACTCGATAGACGATTACAAGCCATTTGGTGAAACAAAGGACATTCTTTGGAAGAGAGTCGCAAGGATGCCGGATGAGAAGCTTGTAGTAAAGCTGAGAGAATCAAACTTACCAAAAGTTGTGAAGATCGGGGTCGTCGAGTTTGCAGAGCGCTCAAGGGAGGAGAGGCTTCGCTGGATGGATCTCTGCTCTGAAGGGGTTGCACTCTTGAGCAAGAGTCTGCTTGAAGCTAGATGCAGAGTCTCGCTCATACACCGCTCCGTCACAGGAGCAGTTGGAGAAAACACGGCCGAGAACGAAAGCGAACTCGTGGATGCGCTATCGATAATGGGATCCGCGGCTCCAGCGACGAGCAAGATGATGATTGATTCCTACTCGACAGATATCCTGAATCGATCAGACATCATAGTGACTGGCTTGAAGGAAATGCAGGAAAGCAACTTCGCGGGGGCAGTTTCAAGAAAACCTTCGCTTATTATCAAGGAGGAAGCATCCCCGACAATTGTAAGCGAACATTCGGTCATATTCACAGGTGAGGAAGACGTGAGGCGTCTCATCGCAAGCGCCGTACAGAGATGAGGAGACTGCAAAATGATTGAGGAGAGAGGGGGGGTAAGACGAAGAAGAAGCAGCAGCAGCGGCGAAAATGCTGGAGCAGACCCAATAAGGGTCGGGCTTTCCTTTTTCGCATCGATATCGCTCTTTTATCTATACTTCTACTTCTTATCGGCCTTCCTTCCTGGGGTCTCTCTCACGAATGCCATAGAAGTCGCAATTGTTTACACCCAGATTTTAAGGCTCATCGCTGTAGCTTCGATCAGAAGGCTCCGTAGGGGCTCGTTTCAGTCAAAGATAATCCTATTTTCGTTCGAGGTGTTTGTGATCGCAATTTTGATTGCTATTTACTTTGTGACTAAAGATGTGTCTTACAACTTACTGATTGGAGAGATTCTCCTCGCTTGGATCGGAGCAGTCTTGGTAATTCTTACACCTTACGCGCTCATTAGATTCGCGGTCGCGATGTATAGTGGCGGCGAGCTTTACTCCGTTTTGAACTACGCCGCTTGGGAATACGTTTCTGTTTTCTTCCTTGCAAGCCTTGTCGCTGAATCATCAAGCCCCCTCCCTTCATCAGTGGCAGGCCTGGGGGTATCAGTGATAAATAGCGTAACAAATGAACTGCGAACAGGGTCAGAGGTTTTTACCTATACAAGCCCGATAATAGTCGCTTCCGCAGTGTTCTTTGTGAGTCTCGCCTTGTATTCTGCCTTTGTGAATTCGCCTGCAGAATCCCCGCCTAGGAACTACTATCCTATTGTCTTTCCGCTCCTAGCTACGATAATTCTCTTGGGATGGATGGAACTTTTCCAACTATTCACTTCAGATGTGTTCTTGGTTCTAAGTATACCCTCACTCTCAATTGCGATCGCCCTGTGGTGGCTCAGTCGAGGACGCAGAAGTACTAGTGGCGCCAGCAAAGGACTAAATGCCGAAAAAGAACTTACTTGAGTGGGTCGTGATGGCAGTAGATTCCAGATCCTCATAACATTTTGTTTTGACAGGTCGGATGATGATAGATGATGTCATGGAAAATGATAAGGCTCGGATCGGCGCTTGTGATCTTTTTGTTCCTGTTCTTTCAGGTTGCAACACAAGCATCGCCAATCAGAACCGGGTCTGTTGCCAGTCAGAGCGATCAACCTCTCTCCTCAGTTTCAATTGGGTTTAGCCCCTCAACTCTCGAACCAATAATCGATGGCGTCCCAGTGTACAGCATCTTCGATAACCTCTGGGTATTTCAAAATTCAAACGTGCCACTTTTCCTTCAAGTGTTTTCTCCTTCTTCCCAAGATTCTTTCCCTGCGAACAAATCAGTTGTTTCTGTTTACATACCCTCAGGTGTGGCGCAGATTGTTTACAAGTTTTCTACTCTTGATTTCGAAGGAACCTGGCTTTTGAATGCGACATTCGAAGCCTCACCTTCAATTTCGTACATCATACCACTCATCTTCGTGAATCCCGATCTCCACCCGATATCTGGGAGTCTTGCTTCGTACTCTCTTTCCAAGGATGAGCTTTTGAGCACTTTTGCAGTCAATTCCGACGAGTTCAACAACTTGGAAGGATGCATTCTCCCTATGTCTCCCGCTCAGAACACGGCTCTGATACCACTGCCCTCATCTCTTGGCTCCGGCTCCATAGAGTTGACAGATCTCAACCTTGATTCGAATAACGCAACTGTGGTGCTGAGTGGGTCGGCAAGCAACCCCT
The DNA here is from genome assembly GCA_902812485.1 of archaeon. Classification (GTDB taxonomy): domain Archaea; phylum Thermoproteota; class Nitrososphaeria; order Nitrososphaerales; family CADDZS01; genus CADDZS01. Next base: position 6,014 of record CADDZS010000110.1, read on the forward strand.
TTGATTTCTGGTTTGAGCTCAAGACTTCATACTCCTACTCCTCTGCCTTCCCCAACTCGACAGGTATCACAACGAGGGTTCAAACCGTCGCAAGGTCTGATACCGTTGCCTTTTCGACGAGTTCTAATGCCCAGCAGATTTTCAGTACAAAGATAGCTGGGATCAACCCGATGAGACCTGGAAGGTATTGGATCGATGGATTCTTTTCTAGTTCTCTTGGGACTCAGTTTGAAGAGGTGAGAGTGAGTATTGTCTCTAGCTCCCAAATGATATCCCTTGGAAGCGAGTGCGAGGCGCTCGGTTCATTTTCGGGCTCGATTTTCTCGACTACTTTCAGCCTCTCAAAGCCGACATCTCAGTGGCCATTCAGTCTCTTGATCATGGCCCAGGATCGCGGAGTCGAAACACTGAATTTCCTTCCAATCAATCTTGGTCTTGCAAAGATCAACCTGCTTTCAAGTCCATGGGGGATAACTCCGCCAGACATTTCAATCGAGATCCCGCAGGGCAACGGATCCACGCAATCGTCCTCTCCACAGTGCCTTGGGCAGAATCTGAATCTTCTTTATTCGAGTATCTACAACGGGACGATCTATCTTATTGCCTCGCACTATCCTGTAACAGTTGAGTACTGCTTGAGTTTCGGAGGCAAATTAATTTCAAATGAATCAACAACGCTTGACTCACCCTACACTGCTGTTGAACAAAACATCACACTTGGAAAGATCAGCGCAGAAGTCATTGATAACGGCAAGCCTGTATCTGGAGCCGAAGTGATTGTGCTTAACCAGAGGCTTGATGCGAACGAATCAAAGGCGACGGACTCCTCTGGCGGAGCTGTGTTTTACGTTCCAACCGGGGCATACAAAGTGATCGCCTTTCTCGGTTCGAGCAACATCTCCAAATCTTTTGAAATTGCAAGTGGAGCAAACGAAATTGCGCAGTTTTCATTCACAACTTCTGGCCCCTCGTCTTCCCCGGCTATCGATCCAGATTTTTACTTGATCGCCCTGGCAGTAGTCGGAGTACTGCTAAATCTCTGGGCTTGGATCTTTAGGCCCCGACTGGCACTTCGAAGGCTGACTCGCAGCTAG
>CADDZS010000111.1 GCA_902812485.1 archaeon
ATTCAAAACCGTAAGTCAACGCATTGACCAAGTTGCGCAGAGGAATCCGCATTGAATCGTAGTTCGCGGGCCCGGTGGGATTTGAACCCACGATCTCTGCCTTAGAGGGGTTACGTGATCAAGAGCTTTTGCTCCGAACCCCAACGCCTTATCCATACTAGGCCACGGGCCCAAAAAAGCAAAAATCTAACTGGAGAATAAAACTAGGATTTCAAATCGAAACCAAGCGTTCTCTCTCTACTTTTCTCTTGTTGCTTTCTCTTTGCAAATTGACCTCTCTATCCTTTGCCAAGTTCCTTTATCAGCTCCTGGGCTCTATCAAAACGAATCTTCTTCTCCTCAACCATCCTTCTCGCCACGATCTCTATCAATTCGCCAGTGGCTCCTGCTGAAGCCGCAACGTTCCTCGCATGCAGTTTCATGTGTCCCCTCTGTATTCCTTCTGCTGAAAGCGCTCTGAGCGCGGCTAGATTCTGGGCAAGACCAACGGATGCTAGTATCTCTCCAAGCTCAGTCGAAGATCGAACACCAAGTATCTTCAAGTTAGCCTTCGCAACAGGGTGAACTGCAGAAGCTCCTCCTATCAATCCCACTGCAACTGGAAGTTCTATCGTTCCAACCAAGTTTCCCTCCTCATCCTTCGAGTAACTAGTCAAAGAACGATAAGCACCATTCCTTGCTGCATAGGAGTGAGCCCCAGCCTCAAGAGCTCTTGTGTCCTGTCCCGTTGCAAGCGCCACTGCGATCACGCCGTTCATTATTCCTTTGTTGTGCGTTGCGCAGCGGTAAGGATCTGCATCGGCAAAAGCATAGGCGTCCAAAATTCCTTCCACCACTTCTTCCCCGCCGAGAGCCTCCTTGTCGAAGACTGCAGTGCTCCGAGCTAACCTCTTGGTCGCGAGGTTTGAGATAATTCGTAAGAGCACCTTTCCCCCGCTCAAGGATTCGATCTCAGGCGCAATTGCCTCGGCCATAGTGTTTACGGCGTTTGCACCCATCGCGTCGCGGCAGTCCACAAAGATCTCAGTTACGAGCATCTTTCCTCTCTTAGTATCGATTATCCTTGAATCGAGATCCTTCGCCCCACCACCAACCGAAACAAGTTTTGGATCCTGTTCGTTTGCTTTCTTCAAGAGGTCTCCCTTTGACTCAAGTATCTTTGATCTTGCTAGCTGCGGATCAGGTATTCTGACAGCCTGAATCTGCCCTATCATAACGGGGCCGGTATTCGAAGCCTTGAACCCGCCGTGCTTTCTAGCCATCTTTGCGGCGTTACTCGCAGCTGCGACTACAGAAGGCTCTTCTATCGCCATGGGAATTAGGTAGTCTCTTCCATTGATTAGGAAATTTGTTGCGATTCCCAGCGGGACAGGTATTGCACCGATGACGTTCTCAATCATCTTGTCTGCCAATTCCAGCTTGAGCCCTGACATCGAGTGAATTGCCTCGACTTCGCTTTCACTCAAGGACGCAAACTCTTTGACTAGACGCATTCTCTCCTCTGGCCTAAACTTGTAAAAGTCTCTAATTTCTGAGGTGTGCATGCCCGATTTCTTACCTCTCTTTTTTGAAAGTTGGTATTTGTTCCGACCGGAAAGAGGAGTCCTTTTCAAGGCTATTTAACTAGCACATCAGCCTCGTTGCTCTTCATTTTCACCCTTTTTAAAAGCCCAAAGAGAACTTTGGGTAATTTGGCCTTCTGAAAGCACATGTGCAATCTGAGGTTGAAAGTAGCGCCTACATGCTCCGCATATCTTCTCCTTCCTCTTCTCCATCTTCCTCCTTCCACTATCATCTGATGCAAACCTATTAACCCACCAAGAGATCTTATTTGTTTGTAAACTAGCGAAGCTCGGAGAGAACAAAGTGAAAATGCTCGAAATGAAGCATTCGTTTCTTGACGACGAAGAATTCGAAACAATGCGAATTACAAGGTTCATCAGATCGACTGTTAGAAGCGCAGATGCAAAGGGTGTTGTTGTGGGAGTTAGCGGCGGAATCGACAGCGCCGTTGTGGCCACTCTTTGTGAAAGGGCACTCGGACCAGAGAGGGTTACAGCCTTGCTCCTTTTCGAAGATCCGAACAGAGGTTCAGCTGACTACTCTGATGCAAGGCAGCTCACTGAGCTACTTCGGATAAGAACAGTGGACTTTTCCATTACTCCCCTGATTGAGACTTTCACTCGTCTGCTAAAGGAAGTTTCTGGAGTCGATCGGCAGCTATCGAGACTTACACTTGGAAACATCAAGGCAAGGCTCAGAATGTCGATCCTTTACTCATTTGCAAACGAACAAAATCTGCTCGTAGCAGGAACCGGAGACAGATCAGAGTCTCTTGTAGGTTACTTTACTAAATTCGGAGATGGAGGGGCGGATTTTTTTCCAATAGGTCATCTTTACAAGACAGAGGTAAGGAGACTAGCAAGATCGCTCGGAGTACCTCAATCGATCGTAGAGAAACCATCGAGTCCCAACTTGTGGCAGGGTCACAAGGCAACCGATGAGCTCCCCGCCGAGTACGATATTTTGGATCAAATCCTAGCGTCAGTTTTTGATTCAAATAAAAGCCTGGAAACCATAGAAAAAGAAGTCAATGTATCGCCTAAAACTATAAGCGATGTGATCCGGCTCAATTTCAAGAGCGCCCACAAGCGCGAAATGCCTAAGATGCTTCCGCGTTTGTAGCAGTCATTGCAAAAGATAAAAGAGCGAAAGCCTTGAGAGGTATAGAGGAATAGTAGATTCCTTTCTATTTTTCAGACCTCGATTAAATGAATGCTCGAATTTTTCCCCCAAAGAAGCAAAGTTCAAACAATCGCAATCCAGCGGGAAATGTTCCATTCCTTGAAGGGACTCAATCAGGCTTAGAAAGGCAAGTAAAAGCATAACAAACAATTTTCGATCGTGGCTCGTAATGGCAAAGGAAACCAAGCGTCATCTCTTCGGAGCATCGGCGAAAAAAAGAATCGAACTGATACCTGTCGTTGGCATTGGAGAAGTGGAAAGAGGACAAAATCTCGGTAAACTGATTATCGACGCATGCGCCAAGATGCGATTCAAAATTCAGGACAGAGACATTATAGTTGTTACACACAAGGTGGTCTCAAAGGCAGAAGGGAGAGTTCTCGAGCTTGCAAAGGTTACCCCAAGCAAGTTTGCACTCAAGGCAGGTAGGCACATAAAGAAGGATCCTCGTCACGTAGAGGTCGTTCTTTCAGAAGCTAGGAGGCTCGTTAAGATGGTTCGCGGCCTGATCCTCGCAGAGACCTCGCATGGTTTTGTTTGCGCAAATGCAGGTGTTGATCAGTCAAACGTCAAGCGCGGGATGGTAGTTCTTCTTCCCCGAAAGCCAGATATTTCGGCAAGGAAGATTCGTGACGAAATAAGGAAAACACTTGGAAGGGAAGTCGCAGTCATTATTTCAGATACCTTTGGGAGACCTTGGAGAGAGGGGCAAACCGATGTAGCGATAGGTCTATCCGGAATTGATCCCTTTCGAGATTACAGAGGAATGAAAGACCAATATGGATATGAGCTTGCTGCGAGTGTGATAAACGTAGCAGACGAGCTTGCATCCGCAGCGGAGCTTTGCATGAACAAGCTGGATCGGAATCCCGTTGTAATCGTGAGAGGCTATGACTACGTTACCGCGGACATATCCGCACGCGTCCTAGCACGAAAGCCATCACGAGATCTCTTCAGGTAACTGGCAGGGAGCACCTACAGGATCAGAAAATTTGCCAACTAGCAGGAAAGCAAAGATAGGAGTATTTTGCGGTGGGAGTGGATCTTCAAAATTTGCCTCTGCGTTCTATGACTTTTTCAAATCAAATGGAAGAGACCCGACCAGCCTTGGTTTCATAGTCAACGTCGCAGATAACTTCTGGTTTCATGGTCTGTATGTCTGCCCAGATGTGGATATCATAACCTATGCACTTGCTGGAAAACTAGACACTAAGAAGGGTTGGGGGAGGGAAGGTGACAGCTTTGATTTTCTTTCTGCTCTCTCAGAGATCATAAGATCGAAACAATGGTTCAATCTTGGGGACAAAGATCTTGCTTTGAGTGTGAGACGGACCGAGCTTCTCAAGCAGGGGTTCAGTCTATCTGAAATCACTGATTTTGTGCGAATGGCATTTTCTATAGAGAGTAAAATAATCCCTGCGACTGATGATCAACTTGAAACCCGTCTCAAGACTCCTAAGGGAGATCTGCATCTCCAAGAGTTCTGGGTAAAGTACAAAGGAAGGCCCCAAATACGCAGAATATACTACCGAGGACTCAAGAAAGCGACACCGACACAAGAGGCCTTAGAATTTGCTTCTTCTAAGGCAATTATCTTCCCCGCTAATCCCATAAGCAGCATATATCCTTCAGTGAATTTGAAAGGAATGCAGGAGAGGCTAAGGAGGAGCTTCGTGGTTGCAATATCCCCGTTCATCGGAAAGAAAATAATCTCAGGGCCTGCAGTAAAAATGATGAGATGTTGCGGCATTGAAGCCTCGAGTTTCGGGGTGGCTAATTTGTACCGAAATTTCTTGCGTCTGTTTTTCGTCGATTTCCACGAGGACAAGGAGATTGTTACCAAAATAAGAGATCTCGGCATCGAATGTGTAAAGGCGGACATTGTAGTTAGAACCCAAGAACAAGGCCGAGAAATTGCTCGCAAGATATGTGAAATACTTTGAGTGAGTTTTCGGTTGTAATCCCGGTGAGAGAGCCCAAGTCAGCAAAATCAAGACTCGCAGGGATTCTATCAGATGATGAAAGATCGCGTTTGAGTCTTGCTCTCCTCAGGCGAGTGCTGGGAGCAGTTGAAAGTTCAGCTGCAAGGTATTGCGTCGTAGTGTCTTCCTCTCCTGCATCTATCTCCCAAACAATTGGTAAGTTTTCAAAAGTAATTCTCGTACAGGAGAGAAAATTTCACGGCGGAGTGAATAGCGCAATACAAGACGGAATCGCAGCGCTTTCCCAAAACCCAAAAGTGATGAGCTCTTCTCAAACTCAATCGAGCGTTATGTTTATTCCTTCGGATCTCCCTTTCTTAGACAAGGGGTCAATTGAAGAGGCAGCTCGACTGCTCGAGAATTTTGACGCTGTAATATCTCCTTCAAGAAGACGCGATGGAACCACGCTTCTTGGTTTTCATACAGTAGAAGGGAAATTGGCAAGGAAATTTCAATTTCATTACGACGACGATAGCTTCAACAAACACATACATGAGCTTCGGAATTCAGGATTGAACTATTCTATTCTCGAATCAGACAAGTTTTCTTTCGACATTGACAACTTGGAAGACTTGGAACTTGCCCGCAAGATAGTTGGTGCAAAGTCGCACTCAGATTTCATATCAGTTCTCTTAAACGGTTTCTGAATAGGAAAATGAGTCTCAGGATGGCGTCGAACCATGAAATCTTTCGAATTCATAATCCGAAACGCAAGAGTGATCAGTGGGAAAGGTCGCAGAACTAGGCTCGTGGATATCGGGGTGGCCGATGGAAAGATCGGGTTCGTAGCAAAATCAAATGGCAACAATAAAATTCGCACCTCTCACGCCGAGATCGACCTGAGTGGTAGGATCGTTTTTCCAGGACTCATTGATAGTCATATTCATCTCTTCGCCGTTGCAGAAAATGCATCTTTTGTCGACCTTTACGGGTCTAGATCTGTGAACGAGATGCTTCAAAGGATAAGAGAATATATCAAAATTCACGAAGATTTGGGCGAAAAAGAAAATCGTAAGAGTTGGGTACTCGGACGTGGCTGGGAACAAGATAAGTTAGCTGAAAGGAGATTCCCGACAAGATTTGACTTGGATAAAGTAGTTACAAGCCGGCCGGCTATGATGGTGAGGGTTTGTGGACATGTTGCGGTTCTGAATACCGTAGCACTTGACTTACTCCTATCAAGGCTAGATTCAAAGAGCCTTGACAAGATCCTCATTGAAGAAGATAAATCCGGACAAAGGACTGGCATCATTCGGGAGAGAGCCCTTGAAGAGGCTTGGAAGCTTGTGCCAGATCCTTCGATTAGCAAGCTGGTTGATCAATTCCTCTATTCTCAGAAACTCTGCCTTGAAAATGGAATCGTAGGCGTGACCTGCATTCTGAGCGAAAACTGGAAGAAAGAACTCAAGGCGATTCGAAGAGTATCGGAGTCGGGGAGGCTTAGGATTCGGGTGTGTCTACTGCTCCCTATATCAGCATTGGAGGAAGTTGAAAGCGGCATTCTTGATAGTGACGAATTCGCAATTTCAGAGAATGATGGGTACGCAGTGCATGGCTTCAAGCTCTTTGCAGATGGAAGCCTAGGTGCTAGGACTGCTGCACTCAACGAAGATTATTCTGATGATCCAGGGAATTCCGGAATTCTAAACTACGCTGATTCGGAAATAATCGACTACGCTAGAAGGATAAAAAAACTCCGAAGATACATCCTCGCAACTCACGCAATCGGTGACAGGGCTCTTGATCAGGCCTTGCGCTGCTACGCAAAAGCAGGGGTTACAAAGAAAGACAAATTCAGGATAGAACACTGCTCTGTCTTGGATCACAAGTCGAAATCTAAACTCAGCTTGGTAGTATCCAGCGTCCAACCGGGGTTTGAAATAAGCGACTACTGGATAGCTCAGAGGTTGGGACGGGCAAGGAGTAAAAGAGCGTATCCCTTTAGGACCATCTTTGAAAATTCAACTATGATTTCTGGCTCAGATGCTCCTGCAGACAGCATTAATCCGCTCAGATCTTTTTACGCGGCCACCCACAACAAGATTCCCTCACAACGTCTTTCTCTGAATGAAATTTTGCGCTCTTATACCGAGACCCCATCAAAGTGTTGCTCTCTATTAAGGTCAGTGGGTAGCATAGCACGAGGCAAGGATTGTGACATCACAGTTTCAAATGAAACACACCTCCCAAAGATTTTCAAAAGCAATATCTTTGAAACCTTCGTCAGGGGAATCCCAACTCTCACAGCCCTTCGCGACAAGCGTTGACTAGAATTTCTTCTTAGCCAGTCTGTTTGTGCTTTGCTCTTTCCTCTTCTCCGATGAGTTGTATGATGGTTTTGGCACTTAG
>CADDZS010000112.1 GCA_902812485.1 archaeon
AGCGGGAAGCCTTTGAAAGACCAGAATCATGCAACAGAGCACTTATTGCTCATCATGCGTCTATTGCTTTTGTCAGTTGCTCGTCAAAAAAGAACATAAAATTATATGCACGGCTGTCGCAATTAAGACGCAGAATTACACCAAAGGGAGGATGCACAGGAGAGTATGGTCTCATCGAAGTTCAAGAAGGGGGATCTTGTCATTATAGACGTTGCAGGGAAGCCAACCGAGTTCGAGGTTCTTTCTCCGCTCACCCCGATCAAAGGGGCAAGAGTTTCTGGCGAAGTGTGCTACGAAGTACGCAACGTCATAACTGGAATAAAGATGACGGCCTCAGAGGATGAGATCTTAAGGCTTGCCACACCAGTTGATAATTCAGCCGAGCTTTTCAGCGCTTCTGCTTCAGCTCGAAAAAGATCGGCAAAGGAATGAAAACACGGATCTGATCGTTTCGTCTTCACAAGACTAGTACTGGAAGTGAAGGATGCCAAGTCGGGAGAGCTCCCCCCCTCTTCTCTTTTCTCTCTCCCTCCTCTGCCAATAACCACATCTTCGGCTTTTTTCTCCTGTCTTTACACTTCTGGTAGCTGTCTTAGACTTGCAAGCCCGATGTCTGTGATCGAATAGATCGACCTTCTCTGATCATCCTTTTCCTCTTTCAACAAGCCCTGAGCCAACATAGTCCCGACATGCATCCAGAAAGTTTCGTATCCAAGCTTTGCTTTCATCATGATCACATGTTGCGGAGATGGCACTCTGCAAGCTTCAAGGATTGCCTTCACTATCATCCTCTGAGATCTTACAAATCTCTTCCTTCCCCTCCTCGGAGTCTCGACGATGGCCGCGAATTGAGAACAAGAAGACTGGGACGTATTGCATACTGAAAATCGTCGCACCTCATCCCTTCCCGGATTCCCATTGTTATTTTCAATATCGGCTTCGTTAGCTTTAGCACGGCAATCGAAAGTGGAGTAATTTGAATCAAAAGAGTTCGAAGAAGAGGAAGAAGAAGACGCCGACCCTTGCAACTTAGAAGGGGCCCTCCTACTGGCAGTGAGATGAAAGTTTTCTCTTCGGGCAAGATGATATGAATCATTCAGTTCTCGAAAGTCGATGGCGCTGTCCTCTTCTATGGTTTTGAGTAGCTTCACTACCTTTGCGAAGGCTCTAGCGCTGGGATTACGCGAAGAGAGAGCAACAGCTAGAGTTTGTCTTCCCATAACAGGAAAGACCAAAATCGTGAATTCCTCGAAAGTATGCCTGCTGAACAGAAGCTTATTCCCCGAATGGGTGAGGTCAAGAATCGACTGCGCCTGAATCGCAAGCTGTCGTAACAGAGAAGAGAGCGAGGATTCATCAGTGTGCGACCTTTTGTTCGATTCTACCCCTTCGGGGTGCTCAGCTATGTCTTGTACTACTCCGTACTCGTCGGCTAGTAGTACAGCACATATGCTTTCGTCTGATTCGAAGATCTGGTTTGCTGTTATCGTAGCTCCATTAGTCGAAGATCGAGAGCATATGAATCGATTTGTTAACGAAATCTAACTGAGGAAAAATTGCGAAGGCATGCACAACACGCTGCCGGGGTAACTACAAAGAAGATCCGAGGGAAGAAGGCACTCGAGACAAAGGAATGGATGAAATTACGAAGTGGGTAAGAATAGCAATCGCTTGGGCGATTCCTCAAACTGCACTAGCCGTAGGGAGACTGGCCTTTTTGCGTTTCCGGGGTGACGAGCCTGCGAAGTATTATTTCGACACTGAACTTTTCTTGCACTTCAGCTAATCCTTCTCCCTTCTCTCCATCCTTTCCCTCCACAAGCCTTCTTTCTCTAAGCCTTGCTCCTCCTCGGCTAAGAGAGTCTTCCTCTGGAAAGCTGTAATCTTCGATTTCAGTCTTTGCCCAGATAAATGCGCCTGGGACTCTAAGGTCGACGAAGCGCCCTGAGCCTTCCAAGTATCGCCGTAGATCCGAGATGAGTCGCCTATCACTCGTACTGAGCTTTATCCAGTATATCATCTCCTTGTTCTTCATGTCCGGCGTAGGCATCGTTCTTGCTTCGAATCTCTCCGCTTCGAACTGCAAAGTGCCTAGGATGACGAGGACCAAGTTTTCGAACTACTCTTAGAATTTCTTGGAGAAGACTCCTTTTAGGCTTTGATGTATGATCTTGACTTCCTCTAGCAGACCATGCTTCACTTTTTTCCTCCTCAAGAAGGGAGAAGGAGAATGAATACCAAATCTTTCAGGTCTTGGCGCAAGTGAAACTTTGGAAGCAGAACTGAAACAAGCAGCTTCGAAGGTTGCACTTTGGTTCTTAGATTGTTGCTTTCTTTTCTCTCTCGACTTTCTTCGCGAGCTTTATAGCCTCTACGATCGTGGCTGGCTTCTCGGGAAGTTCGAGCGATTCAGATAGTTTCTCGGAAACTCTGCTTTCAATCAGAGACTCTCCTACGCCGAATATGTCCGTAAGAGCATCGACTAAGGTTGAGGGATTCTCTGAAACTCTTTCGAAACTGACACCATATCTTTCCCTGAGATAGTACATGACTGAATCCCTAACTGATGGGCCGCCTATCTCTTCGAGCGATTTCTTTAGCATCTCTACTATCGCTTCACTCAGTTCACTCCTTGAAGCACTTTTAGATTGGGTGCTTCGACTGGCGTCTAGTGTCGTAATTGTGGTCGGTGAGGCAAGCGCTATGCCGATATTAAAGGGTAGTTGCAGATAACAAAATACTGCTATGAGGTCTCAAAAGTCGTGAAAAACAAGGGAGAGAAAGCATACGTGATTGTTTTCCAATCTTCCCTCTCTTTATCTCTCCCCTTTGAGTCTATGCCTCTTCAAGATCCGTTTATGAAGTCGGCTGGATGGATCGGAAAGAATACTATGAAAAAGACAAGAGCCGCTACAAGCCAAAACAGCAACCAATACCTCTGCGCCCTAAGACTGTAAGGTGCTATGAAAGTGATCACCATTGGAATCCCGAGGGCAAGCCCAGGATCAACATTGATGAAGTAGAAAGCGTAGACGACCCTGTGGTATATCCCGGAAAGTATGAGCGAAGGGGCATACGTGCATAGGATCCAAGAACCGATGAAGATGTCCAGATTCGTAGCCTTCCGCACCAAAATCTTTCCCGCAATCACCGGCACAATAGCCCAGATCGAATACCATATCACTAGGTTACCTATTCCGAGCCAATCGATTGGATGTAGGTCTCCGTTTATAGTAACCTCGTAGTACACAGAGGGCTGTATGCCGTGAGGAAGCGGCCCCACGCATGGGATTAGCTTTCCGCATGGCGGCAAGATCCATCCCCAAGCAAAGTGATCCCATGTGTTCTGCGCATCTGAAGCGGATATCGTGAGCGAGGAGTGATAGTCGTAATAGTATTGCAAATTTTGGAGGGGGCTGTTCCAAACTACTCCGCTCACGACGGGCTTGTAAACCAGATCATAGACCCAGAGAGGGATGAGCACGGTGAGAGCGAGAATAAGTGCAAACCCCACTATTAGCCCCAAGGCCTTCCTAGTGGCAGGAACTCTCCTTGTTACGTACACATGGTAGAGAAAGAGTGCTGCCACGAAGTAAGCTCCCCATTCTTTGCTAATTATTGAAAGCCCAAACGAGAACGCCGAAAGATAGTACCTCTTCTTGAAATAGCAGAGAAAACCTAGAAGCCCGAAGAGTATCGGCGGACCCTCGAGAAGAAGGAGCGAAGTGTGAATGAAGAAGAGAGTTTCAAATCCCAAGAAAGCAGCTGCAAAGAGTGCTTTCTCTTTGGAGAAGAAAACTCGCGCTACCTCGTAGAACACCCAGACTGCAAGAGTTCCAATGATTACATAGAATATCCTCCAGCCAAAAAAATCACTACCGAAAAGATAGATTCCAATCGCCCCCCAGATCTTTCCAAAGAAAGGGTGCTCTAAGTTTGACGCAGTCAAGTTTAGAAGATCCTGCGAAGCTTTGACGTAGTAGACCTCGTCGAAAACCCGTCCAGTAGAATTCGAACCTGTCCCATTGTTAGGGAAGGACATCGCAAAGAGATGAAGCGCAAGAAGAATCAGTAGAAGATGACCGATGTTGAACGATTTGATTCTTGAAGAAATTGAGTCAAAGAGATCGGAAATTTCTTTCTTTACTTCTGAGACCGAACGGAACAGATTCGAGCGGTTCTTGTCATTAGAGATTTCCTTGGGCTTTCCTTGGCTCATACCTTCGTGACTGCAACTCTTCTACCAATTTTTCGTCCAGTGCTTGTTTTTCCTCAGACTTTGTCGCCCAACGTCAGCAAAGAAATGTGAAGAATTTGATCCGAACACGAAAGTTCGTGATCTTTCTTTGTGTTTGATTGTATGTCACATCTCCTTCTTTTCCTTGCTGCCTCTATTCTCTTTTTTTTGATAGTTTATGAAATAATCTTGCTCGCGGATAAATTACTTTCCCAAAATGTCATTCACTCTCATACATGTCGCCTTCAATCTCTTGTTAACTGAAAGTGTATTACATTCCTGAGTTTCGCCTTTCTTCCTCAGGTCGCCACGAAGAGCAAGAACTGAACTATCGATGCGACGATTACAAAGCCAATTGATGTAGCAACTACGACCTTAGCGAAACGAGTCGAGCTTGATATCGGTTCAAAACGGAGGATTCTATCTCTCAGAGCAAAATAGAGAATGGGGCCCGCAAAGAATCCTCCGATCGATCCTCCGAGATGAGCTAGATAGTCAACATTTCCAAGCAGACTGCTAGTGACAAAGATGAGAACAAAGAGTATCAAGGTCTCCTGATCTATCTTCTTCTGCTCGGCCCATGAAAAGGAAAAGGTGGCCGCGAGAAGTCCGAAAATTCCACCTGATGCGCCGGCACTTGCATAATTTGGTCCATTGAGAAGTGAAAAAAGATTTCCAAGGAAAGCTGAACAAAAGAATATTGCAAAATATCTCGTTGTGTTTATCGCCCTATCGATGAATCTGTCAATCACGAGCACAGCTACTGCATTGAAGGCAGCATCAAGAGCTGAATCCGTAACGAAGATGGAAGTGAAAAATTGCCAATATGCATGGTAAAAGAGAATCAGTCCATTGTTTTGCGCTAGTAGGTCAGTTAGGGCGATGCAATTCGTCGCTCCGCTCGGCCCGCAAACTGCTATCCCATCGCCAAACAATCCAATTAGAAACCCAACCAAGATCGCCGAAGCTAACAAGACTCCTGGGCTAATGATTCTAAAGCCTAATGACAATGATCGATTCTCCCTTGTCTTACCACATTTCTCTTCAAAGATAGTAACTCTCATCATGCAGTTGGCTATCAATTGGCAGATCTGAAAGATCGGACTTGTGATTCGCTCAGACTTTCAATATTAATGTGGATTTCTAGCCTTCTAAATCTGTACCTCGAGACTCGATTCGAAATCATAATGAGCTCCAAACGAAGGGAGTTGTGTGGGAGGTACTCTTTAGAGCATATTCGATGACAGGAAAATCTCAGCCTATCTTTCTAAACACAATAACGGCACTAATTTTCACAACAAAAATGACGAAAACATTTATTCGTCCTTTGATTCTCTTCTCTTTGAAAGGCAGAGAGGCTGCTCTAATGTTCTGTTCAAACTGCGGTGAGCAACTCGGCGCTGTGGCTCACATATTAAACAACGAGCTCCTTTGCGAGAACTGCTTTCTCAAGCTTTCGCCCGGTGCACCACCAAGTTCATCTCATACGATAGCTTTCGGTCTAGGCAATGACGACGAGAGGATGAAGGCATCGAATGAGATTAATGCACTGGGTTCCCCTCAACCCGAGATGCGTTCGCAAGGTCAAGTAGATTCTTCAGCTCGCGAGAGCGCAGTTGGCGAGTCTAGCGTGGATAGTCAGAATCCCAAAACTCCTTCGGATGAATCAAGCTTGATTTTAAAGTATCTTACCCCTGGAGAGACCCTGCTTTGGAAGAGATCCTTCTCAAAGGGAATAATTAACAGACATCTCACATATACTGAATTTGTGACCAATAAGAAAGCAGTTTGCATAGACGACGAACACGGGACCCCTGTGCGATGTGCTCTTCTTCAAGACGCTGTGATTGCAATAACTCGGGAAAGACGCGACTACAGCGGAACGAGGACCGGATACGGGCACTATGGAGTCTATACCGGAACATCATCGGGTCATAGTGTAACCTTTGGAGATCTTGATTTCCTCGTCGGAGGGAGGGTGGCTATGACTCTTTTCAATGTGCGAGATCCTCAAGGGTTGAAGCGTTTGATAGAGGCCTCTGTTAAGAGTTCCCGAACAGTTCCTCATTCACAGTAATCAAAAGTCTTGCTCTCCCTTGGTTGGTTGAAAGATAAGACAGTCAACTAGAGGGAGGCGGATAAACAATGTCTTGAGCCTCTTGCCTCTTCCTCCTCGTCCTTAGCCTTGAATTCAATTGAAGTGATAAAACAAGCGCGACTCGAAGAGGGAGGAGGAAACGATCAGGAGGATGAAGAAGGAGGAGGAATTTCGTCCTTTTCATTATGATGAGAAACTCTTTCAAGGAGGCTATTGCGGGAGATCATTTCGAGTATCTCATCCCCCAAGTTACTCGTGTCGACCGGATCTGTAGAAACTAGTAGAATATGTTTCTCATCTAGGTTGAAGGTATAGATGTTTACCCTTTCCCTCTTGTCCAAGAGATACCTTCTTGCTCCGAGATATTTGTTCCAATAGTGGCCGCTCTTATGCATCTTGGTCCAATCGAGGTAAAGCTGTTCTGCCTTGGATGCTGGCTCAAGAGAACTGGTCTCTGAACGCATCTCACCCTTGATTATTTTCCCATCAGGTCCAATGATCGCGGCAAACCTCACACTCGGATTCTTTTTGAGGACCTGCTCGATGCTTGTCAAGCTGGATCGAACGAACCAATTGGCAATTCCTCGGGTTAAAAGGAAAGCGCCGTTTTCTTACTACATAGATGACCTCTTCCTCTTCTTGCCTAAAGAAAGCGGATTCTCAGGGAGAGGGAGCCTAATGA
>CADDZS010000113.1 GCA_902812485.1 archaeon
AGATTCAAAGCCAAATGGATTAGCCCTAACATTGGGTCAGGATCTTTCAAATACGCAACCTATCATGTCCTTCAGAGGATTAGATCGCTCTTAACAAGCTGACAGCTTCGATTGTTTGGCACCAGGACGAAAGCCACTTGTTTCTTGAGAGCTCTTTGGATTTTCATAACCAAGGGAAGAATTGAAACACTTTTGCGAAGTTGGTTGCCCTAAAGTTGAGAATAGGAATCATCCACGGCTCATTGCAAATGATGGGCGGAGGTGAATTTGTGTGTTTGAATGCGATGGAAGCCCTACAGAAAGCTGGCAACACAGTTAATCTCTACACATTCAAGCCCTTCGACTGGAACAGAGTAGATCGAATCCTTGGTCGCAGAGTGAGGCCAGACAAGAGCCATCATATCGAATGTCTTCGTTTTTTAAAAGCCTTCGAGATCTACAAGAATCTAATATGTGGATTCGATCTGAGAGAAATCAAGTCCGAAGTTGATCTGACATTCAACACTCAAGGTGGAAGCCTGATAGTTGACTCCGACCTTGTCTACATGCATTTTCCGCTGAGTCTCCAGTTTGGTGGTCCCTACAGCATACTTCCCCTTGAAAGCATGTCTCTCATGAGGAAAATATACACGATTCCGTTCTTCCAAGCTGTTCAATCCCTTGAGAGGAAGCTAGGAAGAACCTTGATTGCGAACAGCAAATACACTGCCTACAACATCAAGAAATGTCTCGGGAGAGAATCGCAAATCGTCTATCCGCCAGTCGATGTCGAAGCTTGTCAGAGATTAGCTGGTAAGCCGCGCGGAGGAAGTAAAGTTCTAAGCATTTCGCGCTTTGCTTCCGGAAAGAATCTCGAACTCATACCTTGGATCGCTTCAAAGACTGATAAGAACATCGAATTCGAAATTATCGGTTCGACTAGCAAGGAAGGTGGAGAAATCTACGATAAAGTGCTTGAAGGAATTGCAAAATATGGAGTCAAAGGAAGGATAACCATCTCTTTCAATGTTTCAAATGCAGAAAAGATGCGGCTTCTCGGTGACTCCAAGGTATTTCTTCACCTAATAAGATCCGAACCTTTTGGGATCTCCGTTGCAGAAGCACTTTCAGCTGGATTGATACCCTTGGTGCATCGCTCAGGCGGTCAGAGGGAGATTGCTCCTCCCGAATGGCAATACGAAGACTTTTCTGAGGTGCCAAAACTCGTCTCGAGAGCTTTTTCAGTGTGGAACCCTGAACTTTCTTCAAATCTATCGCGTCCCGCCGCTCGCTTCAAGACCGAAAGATTTTCGAATGAAATCGTAGATCTGGTAAACCGCTTCAGAAAGCGCATGAAAATCTGAGAGAGGCGCTGAAAAGAGAGAAATGGTGAACTGCCCTCGTTGCGGCGAGCATGTCAACTATGTGTATCTGAGGGCAGAGAGTCCAAAGTGTCATAATGGGCATGATATGGGCACATGGGTTCATTGCCTTGAAAAAGGTCATGTATATCTCAGGAACCAATTCACCCAATCCTGTCCTTATTGTGGTGAAAGAGGATTCGAGACCATGAAGGAGGGGCTTGCAGTGAAGTGTCTTCACCCATATGGTGAGGGGAGAATATGCAGTACCCGCCCCTTTGTCTGGATCAAGGAGGGGCCTCCTTGCTTCATGAATCACACAGACTTGATGCAGCTTGAAACGAAAGCTGTGTGAATTTCAAGAAGAAGAAGAACTTTCTTGGAAGAAAAAAGTGATTACCGCGTGAAGAGGTTTTTAGAACTTTCGCATTCTTATTTGGATGTGCTTTCTTTCTTCCGGCCTATTATTCTGTTGCGGGCTTGGAATCTTCCCTTCTGAGCTTTTTTGGTTGAAAGTCTTGCTATTAGCTCCCGAGCAGTTTGAACTGCAGGATCGTATTTCTCACTCCTTAAGGCAAGCCTCTCGACTCTTAAGAGAAAGGGCGCTACTAGCTTTGGTTCTTTCTCTAGGAGATACTGGCAGGATCTGACTGCGGCGATCTGCAAATCATTCGTATCGGATGTTTTCAAAATCCAAGACTTGAAGAGCAAGGATGCAGTAGCTTTCGTCCTGAGAACCCAAAAATTTGAAAGTGCAGCTTCGACCTCCGTCAAGAGCATTCGATCTTCGAGGAGTAATGCCCTCAAATTAGAAATTGCCTTTTCTATGGAATCTTGCCCAGTTCTTCCTAGGATTAAACAAGTTGTTGCAACTCCTTCCCTTAGTTCTCGCTTCTCATCCCTTGGGAGTGAGAGGACATACTTCACGAATTTTGCCACAATTTTCGAGTCGTGATTTGAAACAATCAGAGCTATAGTTTTCTTTTCGCTCGAATCCTCTACGTTGCAGAGGCGTAGCAATCCTCTCCAGTCCCGTAATTGGAGGAGCTCTGAAACTCTCAGCTTGTATTCTGTAAATCTGTGAAGGGAAATCGACAATTCAATTCTCAGAATTCCTGATTCGTTTCTTATATCATGCACTAATAGACGCGTCTTTCAGAAGCAAGGATCATTTCATCGGTCGCCTTGACGCCTTGCTTTGAAGCAACGTCCAAGGAATGCTTTTTTTGGATAGTTATTTTCCTTTCTGAGTTTGGTGCAACCTTCTTTCCCATTGAAAGCAATCACAGTCATTCCAAGAAAAACGAATTCTCTGAAGCTCCAAGATGTTGAGGTACCATCGCCAAACAGTCACGAAGTCCTCCTCAAAGTGCAACGGATAGGTATCTGCGGAACTGACAGGGATATCATATCTGGATTCTACGGAGAAGCTCCAGAGGGTTCAAGTTACCTAATTTTGGGGCACGAATCTCTCTGCAGGGTTTCTGAAACTGGGAGATTTGTTAGAGGACTCAAGAAGGGCGACCTCGTTGTCCCCACCGTCAGAAGAAATTGCCCTGAGAACTGTCTCAACTGCAGAAATGGAGAGTCTGATATGTGCGTAACGGGGCATTACAAAGAACACGGCATCAAGGGACTGCATGGATTCGCTTCCGACTTTGCTATGAGCGATGCCTCTTTTGTTGTTAGAATTTCCGAAAGCCTCTCGGAGATTGGGGTTCTCCTTGAGCCGCTCACCATCGTGGAAAAGGGTATCTCCCAGACCTTCAAGATTCAGCAGGGGCGACTCAAATGGAAGCCTGAGAAGATGCTTGTGTTAGGAGCGGGTCCTGTCGGTCTTCTAGCAACTGCGGTACTCAGAATGAGAGGGTTTGAAGTCCATACCGTTGCTACGAGGGAAAGGGACAGCCTCAAGGCACGACTGGTCGAGGAAACGGGAGCAACTTACATCAATTCGAAGGAAACGCCTCTATCCTCACTGGAACACAAGTACGATGCGGTTTTTGAAATTACAGGAAGCCCCTCTGTCGCACTTGAAGCTCAGGCATTGATCCGAGTTAACGGAGTCGCCTGTTTTCTCGGAATTTACAGGCAACAACAACAGTTAGAAGATGCAGGTGCCATATTTACGGACCTAGTTCTTGGAAACAAGGTGCACTTTGGATCTGTGAACGCCAACAAGAGTTACTTTGTTTCCGGCGCGAAGGATCTAGTTTTGATTCAGAAAAAGTGGCCTAGCCTCCTGAAAAGGATGATTACCCGCCAAAAGGAACCCGAGGACTTTGAAGCCGCGTACAGCCCCGAGAGTGAAGAAGAAATAAAGACAGTAATCAACTTTGAATGAGAGCGAGAGAGAGAAAGGTGCTACGATCCACAAGTTTGTAGATTTCATCTTTGATTGCCACACTATGAAGAAGAAGAAGAATCAGATTTGGAAACAGTCTTTCTACTGGCATATGCTTTGTAGCGGCGAAAAACTTCAGGGTTGTCCAAGACAAACCTCGTGAAAGTTCTGAATTTCTCTATTGTGTTTGGATGAAGCCCATGCTCAATTCTCTCAGCGTCTTCTTTAGCTCTCATCTCATCTATTCCAAAGAGCATCAGAAACTTCGTCAACGTTTCATGTTTTCTCCGCATTTCTTGCGCAAGCTTCTTTCCTTTGGGGGTGAGTTTGAGTCCCCTATACTTTTCATGAACCAAGAACCCCTGTTTATCGAGTTTCTTCACTATGCTTGTGACTGTGGGTTTTGAAACATCCATTCGTTCAGCAATGTCCACCGAAGCAGCATATCCCTTCTCCTCGATAAGTGACTCGATCGTTTCCAAGTAATCCTCTGTTGCCTCATGGCTTCTTCGTTCAAGAGGAGGTCGGCTCCCGCTTTCAAGGCTGCTAGGCGGACTTTTCTTTTGCACTCGTTGATCGCGGGGCATTTTTCCTTTATTCTCTCTCTCAACGAGTGTTTTACTTCTTTGATGCTAGCTCGGCATCTCATATAGATTTAAGAGCAGAGAGGCATTTTCTCTGCCACGTAAAACTCGTAAAGTCTACCCCTTTGTACTGAACCAATCAAAGCGTACTCCATTTCTCTTTCAAAATCTAATTTTTTCTGTTTCCTTCACAACTCCCTTTCCAGTTGGCTATTTTTAGGCCTTACAATGATGAAGGACTTGGGATTAATACTTACGGCTGTTGCGAAATTTTCATGTAATGATCAAGGAGAAAGAAAGAGAAGAGAGGTCGAATTAGAAAGCATGATCCAAGGTCACTTTTCTCTTTAAGGAGAAACTCTAGTAAAGATTTCCATAAGCCATAATCTTGCTCCAAAAGCTTTGATTTAAGGTTCTCACCTATTTATGAAGCCCGAATACGGCCAAAAGAAAAAGTGAGTGAGGAAAATACTTTTTGGACTGATTCCCCGAATGGTTTCAAGTTGAGAGCGGGCGGCCTGATTATTCGCTCTTGTTTTTTCTGGGCTAGCGGCAATTGCAGAGTTTGCGCATATGCAGTGTTGAAATGTGAAAAAATAGTGAGGTAATAAGAAGTGATTCCAATCTTAAGCCTCGTGGGAACGGTTACCCTAGTACTTGTTATGCTTTTCATAGGAATGACTATCGGTTTTGGAAGCTCTAAGCTAAGCGGGCTTGCCTTTGGAGGAGTGGTATTCTTAACGGGCTCTGCGTTCTGGGTAGCCGCTTTGTTTTTCTCATCTTCTCTTTTCAGGATTCCCTTCTTCCCAAAACTTGTCTCCTTTCTGAAGCAGTCTCATCTTGTCACTTCGAATGACGCTGAGATTGGGGCAATCCTCCTTGCCGTTGCAGTATTGGAAGTGGGACTACTCGCTGGATATGGCGCGGGTCGCCGCCAATTCAGTCGTTCGTCGATGGAAGTCGAGCTACCACCTCCAATCGGAGGGAGTGGCTTCCGAGGCTCTCCAGGACAAAGCCCCAGTGGAGCATCTTTGGGACAAAAGCAACTACCAAAGTCTTCTCCCAGGATTAGAAATCCAGCTATAACTGAATTTGCAAAGGAATCTGCTAATCCTCAAAAGCAAAATGCGATTCTGGCACCTCCCCTTGCGGCAGCAAGAGTTGAGAGGTCGAACGATCCGGCGTTTGTCAACTCGCCACTCAGAAGTGATGAGCGAATAATAGCCGAGCTTTTCTTGTTTGGCCGGGTCTCTGAAATCAGTCCAAAGCTCGACAAAACGAGGCAGGGCGGTTACTACTACGAGGACCTTGCAAGCCTCGGTTGGAGTCCTTCAAGGCAAGAAAGTGCACTGAACTCACTTGCAAGAAGGGGGTATCTCGATCCAACACCAAGAGAAAAGGTGCTTCACTGCCGCGACTGCGGGTCGTCGAGCTTAGAATTTAGGAGCGAGTGTCCTAGCTGCGGTTCAATCAGACTCGTGAAGAAAAAAGTGATAGAGCACTTTGCCTGCGGAATGATAGAGAAGGAAGATGTTTTCAGAAAGCCTGAAAGTGGTGATCTATTCTGTCCAAAGTGCAATCGAACCCTTGAGCTTGTTGGTTCCGACTATCGAAGTCTGGGGCTCATGTACATTTGCCAAGATTGCGGAGCCTTGAATCCTGAGAGCTCACCAAAACTTCGATGTTCGAATTGCGGTCTGATCGTTCCTCCAGAAAGCGAACAGGAAGAGTATCTTTTTGCCTACACTCTTAACTTAGAAAACTTGCCAAATTTGAAAAAGGCACTCAAGCCAGTTGAGACCTTTGTCGCGTACTTCCAGGGTCTAGGATACAAAGTCTTTTCTCCTGCATTTGTCAAAGGAATCTCAGGCGAAGATCATGGTTTCGATCTCCTTGTCATGGGTAGCTTGTTCCGCCGGAGTGAGGAAATAATCGGAGGATCCGATGAAAAGAGGAAGACAGTAGTTGAAATTTTAATGTCTGGCTATCCTGCGGAATTGGAGGAAGTCGTCCAAGCGAATGAGAAATTCGGCGATGTATCGCATGACTCAGTTCTCTTTGTTATCCCCTCTTTCTCTGAGAAAGCTCGGAGTTATGCTCTTGCGAGTGGATTGAGATATTTCGAAGGACAGACACCTGAAGAGATACTAAGAAAATTTGAAGAATCTTTATTCAAATCTGGGGATGCTGGATTAAGGAGTGTCACAAATCAGCGGACTCAAATTGCTTCAGCCAATTCCTCCCACATATCTGCTACTGCCCCATCTTCTTCCTCCCCGTCCACGTCTCTTCACTCTGGAAGCGTTTGAAGATTCCGTATTTCAGAGAATGTGAAGATTGACCAAGAAACAACCAGCTAGTTGATTGGTCGCGGGTGTCAGATACAATGCACTTCTATCTTATTGTGAGCATGGTAATGATCTAAACTTTTGACTCCGTTGTGTTAGTCAATTGCTGCCCACTCATCAATCATGCTCTCTTTCTCCCTGTGTGTGCAAAGAGATGGAGAGCGGAGAGGATTCAAGTTCTTGCACAGAAATTGCCTGAAACAATCTCAAACAACCGAACTCGCTGAATCAATAATCATGAGCGAGCATGATTCTGATCCTAAG
>CADDZS010000114.1 GCA_902812485.1 archaeon
GAAGGCATCCATCTACAACGCCTTCATCGCATCTATCTAGAAAACGAGCTAACCAAAATGGCATCACAAGCAGCGGGAAGCCTTTGAAAGACCAGAATCATGCAACAGAGCAATTCCGCGATGTAAGATCTGTTCTGTCAGACCTCTTTGCAACTACTATCAAAATGAAGTAAGGACTGGAATGACTCCAAGCTCATTCTAAGCTATTCTCTGAGAAAATTCTTGAGATTTTGCGAAGACGTGCATTTTTCACCGTACCACGCTACCATCCTAGGCAACTCTGATCTCTAGATTACTGGCGAAAATCTTTGGGAGATCGTCTATATTGTAGAGCATCAAAGAAATCTATCAGTGAAGGCGAATACATTTGGAGGCATACACGATACAAGAGCAAGTGGTGGCTCTTTCAGGAGAGGAACAGCTGAGGGAAAGATTTGGAACACCTGACATTCCAATAACTGCATTCATACCACGTAACCTTGCAAGATATCTCGAAACATTTGATTTCTTTTTCATAGCAACAAGTAACAGGAAAGGAGAATGTGATGCAAGTTTTAGAGGGAGACATGACAGATCACTAAGAATAAAAGTCATAGATGAAAAAACAGTCATCTTTCCTGATTATCTCGGAAATGGCTCATTCAAAAGCCTCGGAAATATCCTCGAAAATCCTCACATCGGAATGCTCTTCATAGATCTGAAGACAGGACAAAGAATCAGAGTCAACGGGGAAACCAAAGTAGTAAACGATCCACAATGGCTGAGTGTTTTTCCGGGCTCGATTCAGCTAGTCAAGGTGAATGTTACCGAAGTTTACAAACAAAACAGGCCCGTTTCAATGGGCAAGTCGTTTGGGAGGTGAAAAGAGACGCATGACCTACAGACTGGATTACGAGGAAGATGTACTAACAGTGATTGACCGGCTAAAAGATGAGCACAGAGATATCGATAGAAAACTATCAAGAGTAGCTGAAATCTGTAGAAACTATGAGAGCGGAAAAATAAAGGTCGCGCTAAGCTTGCTTCGCACAGTAAGCACAGAAATACTGCGACATGCCGTAGAGGAGGAAGCAATAGTCGCAAGAGCGATTATGAAATCGAAGGTAACAAAGGAGGATTCAGTTGAATCGGTTTCCATCTTACAGGAGCATAGAAGAATCAAAGAGTTCTTCGAAGATAAACTTCCTTATCTTACAAACGAGTTCTCTGAACAAAAAGTGCGAAAGGAGATATTAGAATTCATCGACGAGATAATGACACACCACAAAGGCGAGGAAAAGGTTGTTTTCCCTCTTGCCTAGAAAGCCAACCTCTTTTTGGCATCCGACAGAAAACGGTCAAGAGCTATCTAGGTAGACAATCTGCGGATCCAAGTACATTAGAAAGCGAGGGCACGGAAGAGAAAGTTCGGCGATGAGAGAGAAGGGAGAGAATTTCTCTAGTTTTTGAAAGCAACGGTAGAAATGCCTAAACTCGAGTCTTTCAAGCATCTTCCCTCCAAAAAAATCCTGGTGCCAACGGATGGATCTGAAAATGCGAAAAAGGCTGAAGAAGTAGCGGTAAGACTTGCAAAGGACTACAGTGCAGAACTTTTGATAGTCAATGTAGCCCCGGTTCCAATCTTCGTTGCATCAGCCTTTCCTTTGCCCAGTCTACCGGTTGATATGACAGGGTTGATCAATTCAGCAGAAAAGCAGGCTTCAAAACTTGTTGCGAACTCTGAGAAGCTCGGAAGAGCTCATGGGGTGAAAAACGCTAGAGGAAAAACTCTCCAACCAACTTCATCAATAGTTCATGAGGTCATACAATATGCTAGCGAGGAAAATGTGGATTTGATAGTTATTGGCACCCGAGGACTGGGCGGGTTTAAGAAATTGCTATTGGGCAGCGTCTCGAGCGGCGTTGTAACACATGCGGACTGTAACGTGCTGGTTGTCAAGTAGCGTAAAATCGTTTGGAATGTCACACGGCAGCTTGGGTTGTGAATCTTTGCGGCATCATCACGGCTGTGGCTACGAGGAGACTAAAGAAAACACTTCGCTCTCTTCAGCAGGAAAGTGAAGTTTCATCACAGCTGAAAGCTCATCGAAGGCACTTTTTAGTGCATTCATGTTCTTTCCATGAAGGGCAAAGCGCATGTTTTCAAGCGCAGCAGTAATGTCAAGATGTTGCTGCATGATTTCACTCACTCTCTCGGTGAATAGGCCACGCCTTGAAACTTCTGGGAAAATTTCTGATTCTTCTACGAGCATGTGTTCAATTAGAGCTTCACGAAGTGATACGAAAACTTCAGATATCCTTGCAAATTCAACTGTCTTCTCAATACTTTGCTCAATTTTACATGTCTGAGACGAAAAATCGTGATGCTCTTCAAGGAGCTTTTGAACAAGCTCTTTCAAGTACAAATCATTAGACTCTTCGCTCAGAACTTCTGTTTGCAATAAAATTCGACCCTTTCTTACGATTGAGCTGAACTCCCTTGATCTTGAATGTGCCAGCGATCAGTTTTATCAATAATCCCGAAGGTATTCGGGAAGCGCGACATTAGTCTGCAATTCAAAATGTCATATGCAAAGTTCTTAAGGACTCCAGCACCCAAAACAACTACTAATCCATTGTATTATTTGCTGGCGATTTTACTCAAATGATCAAGACCGATAAAACAGTCTATGATAAACCTGAACGAACAGACGGCAAAAGGATTCTTGTCATGCGAATCTGGCCGAGAGGAATTTCTAAAGACAAGATCGATGTTTGGATGAAGGAGCTGGGAAGCGAGAAGGATCTCATAAAGAAATGGAAGAGTGGTAAAATAACCTGGGAAGATTTCAGCAAGGAATACAGAAAGAGTCTAAAAGGGAAGGAAGAAGAGCTCCAAGAGCTTGCAAAACAATCAAAAGAAGGTGACATTACGTTGCTCTGCACAGACAAGGATCCTACTCGCTGCCACAGAACGCTTCTTGCAAAGGAAATTGAAAAATATGCAAAGCACTAGTGGCGATCCAAGGAACTAGAACTTTTGCACATACAAAATCCTAACAAGAGCCATCGATACTCGCGTCCTAATCCGGACGCTGTTTTGAAATCTAATTAAGAGATCAAAAGTTCTTTCGAGAGATATTCCAAATCTACAGTGGGTCTCGCATCTTTCCCGGCGAGTGTTTGCTTTGCGGGATATGCTTGTTTGTATGTTGAGATTCTGTCAGCGATACGGTCTTCGTAAGTCGACACGCGCTCGTTCTGGTAAAATACTCCTATTGGGATTTTGTCTCCCCATTCTTTTGAGAGCTCGATGACTTTCAGTGTTTTCTTCTCAACCTCTTCGATGCTCATTTCGGGAGTTATCGTTGGATCAAAACCAGTGGTCTTCTCGATGTCGTAGCACCTAGGGATAGGCCTGTTTTTCTCGTCTCTTCTATCTTCACCTCCGTACCAGTCCTTCGTGTTGATATCATTGTAGGTGGGGCAAGGTTGTAGTACATCCACTAGGGCAAGGCCTCTGTGCGCAATCGCGCGCTTGATCGTCTCTTTTAGATGCCTTGAGTCAAAGGCGTAGCTTCTAGAAATGAAAGTGTAGCCAGAAGCAAGTGCGAGCATGATTGGATTTACCGCACTATTGATATTGGGTTCAGGAAGAGATTTTGTCTTCTCTCCCAGTCCCTGCGTGGGAGAAGCTTGCCCTTTTGTTAACCCATAAACCTGGTTGTCATGCACGATGTAGGTCATATCGATATTCCTCCTTCCGGCATGCATAAAGTGACCCGCGCCGATTCCATAACCATCGCCATCGCCGCCTATTGCTATGACTTCTAGGTCCGGATTTGCTAGCTTTGCCCCTTGTGCAAACGGCATTAGTCTCCCATGAAGCGTGTGAATTCCAAAT
This sequence comes from archaeon, assembly GCA_902812485.1. Lineage (GTDB taxonomy): Archaea > Thermoproteota > Nitrososphaeria > Nitrososphaerales > CADDZS01 > CADDZS01. The sequence continues at coordinate 3,884 of CADDZS010000114.1, forward strand.
GTATTCGTCCAATGGACGATTTTTCCGTGGCAACCTATTCCTGAGAAAATCACTACTCTGTTGATATCGACTGGGATTTCTGTGAGCGCCATTTGTACTGAAGCTTCAATTCCAAAGTCTCCACATCCAGGACACCAGTCATTGTGAAGATCTGTCTTTACATCTGCGAGCTTAAGCGCCATGTACTAACACCAATCTCTCATTTTCTTGTGGAGCTTTGACTGTGCTTCTTACGGAGTCATAAATTTCATCGCGTGAAATTGGTCTTCCGTTAAATTTCAAAATCTTGTTTACTATCTCAATCTGAGTTTTCTCTGCAATAAGGGAAGCCAATTGTCCAGAGTAGTTTTGCTCGATGTCAATTATTAGTTTTGATTTGGACAATGTCTTCTTCACAGAATCCGTTGGAAATGGACTCATTAATCTAAGTTGGAGGAACTCGGCATCGATTCCATCTCTACGAAGTAGCTCCATTCCCTCTAGTATTGCTCCCTTTGAAGAGCCCCAGCTAACAATTGTTACGTCCGCACTACTCTTCGAAGCGGGAAAGAAGTTGAATTTTTCAGAATCAGGAATCTCTCTTGCCGCAGTTTCTAGTTTTGTCATCCTCTTTGTCATCATCTTAATCCTATTCTCCGGATCCTCGTCAATGTGCCCAATCTCAGAGTGCTCGTCGCCAGTGTTCCAGAATCTGTACCCTTTGAGACCAAGAACGGCTCTGGGTGAGATGCCGTCTTCTGTAAACTTGAATCGCTTGTAAGGTGTTCCGCCATCTTGCGGGTTCGACCCATCTAGTATCAATTTCCCTCTATCGATTAGAGCTCTTTCTGCGGAGAGTGGTAGGATAGTCATGTTGCTGTTCGCAAGCGCCTTGTCCACCATATGAATAGCTGGGCACTGGTATTTTTCGGCGTAGTTGAAGATCTTGATTGCGTCATAGAAGCATTCTTCCATATCACCTGATGAGAGAACGATTCTCGGAAATTCCCCATGCGAAGCATGCAGTGCAAATTGCAAATCGCCCTGTTCGTTTCTCGTAGGCAACCCAGTCGAGGGGCCTCCTCTAGAATATAGAGTGATCACGACCGGTACTTCATTCATGCCCGCCCAACCCATCCCTTCTACCATAAGCGAAAAACCCGGACCTGAAGTAGAGGTGGAAGCTCTTGTTCCTGTTAGTGAGGCACCTATGGCCATTGTGATCGCGGCGATCTCGTCTTCCGTCTGGACTACGACAATTGAACCTTGGCCGTCATGCGAGTAACCGTCAAGCAATTTGAAATTCTCATGCGATTCTAAAAATTCACTTTCATCAGATGCAGGGGTGATCGGATAATATGTTTGCATTCTGCATCCGCCGACTAGTTTCCCGAAGGCGACCGCCTGATTTCCTGCTACAAACATTCTTGGTTTTGTATTTTCCACGGGTGCGAGTTTTGCAGAAAAGGGAGGATGGGCGATACTTTTTATCGCGTTGTAAACCAATTCCGCTCCTATAACATTCATTTCGATTACCTTTTTCTTGGCTCCAAAGATTGCTTCGACGGCTCTTTCCACATAGTTTACATCTAATCCAAGAACAGCCATAGAAGCAGAAACGGCCAGCACATTGATAATTCTCGATACTTTACTGAGCTGAGTCTCACCAATCTTCTGAGCAGTCTGACTAATTACTTGATCGTAAGCTACGGGAAAAAGCTGAATGTCTCTCCGCTTTGCTTCATCAAGTAAACCCGTGACATTTGGAGTGAACCCCTGCCCTACTAATCTGCCTGTTATCTTCTCGACAATGTTATCCTCTAGTGTATCGACTTTCCGAATATCGGAACGGACAAGCGATGGATTGTAAATTATCCCTCCACCAGGTCTAACTGCCTCCGCGTGCCTGATTAGAGTCTCGGCATCGAAAGTAGTTAGGAGATCAACTTCGTCAATTTTGGATCTGATCTGTTTATCACTAACTCTGACCTCAAAGTAACTGTGGAGCCCCTTGATATTGGAGTAGTATTCCCTAGTTCCGTAAACCCAGAGACCGGCAAGAACGCAAGCTCTTGAAAAAACGTTTGCAGAAGAATCGACGCCACTACCTTGCGCCCCTCCGATCATCCAGCTCAAATTATTCGTTCTGGAGGAAATCAAAGACAATTCTCAGAACTAACCTCCGCCGGTAGCTTTTCCGTATCCTATCGCACAATCGTCTTCTTTGATTTGACCGCAATACGGGCAGGCGCATTGACAGTTGTCGATCATATTACCGCAGTTTGGACAAGTCATCAGGTCTCTTTCTAGCGACAAACTCAGTTTCCCCCTCCTATACGATGAGAAAGGCTAGCTTAGACTGTATTAATCTTTTTTACGAAAAGAAGTTTCAAGGAGGCGTGATTTTTATCGCTATAACGGGGCAGACTGTTTCGCAAGCCATGCAGAAAATGCAATCTTGTTCCCTAACCATGTCTGTTTTGTCAGTTCTGTAAGTATTCCACTCCTCGCTCCCCTTCTCGATTTTATGGTCATTTCCCGTTCCAATCATACCTGGATTAAGTGCCCATTCATACACTGAAGTGGGACAAACATCCAGACAGCCCCCATCAGCTATGCAACAATCCCAGTCGACACCTACGGATGTCCCGTGAATTCCAAGCTTTGTTGGATATGGCTTTCCGTTCGCATCCAGTCGCTGAATGCCTTCTGCTCTCACTTCGTGCCCTTTATGGGTTCCAGTAACAGGATATTCGTTGGGTTTTGAAAGGAAGTCTCTATCTATTGGCTTCGGCTTGAAATCTAGCTCAGAGAGGTCTACCATATGAATCAACGAATTTCTTTGACTGAATTCCTGATATGAAGCTTTCGCAAGAAATGGCTTAGTCCCATAACTCTACTTCCATCCGTATTCTGAACCTAATCTGCTGCCTCAGGTTGTACGTTATCACTTTGAGCCCAGCCTCCCTTTTCTGCAGGTGCCACTTGCGACTGTAAAGACGCTC
>CADDZS010000115.1 GCA_902812485.1 archaeon
CTAGACTACGTGCTTGAATCGTGCAACACAGCAGCAATAAGAACAAATTGTTAATGTCTCTCTCTTGCTGAGCTCAACCAGTAAAATCAAAGAGCTCGAGAATCTCACTGGTATCGTAGAGCAATTAAGCGACATGAGAAAAGAGTGGATCGAAGTATAAGCCTGAGCCGAGTTTCTTTGTCAATGCATGACTCCATTTTTGAGTGTCCGTCCCATTGAGAAATCTTTCGATGGGATTGATCTGTGATGATCTAATTGTACGGCAGAAAACTAACTGGAGACAAAAATTGTGATAAAAATATCAATTCGAAACACGTATCTGTTTGAAAATTTGTAGAGGATAGAGTGTTCCAAATGTTCTATTGAAAGCTTTGAATGATGAGAAGAACCAAAGATCTAAACGTTTTCATTATGAAACAAGAAATCGCAGTACTAAAATACCGAAATCGGAGATAGCTCCGAATATCATGACAATTGGAAGTCCATCCCCCAGGGCTCAATTTGGAAACTCGCAACTTTTCGTTGTCGGATTGCTCGTGGGCTTTGAGATCCTATTGATGATTCTATACGCACTCGATAAGCTAGGAACAGAGATGTACAGGAGAGGCTTCGCAAAGCCCTTCTATCTCAAAGGGCACAGAATACACCATGTGTGCATCTACTACGTGACACCTGCGATCTACGCAGTTTTTTCTCTGCTCCTCTTCCTCGGTTACATGCGTCTTGACTGGGACGGACTATGGCTCAGAATTGCTTCGATGTTTCTGATTGCAGGTGCGACTCTTGCTGTTGACTTTCTCGGCGACAAATACTGGCCAAGGATTAGAAAGAATGCCTTCTGGCACCACGAATGGATTTACTCAATTGTTCCAATCTATGCTTTGCTGTATGTGGTCACAATCGCTCTCTAAAGATGGCAGGCGAACTGTGATTAACAAGATCGCCTCTACGGAAAACGAGGCCTTTTGGCTCATTTTTTAGAATATTTTCAACGAGAGAAGCACTATACGGTCAGTTTTTGGAGAAAGCTTATCAAATCGTGGATTTCCACTCGACAAATGTAATATACTCTACTGGTAGCCAAGAGAAGAGCACCAGATGAGCAAGAGGAAGGAGAAGTAGGGCAAGAAAGGGAGAGAGGGGGGAGGGGGATCTCTCACGAGAATTAGGACGGCTAGCACGCTCAGGGCGATTGATTCGTGGGTTGGAAGATATCGAAACGGCAACACCAGCTTTCTCTCAAGGTTGTTTGTGCTCTTTTTGGGTCTCGGTTCTTCAGGAAAGTATGGCCTTGTCTTTCTTCCAATAATAGTGTATGTCGCGATCCAATTCGCTTTTGCTCAGCTCGGGGTTCTGATTTTGATTGGTTTGCTTATCACAAAGCTGTATAGCTACCGCTTCGCGAATGCTGTGCTGTCACGCACCACTTCTCGATAGCAAAAAGAGAGCCAGATCTCTTCTCAAACAGGAAAAAGACCATCGAAGATCTTTGTCTTAGCGGATTCGTGATTCAGCCCTTCGTCTTCGTCGTCCTCCCCTTCCTTTTTCTTGACTATGTGAGAACCTTTCGAGTAGTATGCAAGTAAATTCTGTTCTCAGTTCGCATCCGAATGAGAGGGCGTCCAGCGACCTTTTTCCTTATATGCGTGTTCATCGTCCTTCGATTTAGAAGGAAAAGGCTTTGGCTTCAGAAAATCCGGATCTTCGGGAGCAAGTCGATGCAAGTAGGGGATTTGCTAAAAAGCTCGAACTTTTGGTTCCTGGGCTGCGTACCTATAGAAAACTCGAAGATCTAAGGGCGGCTGACGAGCTCTTGAGAACGCAAGTCGCCAACAAGCTTGACAGTGCGAAATCAAAACTCGAAGATCTCCGAAAGGACATGGCAAGTCAGGGAGACTATCAGAATCTCACAAAGATTGGTTCGCTCATTTCTGAAGTTCAAGGGCTGAGCGGTGAGGTGAGGCACGCCGCTCAGGGGTATTCTGGAATTGCAGCCACGATCAAGGTCGGAGAGGACACCCTGAATCGACTCTACGAATACGATTACAATTTCGTGAATTCTGCTGTGCAGCTCGAGAACGCATGCTCGCCGCCGAGCTTAAGCTACTCTTCGGGTCAGGATGCCTCAGGATTCAATGCGGCTCTCGCAAGAGTAAAAGATGCGCTTTCAGAATTCAAGACGGCTTGGGAGCAGAGGATCGAGGCAGTCGAAAGAATTCTGCTCAAATGAGAAGAAAGTGACGAGAAGAAGGATGCGAATGAACCACCTGAAAAATACGATGATCATCTAGGAAGAAGGAAAAGAGAGAAAGGAAAGGCAACTAGGGAACGTAAGAATAGAAAGATAGGATGTGAATTGAAAACAAAATGTTCGGAAGAAAGGATCGTTCAACTGACACAACGGTGACTCCGATCCCAGGGAGTGGAGGCAGTGTTTTGGGATCCACCACAATCGCGTGGAACGATGCCGATAAGGTGGGGAACGTGATGTGGAAAGTTCCGAGGCTCATAAGGCTGAACGACAACATCGTTGTAAGAGAGGACGAAATCGCCGTATTTTACAGAGATGGAAAGGTGCTGACCTACTTTGACCAGCCGAACAGATATGCACTGACTGATTTCAATGCGCCTGTAGTTGGTAAGCTGTTGAAATTCTTCACAGGAGTCCAGCAACAGGCCGAAGTATACTACCTTCAGAAGCGATACATGGATGGCAAGTTCGGGAGCGCCCAGCCGTACCAGTTTGTTGATCCCGTGTTCGGGATAGTAAACCTGAGACTCTTCGGGGAGTACAGGTGGAGGGTTTCTTCCCCCGAGAATTTCATAAACCAATTCGTGGGCACTTTCAACGCCGAGACGTCGGCGGACGTGGAATCAAGGCTCAGGGAACAAATGGTTCTTCTCGTTTACAACGCTGTGGGAAAGATGAAGGAGAAAGGTCTTAAGATCACCGATCTCGCTGCGAATCTCACGAATTTGGAACAGGTGATTCTCTCGCTTGCTCCGGATAACTTCGCCCAGTATGGGGTGGAAATCAACAAAATCTCAGGGCTCACCATAAGTTTGCCCGAAGAAGTTCAGAAGGCGGTTGACACGAGATCAGAGATGTCAGTTCTCGGGGTCAACTATCTTCAGTATCAGGCGGGGCAGGCCATGGTGGATGCGGCGAAGAATCCCTCGGGGGCGGCTGGAGCCGGGGCTGGAATTGGAGTCGGTCTCGGAGCGGGTATGGGAATGGGATATGCGGTCGGTGGTCAGATGGCTGCAGGCATGGCTCAACCACCGACAAAGGCGTGCATCAAATGTGGATCGCTCATTCCGGTGAGCAACAGCTTCTGCCCAAATTGTGGGGCAAGCCAGCAGCAGCTACTTCAAGGGCAAGCTCAGCCGCCGCAACAACAACAACAGGCAGCGGCTGGCGGGGGAACAGGCAAGATTTTCTGCTCAGAGTGCGGAAGCGCCTTGAATCCAGGAGTTAAATTCTGTCCAAACTGCGGGACTCCGGCTCCAAGTGTTCAGTCACAAAGTAAATCCTGTCCGAGCTGTGGATTCGTCCTTACGAATCCTGTGAAGTTCTGTCCTAACTGTGGAGCTAAGATACCATAGCTGTTATGCTATCAATGAGAAGAAGGAAGGAGGCGATTAGACCGAAGAAATGTTTTGCATGAAGTGCGGAGCAAAGTTGCCAGACGACGCTTCATTTTGCATGAAGTGCGGGGCACCTGTCTCTGGCGGCTTATCTGGCTCAGGTCAGGTAGGAACCGCAGGATTTGCAGGTCCGACTGCTTCTTCAGCATCCAGCTCGGAAAAAGTGTTTGCCCCCTCCGGGGTAACACAGCTGAAATGCCCGAGCTGCGGGGCTCCTATAGTTCCAAAGTTTGGAGAGATGGTGATCACTTGCGAGTATTGCGGGAGCAGTATTACGCTCGCCAACGAGGGATGGAAAAACATCGAGAAGCATACTATGCTTCCTCTCAAGCTTGCGGACAAGGATCAGGCTGTGGCTAGAATCAGATCTCTCATGGACAGAGGATTTCTCAAGCGTCACTTGGAGGAAACCTCTACTCAGGAAGAGCTAACGCTCAGCTATGTGCCGTATTGGATCATCCCTGTTTCGGCTAGAACGAATATGGTCGCTACCGATGTCGCGGTCGAGGCTGGAACAATTGCGACAACTGCGGCTCTTCTCGGTGTAATGGGAGGGATGGGAGGAGGTAGGCGCGGAGGAATGGGATTTGGCACTGGTGTGCTCGAGGGAACTCTCATCGGAGGAATGGTTGGAGGCGGCGGGGGAGGAGCAAAACGCTCGTACACTCTTGACTGCAACTACAACTTTCCTGTCGTTGCCCTAAAGGCATTGACTCAATATCAGCCGAAGGAGTATGAGTTCAAGCTCGATGAGAGGGTACTATTTGACGTTTCAAAGATACCCAAGGGAGTGAAGGTTCTCAACGGAGACGTAAGTGAAGACGCCGCAAAGTATCAGGCGAAGACATATGTCGATCAGCTCCAGTCGCAGAAGGCTCACGAGCAGCACCATATGATTCAGCAGATAAACACTGAGGAAGACATCGCGGACGGAGAGCTTCTTCACGCGCCAGTTTGGTTTGCTCGTTATGACCACAAGGGAAAAAAGATCGTCCTAGTGATCGATGCAAATTCTGGCGATGCAATAAACAGCATAGGACTTTGAACTTGAGCGTATTTCAGCTTGCTGTGGGAATTGTTGTCTTTTTGGTGACCTTTTGCCGTTTTGAAGTAAAATCTCGGTCAAGGCTATTACTCCACATGGTTAGTGATATTTAGAACCATTCAAAATCTAAATGGCTGAGCGTGAACTTCAAAGCGCTACATGGTTGCGAGAAAAGAAAGAGCACAACTTTCTCAGTTTAGCACTTGTTCGGCGGCTCTCTTCGACTTACTCTCTTCAACATGATCAACCAGATCGGATTCCAGCTGTTCCTTACACAGGAGGCACTTTCCTTCGATGTGAAGTGTAATGGGCGGAGTATTGGGGAATCGCGGATGCCTTCTGCATTTCATGCATGGAGAGTATTCGTAAAGTCTTTTCTCTGACATTTTTCTTGCTTTTCGCGAAGCAAGCGTGACTTTATCGGCTAAAGTAATTTGCGGTCAAGTGTTACTGTTCCGAGGTACGGATTTGTAGTACAAGAGTCTTATCTTCCAAGAACGGCTGGGGTGCCAATTAATATCAAGCAACTCTTTCTTTCCCACGTGACAAGTCGGATTTGACATTCTGGTAAGTGCTTTGCTTGATCATCAGATGAAGATTCAAGACCTTTCACAGCAGGGAAACAATTTCGTATGTCCGAGAAATGCGGAAGGGCAATAAGAAATGTAGGATTTTAAGACAGAATGATATGCTCTTGAGTTCCTTAACGATTCATAAAACAAGGAGCTTGAGCTCAAAACAAACGAGTAAATGAAAGGCGTTATGACGAATGAGAGCTTCTCTGCTCAAGGGATAAAGCTTCTCCTCAAGGTGGAGGAGTTCATACGCGCCCTTCCGCAAATTTCCTTTGACACGGACCATTGATTGGGCTCTTGCTGCAATCTTGATACTCGTGCAGCACTGTGACATATCTGAATTCGTGTCTCAAGTGTGACGTTCAACGCAATTTCTAATACATTCTACTTCCAAGTTTAACGATCGACAACTACACATGCGATAGAATACATTAGATGTCCCATTGACCTTCTTAACCCTGCTCCTCAGTGGACATTGAAAGCCTAAATTGTAAAATTGAACATACTTGCAATGATGCACAATAAGAGAGACATTACTAGGTTTGTTCAACTTGAGAAGTGAGTGGATGTTGCTAGGAGGGGGCATAAATTCGCTCGTTTTCAAAGAACAAAACTAGATTGCCTTGCTGAACATCAAACACGAAGTTATGGAAACTAGTCCAGATTGCAAGGAAAGGCTTAATAGTCTCAGATCGGTCGAGACTGTTGTGAAAGCATCAAAATGGCGAGATACGAATGCTGCGGCATCATGTACGATAACTCTGAGAAACTTACATCGCACATGCAAAAGGATCACAACATTACCCGATTCGAGGTCGCTCTTGCTTGTTGCAGAACGACCTTCGTGGACTCGAAGCAGCTAAGTGAACATATGAAAGCGGATTACAGAATCAACATGAGCGTTGAAATTTAGGCGATCTGGGATTCCCCAGACATCTCCTGCTCAATTTCTCTAGGCCAGATCGACGAGGCAGATTTCCACATCCACTCAAATAGATCATAGCATCATCTCTGGAATTCTGAGGAATATCTGATAAACCCTGAACTGTAATCAAGTCTGCCCTCGGCGTCGGGGAAAACTACGCCAGCTATTTTTTCGTTCAAAGCGATTGCGGCGAGAATTTTTTTGGCGAATCTAAAGTCTACCCGGCCCCCAACTATCTGCCGTGCCCTAATTAAAGCGCTTGCTTTACTCGTCGAGGGCAGAAGCACCCGAATTGGCATATTCGGTCCAAATTCCCTTTTTATGAACCACGGAAGAGGCTCGTCTATACTCCACCAGAAGTAGTTCTCTGCTATCCCCAAAAGATGTTGGCACTCGAGCAGTACGTTTGTAACGTGATCCTGGAATTTACTTCCGGACAGCTCCCCGATTCGAAACAGTAGGTCAGGGGGTAGCGAGCACACGTCATCCGTCGAAAAATATTTTCTGTGCTCTGATACAAAATTTAGTGACGGTAGGATCTGGCAGATCAAACGCCCGTACGAAGTAGTTGTGTAAGTCGCATCCGAAGTTTTTTCGATTAACTTACAATCAACAAGACGCATAAGATGTTTTGAGGTTTGTTGCACCGATGCAGGGATGCGCTTAGCTAG
>CADDZS010000116.1 GCA_902812485.1 archaeon
TTGAACAAGGAATTTAGTTCCCGAAACCGGATTCTTTTATCCTTCTTTCACTATTCTTTTTTTACCAAACTACCTTCCCATTTGAGGATTTAAGTTGGGGGAATGGAAGGAGAAAATCCCCTCTCTCTCCCCTTTCCCTTTGAATCCTTTTGTTTACCTTTGTTCTAAGGATTCGATTGAGGGCGTCTTTGCATTTGAAATTGGTTGATTGATATGAAGCATCTCAGGGAAAGGAACGACGAAGAGGGAGTCCAGGATTCGAAGGTTATCCAAGCCGTACAAAGGATGGCTGAAATCGCCGACAAACGAGACAGAGTACTTCTAAACAACGAAGAAGAAAGGAAGGTGTTCGAAGAAGTCTTTGATAGAAAGACCCTCTTTGTCCTTTACTCTTTGATGAACAAGGGCGCTTTCTCTTATCTGAACGGTGTGGTAAGTTCTGGAAAGGAATCTAGAGTTTACTGGGGAGTTAAAAACAGCGGTGAAAATGTTGCAGTGAAGGTCTACCTTGTCGCATCCTCTGATTTCAAGAGAAGACTGCGTTACGTGGAAGGCGACCCACGTTTCAAGAAAATCAGGAGGGACAGCAGAGGGATGGCGGAAACATGGGCAAGAAAGGAGTTCACAAACCTGAAGCAGGCCTACGACGCGGGTGTTCGAGTTCCAAAGCCTGAATCCTTCGAGGGCAATGTCCTTGTCATGGAATTCATCGGTGATTCAAACGGGCTAAGGGCTCCACTGCTTCTGGAGACCGAGGTGAAGAAGAAGGACTATCTTGAAATAATGAAATCAGTCAAGACACTATATTCGATGGCAGGCCTTGTGCACGCAGACCTTTCAGAGTACAACGTGTTCAAGTATCAAGGGAAGAACATTCTCTTCGATTTTGGTTCTGCAGTTTCTGTGAATCATCCTTCTTCGGAAGAATTCCTCAAAAGAGATATCCAAAACATAAACAATTTCTTCCAAAAGAGAAGCGTTCGAGTCTTTGAGGAACAGAAAATTCTATCTCATATAATTAAGAACAAAGGGAAGTGGTTCGAGTGAGGCGGTGTGATTAACATGTCTGTCCGCTCTGAACGGCTGATAAGGATACCTTTGGAAAGAGTGGGGGTGCTGGTTGGCAGAGAGGGAAGTGTAAAAGCGGAGATCGAAAGGCGCTGTGGCGTCAAGCTTGATATTGACGGCACTACAGGAGACGTGATTCTATCATACCCTCAGGAAGCTTCTTCGGAGAACTTGAATTCTCTTCGAGCCGCAGATGTTGTGTCGGCCATAGGTCGAGGCTTCTCACCGGAGAAAGCAATGGGACTCTTAGAAGAAGGAAAGATGCTCACGATAATCGACCTGAGGCAGTACTCCGGCAAATCTGAAAACGCTCTGAAGAGAATCCGGAGTAGGCTCATAGGCACAGACGGCAAAGCTCGGCGCATAATAGAGCAGCTGAGCGAAACTCAAATTTCCATTTTTGGTCATACAGCAGCAATAATCGGAGAAATGAAGGAGTCCAGGGTTGCTCAAGATGCAATTGAGAAACTTGCGTCCGGTGGAACCCATAAGGCCGCTTATCAAATGCTTCAAAGATACAGAACAAAGCAGAAACTAGAAAGGCTCCAGCTTTGGGAGACCCAAGCACCGCCCGAAGAGAACGAAACTTAGCTTGAAATATCAATTTTTTCCAGTACAATGTTTATTATCTCACCGCTTTAGAAAATCCCAACCGAAAAAAGAAAAAGCAAAGCCTGAGAATCTTCAACATATCCATCACTAGAATTCTAGCCATTTGAGTTTGAGGTATTTTTGAAAGTGGTAGCAAGTCGGCAAGTCACTTACTCCGAAATATCCCCAAGCGAATTCTTTTACAGAAACAGGGATCTGGCCGGGTTTAGCAACCCGGCAAGAGCTCTCTATACCTCGGTAAGAGAACTTGTGGAAAACAGTCTGGATGCCTGTGAACAGTTTCAGATACTTCCCGAGATAACTGTGAGGATAGAGCAGAGTCCTGAAGGGACTAGATCTGGAGATCAGCTGGCGTATGTGCTTACCATTGAGGATAATGGTCCTGGGATAGAAGCTCGCCACCTCCCAAACGCCTTCGGTCGAGTGTTTTATGGCTCGAAATACAAGCTCAAGCAATCGCGCGGTATGTTTGGAATGGGTGGAACTATGGCCATCCTCTACGCGCAGATCACGACAAACAAGCCAGTTACGATATCCTCATCATTTGACGGGAGAACCAGGCACATCCTCGACATGCTTATCGACATACAGGAAAACAAGCCCATTATCCTGAGGCACGAAACCGAAGCTGCGAACGGAAAAACAGGGACCACTGTTCGGCTTACATTGATGGGAGACTATCTCCGAGCAATGCAGAAAATTCAGGATTACTTCAAACAGACCGCAGTCGTGACGCCTTATGCTCAAATCACTTTCATAGATCCTGATGGTAATACGATAACTTACGAAAGAGCAACGACAGTTTGTCCTGCCCCACCGATGGAGACGCTTCCACACCCACACGGGATTGACGTTGAGGCATTAAGGCGCCTCTTGAAGCAAACCAATGAGCCGAACCTAGTGAAATTCATGACTACGAACTTTCACAGGGTTGGAGAGAAAACTGCCGAAAAATTTCTCGAGTTTGCTCATTTTGACAAGCTTGCGAAACCGAAGAGCCTAACAAACGAAGAAGCAGTTCACTTCGTGAATGCTCTGCATCAGTTCGATGGTTTTCTTGCGCCAGATGCATCGTGTCTTTCTCCGCTCGGAGAAGAAATCATGGAGGCTGGAATAATGAAAGAACTTCAGCCGGAATTTATAGCAAAATCAATCCGCCCGCCTTCTGCTTACTCCGGTTTCCCCTTCATAGTCGAAGTTGGGCTGGCTTACGGCGGCAAGGTGATCCAGCCGGGTATCAAGCTCCTTCGATTTGCAAACAGGATTCCTCTACTCTATGACGAAGCAAACGATGTCGCATTCAAGGTCATCAATGAGGAAATCGATTGGCGGAGATACAAAATCCCTCAGGATTCTCCTCTAGCCTTGATCACTCATGTGTGTTCGACAAAGGTACCATACAAAACAGTGGGCAAGGAGTATCTTGCGGATAGACCTGAAATAGAACGTGAATTGAAGAACGCAGTGAGGGATGTCCTGAGAAAGCTCTCGGTTTACCTCTCAAAGAAAGGATCGATGGAATTTGTCAAGAAGAAGATGAACATTTACGGAAAGTACCTCCCCCTGATAGCTAGGTTCTCTGCAGGCCTAGCTAAAGTAGATAGACTTCCAAACTACAAATCCTTACTCAAGGGAGAGGAGGAGGTCAGCCCTGAGCCTACCTCAGTTGAAGCTTGGGAAGGTTTTGAAGAGATGATGACTATGACCTCGGGAAAGCAAATTGAAGCTCAAACCGAAGCAAAGATTGATTCGCAAGCAATCGGTAGATCTGTGCCTGCCGAAGCTCAGTCTTCAGTCAAGAACGAGATCTTGGGTAAGCACAACAATGATGATAACAATGAACCGAAAGGGAAGGACGACGTGATAGGTAACCATCGAAGGTTGAATGTAAGTCATGACAGCGAAAGAACAAAGAAAGGAAGAAAGACGGAAATCTCTGAAAGGGGAAAGCAACAAAGCCTCGAAGAGTTCGATAACGGCTCGTAAGGAAGCACTTCTCAAGCTTCTAGAGGAAATAGGGAAAAGTACCTACGATCAGCTTGATTCTGGCAAGTTTCCAGAATTTGTCTTTCCAAGCAGATCAGTTAGCAACATTGTTTACGATTCAGATCTGAAGCAGTACATACTTGGCTCGACTCGGGTTCGAAGATCATCGGGCAATATCAAACACATCAGACCATTTACTCAGCTCCTCTGGCTCGCCTACTATGCAAACGAGCTAGTCAATCAGGGCAGAACGAGCACACTTAGAGAAGTTTACTATTCATCCCAAGCATACAATATGGAGTTTGTCGATCAGGCAGAATCTGATGAGATAATAACCGATCTCGAAGTTCTCCTCTCAAGACCGAGGGAAGATTTCAGGGTCTATCCGGAAGAGAGAAGCGCGATTTTCGGCGACCTGACGATTGAATACACAGTGCCAGGCTACGAGGGGAAGAGACTCAATTTCTCATCACACCCAGACGGTTACCAGATAGGCCCTTCTCTGAGCACAGCAGAGTTTGTCGACACCTCAGCCGAGATGGTAATCGCTGTGGAGAAGGGCGGTATTTTCACTCGATTTGTGGAAGAGAAAGTTCACGAAAAGTACAAGGCAATTCTCATTGATACCGCAGGACAGCCACCGAGATCAACTCGATTTATGCTTAACAGGCTCAATAGAGAGCTGAACCTGCCGGTGTACATAATGACTGATGGAGATGTTTACGGAGAACACATTGCGATGGTTATTATATCTGGATCTGCAAATGCGGCGCATTTACGCGACCTAACTGTGCCTTCTGCGAAGTGGATGGGTGTTTGGGCTAGTGACATTATCAAGTACAAGCTTCCTACCGACCAGATGACCGAGGCGGATATCAAAAGAGCCCAAGAACTCAAGAAAGACCCCAGGTATACAGGCGGCGTGTGGCAGAGGGAGCTCGACATATATCTTAAGATGAAGAGAAAGAGCGAGTTAGAAGCATTCTCGAAATACGGTCTTCCATTCATAGTGGACAATTATCTCAAAGAGAAAATGCAAGAAGCCAAATCAATGTAGTAGACCGCTCTACCTTTTGCTCTCCGGTCCCTACTAATAGTGAAACACACACCTAGTCTTTGCTGATTTGAGTGCAATCTACACACATTCGATTGAAAGGAAAAAAAGAGAAACAAAACACAGATTTCCTCCATCACCTTTACAGTTACACTCGGATTCCGGCGTCGTTTTTGAGGATCCTACTTTTCTTTCTCTTGGTCAACCACAAGCAGGGCAAAGGATCTTCTTTCTGCAGTTCGAAGGGAAAAACAAGCTGAACAAAGCGGCCAAAAAGCTTCAAATCTCTAAAGGAGGGGGTTTAGGCAAAGTGTTTATACCACGAGACGGCCGAAGCTCTGTTCCTGGTTGTTGAAACAATAACAATGTCGAAGACTCTCAAGACTTCTCAGCAAAGGATAGACGCCCTCCTTCGCGTGATCGCCCTTCTTTGCATCATTTCAGGCGCAGTTTTCGTATACGAGATTAGCCTCACTACTCTGATCCCACAGCTCGTGCCGATCTTTTATTTCATGGCAGGGGTTCTGATATTCGTCGGTTTCGTTGTTCTTATTTCACGTTACGAATGAATTAAGTCTCTTTAGGATTCTCTTCTTTGGCAAGCTCGAATCTTGGAGATTTACAATAGGAGGCCAATCTGACTCACATGGCTAAATCCGAAAGCCTCAAGTTTAAAGCCGAGCAACTTTTCATCAAAAAGGCATAGAAAAATGACAAAGAAAAGAAAGAGCAGGGGAAGGGCGAAGGGAGGAAAGGGTAGCTCGGATACAGTTCAGTGTAGCAATTGTGGGAGGGAAGTCCCGAGGGATAAGGCAAAGAAAATGACTTCGAGAGTGAGTTTGGTTGAACCGACACTCGCTCGCGAGTTAAGGGCGGCTGGCGCATACATTGCTGCCCCAAAGACCATCAAATACTATTGCGTGTCCTGTGCTGTTCACTATGGTCTTGTAAAGGTTAGGGCAAAGGACGAAAGAAGGCTTGCATACTGAAATCCGGCAAGCCTAAAGAGAAAGCATTCCCGCCGCGTCCTTTTGAATCTCGATGGTTCGAAGGATTTTGTAAAACCTTTGGATCACGGTGATTGAAGCCAAAATTAGAACAAGATATAAGCCCAGGGAAACTATTCCAAAAAAGGAAAATGCGATCAAGACGATCACCCTTTCAGCTCTTTCTCCAACTCCTAAGCCTGAAACCGGAACTCCAAGAGATTCTCCCTTCGCGCGTAAATAACTTACGAGAAGTGATGCACCAAGGGCGGCCGCAACAAGGGCAGGAGAGGCCTCTCCTCCAAAAGCTATGCCGCTGAAGATAGCAATTTCTGCGATTCTATCAACAGTAGAGTCGCTCAACGAGCCGGCTTTAGATATCTTGTTTGAAGCTCGAGCCACCGATCCATCTAGCATGTCAAAAATTCCTGCGATCAATAGAGCAATCGCTGCAAAATATGTGGCCCGGGGCAAATAAGCAAAAAGCAACGCAGAGAGTCCCGATATTATCCCGCCCATGATTGTGAAAAAGATGGCAGGGATACCCTTTCTGTCAATGATTTTCCCGAGAGAGAGTAGGAAAGGACTGATTGATTGTCTAAGTTTGTTTAGAACCATGTCTGAGGATATTCCTTTCTTTCTTCCTGCTTACAAGTGTCTTAATTGATATTATGATATCCCTTTATACCTTCTATAAGAAATACGCTTTCTTGATTGTTATGATCAGAATTTTGAAATCAAGGGATGAATGTGTCATGTCATTCCTCAAGATGTTAGAGAGCAACACGATGAAAATAGGGAGGTAGAATTTTCGTTTGGGGAAGGTATCCAAGGGTGTAAATTGTTCTGTGGTCGGATGTAAGACAAGCGCAGAAAGATCTATCAGCAAGGAAAAATTCGGAAGTGGAGGGCTTAGTGTTTCAGGGGAAAAGCGTGTTTTCCTCTGCCACGAACATTACAAACAATGGAAGAAAACAACAAAGAAGGAAAGGGATCTGGATCGCGCTAGATTCCGCTAATTCTTCAGAGTCTAGATGGCTTGGGTTTGGAAACTCTTCACTCTCTACAGATGTTTGCCTTCCACACACGCCGTCTAACAGGGCTTCAAAGTGCTTTGCGATCTTCTCTTAAGGATGCAAGGCAAGCCGTTTCGTTCA
>CADDZS010000117.1 GCA_902812485.1 archaeon
TACTGGAATTTTCTGACTCAAATAACCGTGAGCGATTCCAAGGCAAATTGCCACTGTTTTTCCACCCAATTGAATTTGTTTGATCAATATGCGAATATCTGGGCTCAAGATTCGATGCAAGTTTATTCCACATATGTTGCCGCCAGCGTCTACATAGGATACGATACGAGCGGATCAAACTGTCCTGCTGGAGGAACAGGAACAAATCAATGGTGCGTGTTTGTAAACACTGGCGTTTCACCATCGACGGTGCTGGCTGGTGGAATACTGAAGGTGGCTTGGCTATCACAAGATTACAACGACATTACCGGAGTTTATTACGTGATATGGAATAACCAAGGCGTGATAGTCTATGAGCAGACAATTGGAGGATGGAAGCTTCACGATAATACTGGCGAGTGGACGCACGAGGGTGATATACTTGGCTTAGGTGACGGAAGTAAGGCAACGTTCACTTCTACGAGCGGATACTCAGAAAGCGCTACTGATTCCGGTAGTATGTCTTGGACATCATGGCCACTTTTAAGCAACACAGTTGAAACATCTAACATGTGCTATAGTTCAAACGTATACTTTGGTGGCAATTACGCTGATCAAAACTTTAACACTGGCTGCTAGCTTTCAGTATTTTGTTTTCTCAATTATGGGGTCAGCTTATTTGATGCCCGTTTGTGATTGAAGAATTCAAAATGAGAGCATGGTTGATCGCAGCCATCGGCATAGCTTGTGCCCTAGCTGGTGGCATAATGCTATCAATAAGGTACACTTCTCTACCAGTTTGCAATGAATATGGTAGTAATTGCGTTGGAGGTGGGTCTTCGGACCCATATTATTCCATTGGATTATTGCTTCTAATCATTGGTATTGTGATTGCTGGCATCGGCGGCGGGTTCATTGCAAAATCGAAATCCTAGGATTCGCATAGGTAACTGAGGCCAATGTATTTGGAATATGTTAGTACCTACTTCAAAATTCTCTTCATTACTTTCATAAAACCCAGATAGAAAACAGGCGAAAGAATAACCACAGCAACGATTGCAACCGGCAAAGCGGTTGAATAGTCCGTGACCGTGACCACAGTTCCAGAGATTGTTAAATAGGTTCTATGAACGGCCAAAGCCTGAAGCAAGGTTCCAAAGATTACAGCGCTGACTGCAAAGCTTAGACCTATGGAAGAAAGCAACCGCTTTCTTAGAAGCGCGAAGGATTTCCTTTGAATGAGTTTCCTTAATTCCAATTTATTTGCAGTTTCATTTGGCATGAGTAAAACTGCCACGCGAGAGATTCTGTACGAGTTTGCCTTCCTTCCTCTGAACGAAGGCATTTTGCTATCTGCTTTTTCGATCAATCCGGCCGTTACAAGCCTATCCAGATGTACTAACACATCCTGGACTGATAGCTCGGTTTTCTCTGCTAGCAACGATGATGTATTAGATCCGTTGGCTATCTCTTTCAATATTCTCCTAGCACTTTTATTCCCGAGCTCTGAACAGATAAGCTCGAATCTAGCTTCATCCGTCTCTGAATTAGATGCCACTATAATGTCTTCTGGGTCTGCTTCCTCTATCCACCGTTGTGCGTCTTTTCCCGCTTTCTCCTCTTCAGAGGCTGAAGTCATTAAGCATCATATTTCCTAACTTAAAAACACGAACGCGAACCAACTTCTTGTCATACGCCGAATAAAAATCAATTGTCCTTAGGGAACTTATCGTAGCGGATGCAGATATATTTTCTGGGATTTTTCAAATCGTGATTTTAGTAATTAGATATAGTGACCTTTGCTTCACACCTTTATCATAGGTGAAAAACAGTGAGCTCCTCACAAAATAAGAAGCTGATAATCTACGGTACTCTTTCAGCCGTGATTGCAGCGTCCTTGCTGATTTCGTACTTCTTGGTTTTACCTTTCTTGGCCTCTCCAAATTCCGCATACAATCAACAGATCACCGAATCCTGGGTCTCCTATCCGACGCTCAGCGCTCTCAAGAATGCTTCAGATGTAATAATCGTTGGAAAAGTTACTGCGATTGCAAGCAATAACACTGGAGCCACTCCGCCAACTACAGATTTTTCTATTTATGTCAATGAGACAATCAAGGGCAATGTATCATCTGGTTCTACTGTCCTAGTAAGGCAAGTTGGTGAGATTCTTCCTAGTAATCGCACCATCGAAGACCAGGACGACCCAATGATGATTGTCGGAAGCAATTTGGTCCTCTTCCTAGAGTATCCAAGGCAAACTCTTAACGGCCCGATAATGATCGGTGCGCCCCTGTTCATTACAGGGGGACCTCAGGGTCGATTTCTCTTAAGATCAGGGCTAGTCTACTCGCTTGACTCGATAAGTTCAGCGGACAGTTGGATTCATGTAAAGGTCAACGGCATGCCAATCGAGCAGTTCGTTTCACAAACGCAGTCGGCTTGACAGAGAGTGAGAGACTCTCATTTTTGGATGTCATGCGAATCCTAGCAGAATGATGTTGTTGTTCTTTGAAAACGAATTTTTAAACCCGGTCGTTTAAAAATTTCATATAATTCCATGCGTCCTGTCCATGAACGAGTTAGTTTTTGCCAAACGTCAGAACAAAATTCCTAGCTAATGGAGTTCCAACCAAGAAGAAGAAACTGCTTCTTTTTGCGTCTTTGATACTGATCATTGGTCTGGCTATTGCGTATCTTTCCGCATCCGCGCAGAATTCTAATCCTCACGCGCGAACGCAAATAGACGTAAGCTGGGAAGCATATCAGACACTAGGTTCGCTCAAGAGCAACGCAAGCTCAATTATCGTAGGTCAAGTTGTCTCTGTGAAAGAGACGATAAGCATTGAATCAGTTCCTTATACTGACTTCGTGGTCAGTGTCACTCAGTCTATCAAAGGAAGTCTTGCTCCAGCATCTAGTGTTATCGTAAGGCAACTTGGAAACAGCACCTTAAGTGTGGAAGGTGAGCATTTGTTGAATGTTGGAGATAAGGTAATCCTCTTTCTCACGGCCAGCCCGGTTTCCGCAGTTATGTACATCGTGGGCGGCCCTCAAGGGCACTTCACATTACAGAATGGGGAAGTAAATTCGCTTGATGCAACATATCCTGACGATAGTTGGATTCACGTCAAGTTTCACAATCTTGCACTTTCCGACTTTATCCAAGAGGTGAATTTATCATGATGAAAGACAGATTCGTTTTGATGAGTTTGCTAATTATGGCACTTCTTATGTTATCGGGTTTGAGTCTCTTTTCACCAATAGTGCACGCATACAATACAGAAGGTTGCAGGTAGTACAATAGCACAATTGGCTGGGAGAAAGATAGCAGTCTAACTGCAAGTGATCTTCAGGCTGTTCAGCTCGCTATCGCAGATTGGAACGATGTTCCAATGAGCGCTCATCTTCAGTTTAATCTTAGGAACGACATCGTTTACTACAGCGTAAATCAAGGAAATAACGGTGTGCTTGGCGTTACAACATATCATTGCCTGTTTGGATACTTCCAAGGTCCGACTACGGTAGATCTCAATGATTACTATCTCAACGGTTTCAGTGTTCAACATCGCGAGTACGTCACTGCGCATGAAAGCGGACATGCAATAGGATTAGCGCACACGAGTGGAATCGATGTAATGTATCCTGATGACTCGGTTTGGTACAACTACGGAATATTCGTTCCAATGCTTGACGATATCAACGGCGTTCAATCCATCTATGGCAGCTCGGGTACGACTACGGCAAATGTTTGCGTCTACAGTGTAAATTACGGGCACTGTAGTTGGGGCGGCAATAATGGATATCCAGAGAATATTTGGGTCTCTCCACCCACAACTGGCGGCTTTGCGATGGTTGTTCCTTCGGGGTTACCAGTGTCTTTACCTGGATCTAACACTTTGCTCATGATAACAGAAGTGACACCAAACACCCTATACAGATTCTCCATGGGAATCTATCTTTCCGGAACTCCTTACGATACTACTCAGAGGTTTATGACTGTTGAAGTCGATAGCGGCGGATTCAAACTTGTGGACAGCAACCCAGTAACAGTCGCAAACATCGGCTCTAGCAGTCCTTCAACAGGGACGGAATATTTCCTTGAGCTCGTTGCGCAAAATGGACTTTCAGCCTATGCGTACGTCTTCCAAAAATCCAATGGTAACTTTATAGGAAGCGCAGGCCTTAGTCCTAATTTTGGCTGGAGTACAAGCGTTTGGTATGGAAATGGAGTGTGGACGGATTCCTCAAGCAGTCCAGCGTCCAACTACAATGTCAACGCTTGGTACAACTATCTAAAGTCATACACTTAGATTTCCTACAAGAATAGGAAAATTGCTCATTAGATTTTCAAACCTCGTCTGTTTGCCTCTTGAACCAATTGTTTTTTTGCGTTTTCAACGACCTTCTCTGCCTTCTGAGCTTCTCCCAATGTATTCACTAGTTCGTCATTGTTCAGCTTTCCGAGATCGGTTTGTTCTGTTTGGGTTGTAGATCCTCCGTTTGCTTCAGAAGTAACTACCTGTTCTTGAGCTGCAGCTTTCGCTCCCTGGCTTTGCTGTCTAGGAGCGCTCCGCAATTTGCCTTCCCGAAGTCCATCAGCGAATCCGTTAGCCAGCGGAACACCTAGTTTCTCTATTCCAGTCCGAATTGATCCGCCCAGTTCTTTGAGCTGAGCCCTTGCATACTCCTTATCCTTCATCTGCTGCTTCTGCTCCCAGATCCACTGCTGCAGCTTGGTGTTGTTCTCGTGCTTCCACTTTTCAAGATCAATTTGAAGCCTCTTCACTT
This sequence comes from archaeon, assembly GCA_902812485.1. Taxonomy (GTDB): domain Archaea; phylum Thermoproteota; class Nitrososphaeria; order Nitrososphaerales; family CADDZS01; genus CADDZS01. The sequence continues at coordinate 4,771 of CADDZS010000117.1, forward strand.
CTACGTTCTCTGTCTTTGGTCCTCCTTCAACAAATCCAAGCTCTTTCAGTCTCGAAGTGAGCTGCACGAATGTTTCGATAGGATCAGATTGCTCTAAAGAGTCGAGCCTCGTTTTTAGAAAATCAGTCTGTTGCTCTGAAAGTTTGGTTGTGCTTTCCGCGAGTGTCTTTACAAGATCATTCTTCGCATCTCTTTCTGATTTCAAAGCGTCTCCCATGACATCGAACATCTTGTCGTAGCCAGCAGAAATAGTGCTTGATTGTGCAGATTGGTTGTTCTTGTGGTTAGGGCCCATCATGTAGGCGGTCATAGGGACGTATCTCATTCGAGAAGGGACAGGATTGCCATAGTCATCCGTCAGGATCTTTCCATCTTGAAGGGCGTATTCTATCTCTGGGAACATGAAAGCGCTCATAGGGTTCGAACCAAATGCACCAAAAGCTCCTTGAGAGCCGCGCTGCTGCTCCCCCATCATTTTCATCATCATCATTGTCACGATCTGGTTCATCATCTTCTGCTGCTTTCGCTCAGCTCGACGGTCCTCCATGTCTTCCCTCATCATTTGAACTGCAAATTTCTTGTCTTCCCTCGCTAGCTTCTTCATTTCAGGGTCTTCATTTTCATCTTCGGTAGGTTCGTATCTTCCAGTTTTCTTGTTCAAAACCATTGGAATCATGGATTGAGGAGAGACTATTCCGTTTGCAAACATGACCGGAGCCATCAATTCGTATTCTCCGTTTGAAGTGTACTGTAGAAAGTTTGTGAGTACGCCTTGCGCCCTGTATGGAGAAAGGCCTGCTCCCGTGAGCAGATTGTAGATGAGCATCGGATTCTCCGTGAACTTTGCCTTTCGAGCTTGATAGAAGCGGACGACCTTCTCGGTCTTCTCGGAGTTTATTCCGCTCGTCTGTTCAAGTATGTCCTTCAGAAGCTTTGCATCTTCGTCAGTAATATCATCCTTCGAAGAAGAAGAATCGCTCAATTTCCTTCCAACGTTGTTTCCATTTGCTCTCTTTAGGCTTAAAGGATTCGCCGTTTCTTCTTCACTTCGAAAATTCTGATCCTCTCCGTTGACGATTGCCTTGATCTGACTAGGATTCTTTCGCGCGACGTGCGCAATCTCTCTTTGATTGTATCCTTCGTTATCGAGTCGAATAATAATTTCCTTTAGGTTCTTATCTTCTTCTTTGAGCTCCTGGAACCTCTCTTCGACGGGCTTGTTAAGGCAGGCTTCAGACGGAGCAGTGCCAGCAGCAACGAGTCTATTCTTTTTCTTCAATTCATTTCATTCAAACACACCTAACAAGTATTAAACTTCAGAGAGACTGGGTTCAGGGTAAGCAATTTTCTCCCAGCGCTCCATCAAAAGCTGAAAATCGCTCTTTGCTCCTACGATCTCTTGCCCGACATTCAATCCTACATTCGCAAGCTGACCCAAAACAGCTAGCTGTTGCAGTAGATATCCTATGAAACCGTGGTGTAATCCACCTTTGAGATGGCCTGGCCCACCGTACATTGGATCCCAGGGAAAATCCCTGATGTCATCTTCGACAAGCACCCCTCCTATATTAGATGGTGTGCGCAATAATAGAGGATTAAGCTGCTTCGCTTCCGCCCACTTGTTGTCAGCATTGACTGCCTAGATCATTGTTCTTGTTATCCGCAGGTTCACAAGTCCAGAGACTATGTCAG
>CADDZS010000118.1 GCA_902812485.1 archaeon
CTAAGCTATGAACGGCTGAAGTTTTTGCAGGGTGCTGAGAAAACGCTCGCAGAAAGATCATTACATTTGTGAAGTAAAGAAAGAGAAGGAGAAGAAGAAACTCTTTTGCTCAGTACTTGACCGTCTTGTAGGTCTCTCTCCACTCGAACCTTCGTTGGATCATAATCGCTTTCTTTCGAAGATAATAACCAAGGATGATGATAGCGATCCCGAAGATGTTTGGGAAGAAATTGAAATGGATGGAAGAAATCTCAGATGCCAACGCGGCAAATTGAGTCAAAATGATGAAGGGATACGTCGGCCCACATGAGGAGGAACAAACCTGACCGCTTGCTCCGAAGACTGCGATCAGGGAACCACCTATGAAGCATATCTTCGAAATGCGAAAGAGTGGAGCTGATTTTAGTATCATGTCCCCTTTTCTTTTCTGTTTGGTTTTGTTTAATATTGCAGTTCCTCCTTTTTTTGCTAGAAGAATATCGGCTCTGTGTCTTGGTTCCTGAATCTGGCTAAGAAGTCAAGATTTCAAAAACTTCGGTGCGTTGACTCCCACATCCCCTTTCCCTACTTCTTTTTCTTCTGCTTCCTCTTCTTCTCATCCTCGTCTTTTCCGTCCAACAATAGCGAGAGCACTCCGCTTTGAGTAAAAACAAATTCGAGCTCGCGAGTCGTGGTTCCAGTTCTTGCAGATCTGGGATCCGCTTGTTTCACCATTCTTATAATATCGATGATGTTGCTCCGTAGGTGGATTCCATACTTGTCTCCTTCTTGGAGCACCTTTGCTGGAATATCATGGAGACGCATTCCCTTTTCTACTTTGACGAAGTGTCTTGATACAATTGATTCGAATGCTTTCAGAGTTTCACGTGCCTTCTCTAGCTTCTCCCTGGCCCTCGATTCTATCATTGAGACATTGGATCTGCTCGTTCCAAGCTTTTTTGCAGTTTCGAGCTGAGAAAGACCACCACCCACTCTTAATTTCAAAACCGCGAACTGCCTTTTCGTGAAGAGCCCGATTTTCTGAGATAACTGCTGAGTAACCTTTTGTGTCAATGCAACGACAGTACGTTGCATCTTGAATATATTTTAGGGATTTCGATGGCAGAGAATCGATGGCTCTGGCTTTGAAGAAAACAGGGTTAGAGAGCAAGATTTCAAGCACCCGCGGCATCTCTTCTTTGGCGCTTGTTGTGATTTTAGTTCTCGTGGTTGTCGTGGCGGCTATAGCCGGCATACTATACATCAACTCTCAGAAGAAATCTCCACCCTCTCCATTGATCCTCTATTGTGCGGATGCGTATGTTGCAGAAGCTTCAGCTCTTGAGGCTGGATTCACGAACACCACAGGGATCCCTATGGCACCTCCAAAGTCTGGAGGATCGCTCTTGCTTGCAAATGAGATTGCGCAGGGCAATCCTGTGAGCGTATTCATTTCAGTCTCAAAGTCTGCAGTGAGTTCGCTCTATCTCAAGAACGAGTTTTCAGGATGGGCTATCGCTTTCGCGGCAGATCAGATGACGATCGCCTACTCGAATGCGACGCTGAAGAATCCAGCAGCAGTTTCCGTGATCGATTCCTTTCAAAAGGCTCAAGCTTCAAACTTGACGCAAGATTGGGCCAACTTTTACTCCAATCTTACCTCAGGTCAGATAAAGGTTGGAATCTCCGATCCGAATTCCGATCCAGCAGGTTTCAGGGCCTGGATGGTGCTTGAGGCAGCTGGGTATGCATATGAAAATGGTAATCTTTTCTTCTTCGTCGATCGAATGCTATCGAGCCATGAAAACGTGACATCTTCGAGTGCGGCTGAACTCGTCGCGCCTCTTGAAACTGGCCAGATCCAGTTCCTATTCATTTACAAGTCTTCCGCGATTTCTCAGAATTTGAAATTCCTTCAACTTCCAAGTGCTGTCAATCTTGGCAATCCCAAGTACTCTGCTTACTATTCGCAATTTACTTACTCGATTTCCTCAGGAGTCCAGAAGGGCGCACCAATCACTCTCTTCATAACAGTGCCAAAGGACAGCACAGACCCGAGCGACTCGATTTCCTTCGTGATCTTTGTCGTGAAGAACGCTCCGACTCTTCTTCTTCCTGCAAAATTTGGAATCACAAGCCTCAGCCCAGCGGTTCTCTACAACGATTCCAATGTGCCTTCGCAAATCCAAGGACTTCTTTCTCAAGGGAGCTTGGTTTCTGGAGGTTCTTTGTGATTTTGCACTTCTATCTTTATTCCTAGCAAAAAAAGTTCGGAGAGAAACGGATTGAACTCGCTCAAGGTAATCTCTTTCTTCTCACTTGCACTTCTTATAATCCCTGTGTTGTTGCTCTTGTTCGAAGGATTCGGTCCCCTACGAAATCCAATCGGGTATAGTACAGTGGTTGGAAGATCAATTGTGCTGTCTCTCTTTTCCTCGGCTCTCGCCGCTGGAATCTGCGTTGTGTTGTTCACTCCGCTTGCGTACTATTTTGCTAGGAACAGGAACCAGATAGGTGAGACGCTTGCGGATATACCCGCTGTGATACCACATCCAATCGTAGGGGTTGCGCTGCTCGTTCTTGCGAGCCCACTCACGCCGTTCGGAAGATTCCTTGAGTCGGTTCACCTCGGCTTGTTTGATACAATTCAGGGGCTCGTTGTTGCTCTGACCATTGTTTCTGCACCCATCTACGTGAAATCGATTCAGCCTTTCTTTCAGTCAATGAGTAAGAGCTACGAGAACTTTGCACTCGGTCTGGGGGCGTCAAGATTCAAGACTTTTGTGAGCGTTGTGGTGCCTAATTCTGGCAGGAGCATCCTAAGCGCCTCGCTGATCTCAATGAGTAGAGCACTCAGCGAGTTTGGCTCGATCGCGATAGTTGCATACTACGTGTTACAGTCGCCCTTCTATGGAGTGAGCCCAGCCTCAGTGCTCATATTTCAATACTACAGCTACTACGGACTTTCGGCAGCTGTGAGTGCCTCAGCCGTCATGATTCTCGTCTCAATCGCACTCATGGTAGCTTTACGATTCGTCAATCGCTGATTTTCTCAAATTCTCTTTCTTTGCAAGGAGAAGAATTTGTTTGTTTGTATCTACCTTTCTCCTTTGAAACCGCATAAGATGCTAGAAAGAAGGAAGGAAGGAAGGAAGAGAGAGAAATATTCATTCCAAGAGCGAGGTAGATCAGGTTTAAGGTTAGCCGTTTCGGGATCCCTTTCTTTACTGTTGTTGATCTCGTTTATTTTCGGGCTCATTGAAAGCCTTCCCTAGAAGTTAGGCATACTACTGAAAAAAGGGAGAAAGATTGGGTTGAAGATCAAGTGATTGAGGCAAGAGTGAAAAAGAAGTTCGAAGCCTTCCAGCTCGACGCGAACATTTCAGGGGAGAAGTTCATCTGTCTCACCGGTGGAAATGGAGCCGGGAAGACGACACTCCTCAGCATAATCGCTGGAACGATCGCTCCAGACGAAGGGGAGATCAAATTGAATTCAAAAATCATAACAAATTTTCCGATCGAGAAGAGAAACGTGGTGCTCGTTACTCCGGAATCTTGTATCCCTCACCTTGATGTTGAGACTCATCTAATTTGGGGGGCAAAGATCAAGAAACTCGAGATAAAGAAAGAAAATGTTGAAAGAGTGAAGAGCCAACTGAAAATTCACTTTGGGGGAAAAGTGAGCAGTCTTAGTTTGGGGATGCGGGGAAGGGTTGCGCTTGCTACTGCACTCATTTGTCGACCCGAACTAATACTCGTGGACGAGGCGTTCTCTCATCTAGATGACCGGGAGGACTTCATAAGGTCTTATCGAGAGCTTGCGGTGGAGGCTGGAATCGATGTCATCTTCGCGACACAGAACCCTGAAGAAGCAGAGTTTGCCGATTATCACTACAACATGGTCGGAGGGAAGGCGATAAGTCAGGAGAAAGGATGAGCGCGAAGACGAAGAAGCAAGCAAGCAGGAGGAAAAGACGGCGATGATAATGATAATAATAGTCTTTGAATCATGAAACAAAGAAATAAAGAAAGAAAGCGAGTGAATTTCCGACCCCTTGCAAATTACGCCCCACATTCACTTGGTTCCTCGGCTCAGAGGATCAAATGTGTATATCTTCATTCCAGAAGAAGAAGAACTAACAGGAATGGAAGAAGGGGGAAAGAAGACGCTCATTTTGATAGATACGGGAATGCCAGGAAGCGAAAAGAAGATCTTCGACTACATCAAATCAATTGGGTTTGATTCTAAGGACATTTCGCTCATTATACTCACTCATCCCGATATTGATCACTCTGGAGCGCTCTTCGCAATCAAACAGAGCCTAGCCCCCGATGCTCAAGTCGCGATTCACGAAGCTGATGCTCCGAGGCTGGCAGGGGAGAAGAAATTGAAAGAAGTCAAGGGCAGAGGTATGGGACTCATGCTTGGAGTTATGGGAACATTTGTTCGATTTCATCCCGTAAAACCCGACATCTTGCTCAAAGATGGCATTGAAATCGCTGGCCTTAGGGTGATACACACTCCAGGCCACACGGAGGGTAGCATTTGTCTACACTTTGCGAAGGATCATGCTCTCTTTGTTGGGGACACTTTGAGGACTGACTCACAAGGCTCGCTCGAGTATATGAGCTCCTCTATTTCGCAAGACTACGCACAGCTTCGAAACTCAGTCAAGACGAAGCTCTTGCCAATTGATTGCGATATCATCCTGCCTGGTCACGGCCAGCCAATAAGGAAAGATGGATCTGAAAAGATCCGTGAACTAGTTGAGGGCAAGTCCTAGCGGACAGAATCACTGCGCGGTGGTTGCTTGGAAAGCACGATCTGACAACACCACCAGCCAATCTGTTCCCCATTCGTACGATACGACCCTAAGCTTGAGTAAGCCCTTCTTGAGGAGGCTTGACACCTCTTCGATTTGGTCTGACAGCTCATATAGAGGGACGGGGTGATTTGCTATTCGATCCAGTGTCATCTTCTCTGAAGAAGTAGAAGAATCAAGCACGATTTCATTTGAAGAAACTCTCTCCTCCTCATCCTTCTTCTTCTTCCTCCTACTTTCTTCTTCTTTCGCAGAAGTTGCGACTAAATTGTTAACTTCGACTCTCAATTTCCTTTTTTGCCTCCTTCTTCTTCTCTTCTTTTTACACTTCATTTCTCTACGATTGATGTTTCATTTTGAATTCTGGGTGGCTTGGTTGGATACGTCTTGTGCCGTCGGACGCTGGCTTCTCATTTACCATCGTATGATGATTTTATTTGCCAGCATATGACGGCTCCAAGGATAAATACTCGGAGGGATGAACTAACTGAAAAGAGGTCTTTCCTTCGAATCTTGACTTTGTTTGAAATAGATTTCAGAGCACAGCACGATTGTCCCTACAATGATCTTTCTCGTGCAAATCCAAGAGCAGTCATTGCTCACTGGTGCAATTTCAAAAGGGACGTGCTTGAAATCAAGTGCGACGACGTTGAATTGTTTCAAAGAATTCAGTATGATGTATCTCAGCTTGCGCGAAGCCTTGGAGGGAAGATATTGAGGAAGGGTTTCAGTGCAAATAATGTGCAGCTCGTGATAAGAAATTGCGGTTGTGCTAATATCAAAAACAGCATCACTCGGACCCTTCAGGATCACAACTGCCTTGAGATTCAACCTACGATTTACAAGGACGGCTGGGAATGGTATCGCGCAATCTCCTTCAGCCAGCAGGACATAAGGAAATTCTTCTCTTCGCTAGAGGCATTCGCAAAGGTAGAAGTTCTTTCACGCAGGACGATAAAGGAGAGAACTATGAGGGATTCTCTTGTGATATCCACGACGAGCCTTCTTGGCGGGCTCACGGAAAAGCAGGCCTCCGCGTTGATCACTGCTTTGAACGAAGGATATTACAGGATTCCAAAGAAAATCACGACTGATGAAATAGCTCAACACTTGGGGATTCCGAGGACTACCTTTGAGGAGCATCTTCGCAAGGCTGAAAGCAAGGTGCTCGTCGCGCTCACTCCCTACTTGCAGCTTGGCGCAGAAAGACGTGGTTGAGCTTTCTTCTTTTTTCCTTTACGAAAAGAAAGTTCGACAGAGAGAGTTATGGGGATGCCAACTGTGAGTAGGGAAACTGCTTGTGATGCGGCAGCTCAGCTTCGGAAAATGCAAATCATTACTTGACGAACTGTCATGATTGAGGATGTCAAGTTATCTGGGAGTACTCTTTATGGCCAAATCTTTCTTTGATCTATGGCTGCCATGACAGACAAAAGACAAGCTCCTTTCTAAATCGTGGCAGCTAGAATTGGTGAAATCTTCAAGAAAAACAGGATCAGCCCAGAGGTAAAGCTTCTATCCAGCCGCCTTTTTGCTCTACCAT
>CADDZS010000119.1 GCA_902812485.1 archaeon
CCAGTTTGCGACATTATACCAATTCAAATTCTAGCCTACCAGCTTGCTGTCATACTCGGACATGATCCAGATAGACCAAGGAATCTCGCCAAGAGCGTAACAGTGAGATAGCTGTCCACTATGCTAGAATACCCGAGCCGGGTATAGCTTGGAAAAACTTTTTCCCTCCTACTACTTTGAGATCTGGAAGAATCAAGACTGTGATGCTCTCGATGACATCTCTTCTTTCTTCTCTTGCTCCACTTCACCAGATTTCATTGGAGCGCCTTCAATGCTATAGTTGCTGCTGATTGAGGGATCCGAAGAGTCCTTCTTTTGTCGAACATCACCGATATTGGTTTGGTTGCCTGACGAAACGGATTGATCGGAATCCTTGATTTGCTTGCTCTGTTGTATCGTTAAACCAAAAGCCAAGAATAGTCCCGCTATGAAGAGTGCGATGACTATGCCGCCGGTATAGTATTGCACGGAAGGAGAATGCAAAGCTGCAAATATCAGCGCAAAAGATCCAAGGAGAAACAATCCGAATGCGGCGGCAGTATTCATTCAGTGGCTCTACACTTTAGCAGCTAACGCATCCCTAATATCCGTAGCGGTGGCCTTCGCCCTCAGATGGTATCCCGACCCCCATCATACGCAGGCGAATCTTTTTCCTCTACTCCAATAACAAAAGAAGTCGTAGAAGGGAGAAGGATATCGAAGACAGCCCATTAGAGAATTTCTTTATCAACCACCCCAACACAAAATCTTGATTGAAAGTTTGATCAAGTGAAAGTATCAAAGGTGTTTAGACTTTGACAAAGGAGGGCATACTGGGCTATCCTCCCGGCCCCAAAGAGAAATATCCGGGAAGCCTATTACTAGAATTTAGAAGAAATCCAATCAAACTCCTGATGAGAGTTGCTCAGGAGTACGGCAGGATCGCTCACATCCGTTTTGGTTGGGCGCATGCATTTCTTCTAAGCGATCCTGAGCTCATCAAAGACGTTTTGGTCACTCATCACCAATATTTCATAAAGAGCAGAGGACTTCAAGTTGCAAAACGCCTCCTCGGAGAAGGGCTTTTGACTAGTGAGTTCGAGTTTCACCACAAGCAGAGGAGACTCATTCAGCCAGCCTTCCATCACTCTAGGATCGCAACCTATGCCTCGACCATGGCCGAGTACGCAGAACGCATGAGTGGGCAATGGCTCAGAAGCGGCCTCGAAGGAAAAAGCCTTGACATACATCGAGAGATGATGCGCCTCACTCTCGCAATCGTTGCAAAGACACTATTCAACGCGGACGTTGAGGCGGAAGCAAAGGACGTGGGAGAGGCGCTCACCCAAGTCATGGAGAACTTTTCGCGCTTGACGAATCCTCTCTCACCAATCCTCGATCGGCTCCCACTTCCGAGCAACAAAAAGTTCGAAGAAGCAAAGTCGAAGCTTGACTCGATCGTTTACAGGATGATAGAGGAGCATAAGAGGGAGGAGAAGGAGAACAAGGGGTCGAGTAATAAGAACGAAGATCTTCTGTCAATGCTTCTTGCGGCTTATGAAGACAGCAACGGCGGCAACAACCGTGAAATGACCGCCACTCAAGTCAGAGACGAGGCGATGACTCTTTTCCTTGCTGGTCACGAAACGACAGCAAACGCGCTCACTTGGACATGGTATCTTCTGTCTCTCAATCCACAGGCAGAAACGCGGCTGCATGAAGAGCTTCACTCAGTGCTAGGAGGCCGCACTCCAACCTTCGATGATGTCCCAAAACTCGAATACACAAACATGGTAATCACCGAGTCGATGAGGCTTTACCCTCCGGCTTGGATCCTCGGAAGGCAACCGATCAAGGACTATTTGGCTTATGGCAGGTACAATATCCCTGCTGGCTCGACGGTTCTCATGAGCCAGTACGTTATGCACAGGCAACCAGATTTCTTCTCCGATCCAGAATCTTTCAAACCCGAGAGATGGACGGCGGAATTCAAGGCGAGCCTTCCCAAGTATTGCTACTTTCCATTTGGCGCAGGCCCCCGTTCGTGCATTGGAGAGCCTTTTGCTTGGATGGAAATGATCCTGGTTTTGGCAACCATTGCGCAGAGATGGCAGTTAAGACATGTTCCGAGCCACAGGGTTGAGCTCCTCCCACGAATTACGCTTCGCCCAAAGTATGGAATGGAAATGATACTCGAAAGGAGAGGAAAAACGGGCTAAGCGGAAGGAAATTCCTCCTATTGATCTCTTCGAGCAAAAAGAATCCTCGAGTTCTGGTTCTAGCGGTGCTCCTATTCTTTCTTTTGGTGTTTTCCAATGAGTCTTTCTTTTCGGAGAGCGGGTTCGCTCAAACTGCAACTTCGACACCCATAGATCACATAGTCATAATAATGATGGAAAACCACAGTTTCGACAATATCTTCGGAGTCTATCCTGATGACAATTCGAGCTCAAAAGAATCCTCACAGCTGATAAGTAGCATTCAAAAGCCTGAGAATCTTTTGGGAAGAGAAAATCCATCGGGGCTCGTACCTATCCCAAATGGAACTTTTTCAACTGCTGATCCAGCCGAAGGCTACTCAGTCTATCACAATGACTTTGACGGCGGTGCGATGGACGGGTTCGCACTGAATTCAGGCAAGCAGTCCATGATGTACTTCACGTCTTCCCAGCTTGCAATAGAATGGGATTGGGCTGAGGAATTCGCAATCGCGGATCATTATTTTTCAAGCTATCTCAGCGAGACAACTCCGAATCGACTAATGTCCCTTGCCGCCGAGACGCCGGTCGAATCAAATTACGGGCCTCCCCCATACGTACCTGTGAACGAGTCCATCTTTGGAGAGCTCAGCCACTTTGGGGTAAGCTGGGGATACTATGTCAAAGGACCTTCAACAAGCGACTATCCTCTTGAATACTTTTCCGGGCTCGATCAGTTCGCAGAGAACATTCGTGATTGGAGCGACTTTGCTTCTGAGCTCAACGGATCTGGTTCTTTTCCAAGTGTCTCGTGGGTGATGCCAGTCGGAGGTAGTGCTCACGGTGTTGACCAACATCCTCCAGAAAATGTGACTGCCGGTGAGATATGGTTACTCAATGTTGTGAATGAGATCATGGAGAGCAAATATTGGCAGTCGACTGCGATTTTCATAATGTACGACGAAGGAGGAGGCTACTATGATCACGTCCCACCTCCTCAACTCGGTGGAATACAACTCGGTTTTCGAGTTCCTATGATCCTCATATCCCCCTTTGCAAAGGAGGATTATGTTTCGAAGACCATTTTAAATCACGGTTCGATACTTGCATTTATAGACTACAACTGGAGAATCCCTGCTCTCAACGATTTCGTTGCAAAATCAAACCTGCCGCTTGATCTTTTCTATTTCAATGGATCGCAGAGTCTAGGGAGAGGTTCGCAACGATCGCCAATCATTCTCAATAGTTCGAGTTCCTTTCCTGCGAATCCACAGATCCCATTTGATAAGCTTCTGTACGAAAGAACAGGCTCATCTTCGGTGACGCTTGAAAGCCTAAGCTACCCAGTGTACGTGTCGCCTACGAGCTCATGGTCGTTATCATCATCGGCTCCTTTCCCTTCTTCTCTTTCATCCGCGTTTGGCCTACATTCTTACTTGTACACAGCGATCATTCTGGTTGCCTTGCTTCTTCTTCTTCTCCTCGTGATCCTTGGAATTTCGCGAAGAGCATCAAGACGGGGAAGAAAAGGAATCAGATCTAACCGTTATTGAAATAGATTATCAGCGATAAGCGTACTCTTTTAGCTGTCAAAGCCGAAATATTGTTAACTTGAAATCTTCGGATCCATCCATTGCTCATGAAATTCGGCGTATGCGTTCCTAACTACGGTGAAACTAGCTCAGTCGAGAGCATTGAAAGGCTGGCAATCGAAGCAGAGAGACTTGGATTTGATTCTCTCTGGACGACCGATCACATCCTCATGCCAAGAGACAGCGGAACTCCATACGAAAGAATCTTTGAGAGCATCACGGCTCTCGCGTTTCTTGCTCCAATCACTAAAAAGATCAAGCTCGGGATTTCTTCGCTCATCATAGCAATGCGCAATCCAGTCGTTGTGGTAAAGCAGCTTGCCACTATCGACCAGCTAAGCAAAGGTAGACTCATTCTAGCCACGAGTGCTGGCTGGAATGAGAAGGAATTTTCAAATCTCGGATCGAACTTTCATGATCGAGGGAAGAGGGTTGATGAGTCAATAAGGCTGATCCGAGAATTGTGGGACGGGAAGGATGCTTTTGAAAGCAGAAGACTCGGGCTGAACTTCAAGGATGTCGTATTTGAGCCTCGTCCAGTTCAAACGAGGCTGACTATCTGGATAGGCGGCAATAGTAGTGCGGCGATGAGACGCGCCGCGAAGCTTGGGGATGCTTGGCATCCGAATGTCATCCCTCTCGACAAGTTTAGAGAGCTAACCTCAGAATTTAGGAGTAAATTTCCAGAAGCTCGAGAGAAACCCATCTGCGTGAGAATTGCGCTTAACAAGAATTCGAAGACTAGTGAATATACCTCTCCTCAGGGCGAGAAAAGAATAATCCTTTCGTCAAACGATGAGGAAAATAGGCGCATAATCAAGGGGCTCGAAGATCTAGGAGTGAATTATGCGGTTATTGCACCGAGCCATGACGGAAGGGTTCCAATCGATCAGCAGCTTGAAGGTCTCAAGATGATCTCAAACACGTTTCTCTAGGAGATCGAAAAGGTAGTCGCAAGAAGAAGAAGAAGAAGAAAACAATTTCACTCGTCGGAGAGCTTTTGCGACACCTTTTACTTTGGAGAGAAAGCGAAACTAGGCGTAGTACAGTTTTTCGATCAGAAAAGAAAATTTTTCAATTTTGATCTATTTTCAATTTGGCGCGTGAGCATTAGTCAGCCGAAATACTGGATCATCAAAACTTCAAGGCGTGCGGAAACAAGTAAAACGACCACAACTGTCAATATCGAGCCGAGGAGCCACTTCCACTCTCTTGCGAAGAAATCTCCATGTTTGATCGAGATGATTATGGAGAAGCTCTCCTCAACGGCTAGAGAGTAGCAGAAGAACTCCATCCAGTAGATCGGCGTGACGAGGAGAAAGAGAAAGAGGTCGAACCCGCTGAGACGTGTTTGCTGACCAAATGAGCTCGTTTGGGCAATCGCCGCGGTAGTCAAGCCTGTGGCGTACGAACTGTAAGCCCCAAAAATTGCCCCGACCACAGGAATGAACTCAATTAGCGCTATCTCCAAATTGTTGAAGAATATGCTAGTTGTTGAAATGTGCACGCTTGCGACCTGCTTTGCCAAACTCTCAGCTTGTTGCGGGCTTAGAGTGAGAGTAGAAGCATAACCGAATATCGTCGAAAGTGCAATGAAAACCATCAGAAGGATGAGAATTCTCCGTGAAATGCTGAGATGCCTAGACTGCTGTCCCAGATCATCCAAAGACTCGCATCAGCCTTCCCGTCTTTCTCTTAAAGCATCTTCCAAAGCGGATCGTTTTCATCTTTTGATCATCTTGACCCCTTGGAGCGCGATCCTTTCCCACCTTTTTCTTTCTCCTTTTCCGGATTCTGTAATGCGTTTAGTGATTTAGCCGCTGGTGACTTATCGTGCTTCCTGAAGGCACCCATTAGTGCAAAGCCGGCTATGAATGCCATGACGGCAACGGCCAAAAAGAGAAAATCATGAGTGAAGTAGGCCAAGAACAAGAACACGAGGCCGGATAGAGCTAGCGCGACCCTTAGTGTGTTCAAGAAATCGACATCCTTCAACGATCGTTATTCTCCGAACCTCCTTTTTTTAGCTATGTTCTTATACAGCTGGCTTTTGACCTGTGGAACAGAAAGAGTGTAACGATTTCAATGGCTTATTGTTCAAGATGCGGTTCGACTCTGGAAGAAAACGTTCAGTTTTGCCCAAATTGCGGGGCACCTGTCGAGACGTCAGCTGCGACACCTCCCACTCCTCCTCCACCTCCTTCGGGCTCTTCTCCACCACCGTCCTGGTCGCCGCCTGAGTCGACTGTAGGCGGAGGAGGCATGCCGATGCAAAGACCAATGGGTGTAACAATCCTTGCGATACTTGCTATAATTGGCGGCGTGATTTCACTCTTGGGAGGATTGGCTCTGTTTTTTATTTCGAGTTTCGTCGGGGCAAGCGGGGTTGGGACACTTGGAGGAAGTTTGGTCTCTGGCATCGTTGCAGCGTTTGGAGCAGTCTTGATAATTATCGCTCTTATCGAGTTCGCTGGCGCCTATGGCTTTTGGACGGGTAAGGGTTGGGCCTGGTGGCTCGGAATAATAGTCGCAGTTCTCGATCTCATTTCAATAATCAACTTCCCAACGG
>CADDZS010000120.1 GCA_902812485.1 archaeon
ACAGAACCCCAAATTTCAAATTCGAAGAAAAATGGTTTTATCGATAGAAAAACGTCAAAATTGACTCAGGCGAAGGCTCAGGCGAAAAAAACTGTGCCCCTCCAAGAAGGTCAAAAAGCGACTAGCGATGATACGCATCTCGCTATCCAAACCTTGGACGACCTGAGGCGCTCCTTCCAAGAGTCGAAATACGTGTCTGATCCTCAAATCGAGATGGCTGTATACCTGGCCCTGAAACTGCAAAAACCGCTCCTAGTCGAAGGAGAACCAGGTTGTGGGAAAACTGAGATTGCCAAGGTTATTAGCACAGGACTTGGAACACGCTTGATCCGCCTTCAGTGTTACGAAGGACTCGACGCAAACTCCACCATTTACGAATGGGATTACCTGAGACAGATTATATCGATCAGAATGGAAGAGAACAGAAAAACTCCTGAAGAACTCGAAAAGTCAATTTTCAGTGAAAAATTCCTCCTTAAGAGACCGCTTCTCGAAGCCATACTGTACGAAGGAGAAAGACCTCCAGTGCTGTTGATTGACGAAATTGACAGAGCAGATGAGGAGTTTGAAGGCTTGCTCCTCGAACTTCTAGCAGAGTTCCAGGTGACAATACCTGAAATCGGAACTTTCAAAGCAAAGAGAAAACCCGTAATCGTGATAACTTCCAACAGGACACGGGAGCTTGGCGACGGATTACGCAGAAGATGCCTCTATCTTTACATCACCTATCCTTCACTTGATAAGGAGCTACAAATAGTAAAGCTCAAAGTTCCCGGAATTGAAGATAGATTAGCTAGGCAAATCGTTCAGACTGTGACTAGAATTCGTTTGGAACGAGACATAATCAGAAAACCTGGAACTTCAGAGACTCTCGACTGGGCGAATGCGCTCGTTTCTCTCGGAAAGAGTGAGCTAACGCCTGAGATAGCTAGAGAAACACTGAGTTGTGTTCTCAAAAGCTCTGATGAACTACTTCTCTTAAGCCCAGAGAAGATGGATTCTATTTTGAAAGACGTTTTGAACTAGAAAAGGCTCCTCACCCCTTTAGGATCCAACGCGTGCAGAAGGATGTTTTCAGTTGGCAACCATTGGAGAAGCCTTCCTCCAAAGAGTGGTTGATTTTTGTCAAATGCTTCGCCGAGAAGGCTTGGATGTCTCGACTTCTGAAACGTTGGATGCTGTACAGTGCCTTTTGTTCATCGACCCGATGAGATATGATCTTCTTTATGATGGCTTCAAAGTCACCTTGGCTAAAAAGCCCGAACACTTTGGGCTCTTTGATCGACTTTTCGATGAGTTTTGGGGGAAGAAGGACTTACTCAGGGAGCGTGTTCAGCCAGAACAAAGATCGATTCACTTCCCAAGCAAGAACAACGAAAGAAACCCAGCCGGTCGGACGTTCACACCAAAAGTTCCAAGGGAGGAAAGAGGAATAAAAGCTCGTTTGCAATTCTCACGATATCAAAGGAGCTCAAACGAAGACGAAGTACCAAGAGGAGAAGAAAAGCCTCTTGCCATCTATAGCCCGTTTGAAATAAGAAGCAAGAAAGAACTTCTCTCGCTTGCAAGAGGAATGAACCGAGAGGAAGCAGTTCTACTTCGCAGAGGGCTTAGGACTTTCGCAACGAAAATGGCTACAGAGCCTGGAAGAAGATCCATAAAGTCGAAATTGGGGACTCCTGATTTCAGAAAGACTATGCGGGAAAGCCTCGAGAGCGGAGGCTTGATGTCGGAGATAGTCCTCTCAGTGAAGAAGATCTCGAAAACAAGACTAGTCTTTCTATGCGACATAAGCGGATCGATGGATTTGCACGCTGACGAGATCGTGAAACTAGTCTATTACTCTTGCAACACTATCCGCAAATGCGAGATTTTTGCCTTCAGCACACAGTTGATCCGCCTTACGCCATACATCAGGGGTAGATCCATGGACGATGCAAAGAGGTCAATTTCAGAGAATGTAGACATATGGAGTAGCGGAACTAGGATTGGTTTCGCGCTTAGTGAGATGCTTCTCAGATATTCATCTTTTCTTAGGCCCACGACTGTCCTAGTTATTTTGAGTGACGGTTGGGAGCTTGGGGATCTTGAGTTGCTAAAGGAGAAATTGGCCGAAATCAAACGCCGCGTCGCGGCGATCGTCTGGCTCAATCCCCAAGCTGATAGCACGAATTACGAACCGCTAGCGTCGGGTATGAAAATAGCCATGCCTTTCTTGGATGCCTTTGGCGGCTTTAATCTTCTCAAGCAAAGAAGGGAATTCTTGAAAGTATTCGGGAAATCCACTACGCCGATCCTCCGAAGCTAGAAAAACTTCCATCTTAGTTTAGCTCCTTTCGATCCTCGGAGAATCCGACGGAACTGATTTATACTATCACCCTGTGTGATCCCACCCATAGAGAGAGCGCAGAGTAAGAAGCTTGTCTCATGATATTCTGTTGAGACAGCTAAGTTTGGGTTCACAGGGAAAGCCGTTTGTATTAGTCGGAGTACTTAGAACTGAGGGGCCCACAGCGATAAAGGCTGGAAGCAAGGCAATCATTTTCCCTGATGGAAGCATTGAGGGATGGGTGGGAGGGCACTGCACGGAATCGGAAATTGTTTCAGCTGCACTTTCTTGCCTTAAGGACGGCGCTACAAGGTACCTAAATTTGACAACTTGTCAAGGTGGCAAAATGGATGTATATCTTGAACCCTCGTTACCCACAAGAAAACTTGTCGTCTTTGGTCACGTCCCCATTGTGAGTTCGCTTTGTCGATTCGCAAAGACTCTTGGTTTCAAGACAACCGTCGTTGACAGATCTGCGACAAGGGAAAAATTTCCCGATGCAGACTCTGTTGTCAAGACATTTGACGAAGTTCTTCCGATGGAAGATCCCAAGAATACCTACGCGGTTGTTGCTACGATGGGCGATTCTGATCAGGAGCATGTCGAAAAATTGTTGCGATATGGAATCGCATACATTGGCGTGGTCGCTGGGAGAAAGAGAGCGCAGGAGCTTTTCTCCCTTCTTGCGACAAAGAAATTGTTTGATGATGAGAACAGTACGAACATCAAATCCCCGGCTGGAATTGATATTCATGCTGTAACTGCAGAAGAGATCGCTCTAAGCATCATTGCAGAGATTGTCCAGAAAGCACGAGGCGCATCGGATCAATCTTCCAAGATCTTGCAATTGCAGGAGTCAAATGCTTCCTTTTCAGAAGTTGAGGAGCTGAGGAAGGGTAGCAAAAAAGAAGAAGAAGAAGCAGAAGGAGAAGGAGAACACAACCGAGCACTAGATGCGAAAGAAGTCTTTGTAGACCCAATATGTGGAATGACAGTGAGTTCATCTTCCAACTACTATGCAAGGGCAGGTTCTGAGATAGTCTACTTTTGTTCCGAATCGTGTAAGGATTCTTTCATCGCGAAGATTTCAGCTGATTTGACTGAAAGTGAAAGGAGCAAATAGCGACGGGAGAACTTTAGGTTCACTGGTCGGGATCATGCTTTAGGTCGCCGAAAACTAATTCAATCTTCACAACGCGAATTAGTAATCGGAAACGAAAAGTACCCTTGGATCTTTATTGTTGATGGAGGCTGAGCTTCCCGAAGATCGGATAGAGCAAGCAGTCAGGTTCTACAATGTCTTGAGTAATACTGCAAAGGCAGGTTTCAAGGCGGCTCTTTCTCGCTGCGGCTGCCATATATGCATGGAAATACTTTCAAGAATAGAATACGGGAAACTCAGATAGCAAAAGGAGAAGACCATAACTACGAGTTTCAAATCAATCTAAAAAGCCTAAAGGGAGTACCCCACGCCTCTGTCTTCCTATTGGGGCGATAGAAAAGCTCCATTCAAATGGCAAATCAGACACTTCACACTTTGAGGCTCCTTTCGAGATCTCGCAGGATATCTCTTACAGTTTCCTCTCGCAAATTAACTGATTCTGAAATTTCGGAAACATTTTTCTCGTGAGAGTCGAGTATGTGATACAGAACTCTTCGTGCATTGATATTCTTTCCATACTCCTTCGCAAGTCTGACAACCTCACTCATCGCTAGATTTCTGATGTAGAGAAGAGCAGATCTTTCCTCTTCTAGGTTTTGAATCTTTGCGTCGAGTTCTGCGATCACTTTGCCAATAGAGCGAAAACGATCATCCCCGCCCAAGTTAACTATCTTCTCTATCCTTCCTAGCATTGACGCTGCGCTCTTTGGAATTTTCTGAAGCCCATCTCCAATGGTTGCTGGATCGAGGCTTATCAGCTTAGTAGAGTAAAGATTTGGGGCAAAATCGACGGTGAGTGATACACTCTTTGCAAGCACGTATTCCTTTCGATTTGGACCGCTCGGGCTTGACTCAACGAAGGAGCTCACTAAATGCGCATCTTCTAATGCGTCAAGATGTTTTGTCACTAGTTGCTGACCCAGTCCAAGTTCCTTTGCAAGTTGCAAAGCGTAGCTAGGTTCTTGGCTCAAGCGCTTTATTATCGCTCTTCGAACTGGGTTCTCGATCATCGTAAGGATCGAATCAAATTCGCTGACGCTGAATTCCTTCTGCAAACTCATTCCATCCCCCCTCTAGAAACAAGCGATGACAGTTTCAAAGTCAAGAGAAAAAAAGAAGGAGCAAGAGAGAAGAGAGAGGCATGAGCTTGAAGGTATGTTTCCTCCCTCCTTGGAGGGAGGTAGTGTGTAGCGACAGCAATCAATCCTACTTTATCTGAACCTTCGTCAGCCTCTCTTCTGGATTTGGCTCCTTCTTCGGGATCTGTAACCTCAGAATCCCGTCTTTCATCGTACCTTCAACTTTTTGAGGCAAAACTTCTTCTGGGAAGTCAATCGCCCTCTCGAAAGCCGAGTAGGCTCTCTCTCGATACAGGTAATTCTTGTCCTTTTGCTCGTTCTCTGCAGAGCGCTGCGCCCGGATGATCAGACCATATTTGTTTACCTGCACATCCACTTGGTCCTTCGAAAAGCCTGGAAGTTCAGCGGTCACGACGTAGTGATCCCCCTCATCCAACAGATCAACGACGGATGCCCTAGTAGGAAGCTGAGTGATAGGCGCAGTCACTGGCGAGATTAGACCTGTAAAGGGATAGAACGGCGCCATGAGTTCGTCGATTGAGCGCCTGAACTGCTCGAAGATATTGTCAAAACCTGTAGAGAGAGCAGTCGGCTGAGGATTAGCGAGTTGAGTTGTCGAAGAAGAAGTGCCTCTCGTTCTCCTACTTACAGTTCTCGAGCTCATAGGTCAGAATCACCACCATCAGTATACTACCTTAGGTAGTATACCCTATATATACTATTCGGCGGCGCCGTGATCCTTTCGAAGGCCGGGGCAAAGTGCTACGGAGGATTCACTCTACCCGGCTTATTCCTTCCTCTCGCACCTTCTTACCTTTTTGACAGGACGAGGAAAAGGGATAATTTCTAAGAAGGGTGAGTGGAGAACAATTCTGATAAGAAGTAGGGGGGAGGAAGAGGAGGCCAAGCAACTATCTAAATTTCTTAATCACTTTCCTCTTCGAATCTCTCTCCTCCCATTAAAGATGGCTCTTTTACTGGTGTGAACTTTTACAGACTTTCGTGTCGCTCGTTTCCAAGTCGAATCTTCCCAAGAAGCGCCTTGGAAGTACCATCTCTTCTGAAAAATCCTGCCTGTTTGCAATTCCTTTTATTCAAAATGCTACTGAAAAAGGAGGGCGGAAAAGAGTCGGAGGATGCTTTATATTTTTGGTTGATTTCATATTCTCGATACTACTCCTCATACATGTTGCTTCAGTTGCGCTATGGCTTGGAGCAGCATTCTTTTCAATTACTGTGGTTCTCCCTGCTTTGAGCGAGACACCCCCCACTATAAGGGCAGAATTTTTGACTAAGCTGGTACCCAAATTCGTTCGTTTCGTTGGGGCATCGGCAGGAGTAGGCATCGCCGCCGGAGTGATACTCTTTGGATATTTGTCTTCAACTGGGAATACTCCCACTGGCCTAGGATTCGATTTCCTCTTGGTCGGGGCAGTCGTGGGATTCGTGGCTTTTGTGATTGCGGTTGGAGTAGTACTTCCGTCATCAGTCAAGCTGGCTAATCTGATGCAAGTTGAAGGCAAGAGCTCAGACAGTTCTTCTGACAAGTCCGATTTACGATTGTCCAAAATAGCAAACATTCAGAACGCGATAAGATCGAGTGCAAAAGCAGTAGCGATCCTACTTGCAATAGCCGTCTCTCTAATGGTGCTTGCGATCACAGTTTGATGATCTCAGG
>CADDZS010000121.1 GCA_902812485.1 archaeon
AAAAAATAAGGCTGGTTAGCTGAAGATTTCATAAGAAAAAGAATTCAATGGTTTGCTATCTCTGAACACGAATGGATGAGCGCGGAAAAGCTAGTATCGTGTAATGTTTCATAGTCCTCTTTGCTTTGTCTTCTTTCACAAAGAGCGCCTCTTTTCCTCCTGAACTCGGGGTGTGAGTTATCCCCCATGTCCCAGATTGCTTCTTTTTATCATTGCATTTGTTCGTCACTCTGATTTGGTTTCCCAGCGAGGGCATTCAAGAAAGAAGATCCGATTCCTTCTTATCTCTGTATGCTCCTTTCCAAAGTTCCAAGCGTGTAAACTTGGTTAAGGAATGGAAGCGATCCTCGAACGCTTGAACACATGCGACGTTATAGCAGATAGGTTGATCTCTTGGGGAGTCGACACGATATTCGGTCTCCCTGGTGACGGAATAAATGGGATGATGGAAGCTCTTCGAAAGCGGCAGGACAGGATCAAGTTCGTCCTCGTTAGGCACGAGGAGGGGGCAGCTTTTGCGGCTTGTGGTTATTCAAAGTTCACGGGCAGACTCGGGGTGTGCCTTGCGACTTCAGGGCCTGGGGGATTGCATCTCTTGAATGGTCTATACGATGCGCATATGGACAAGAGACCAGTGCTCGCGATCACCGGGAGGACCTACTCAGATCTGATCGGCTCAGGCTACCAACAAGATGTGGATCTCACCGTCCCCTTCTCGGAGGTCGCAGGTTTCAACCTGATGATTTCAAACCCCTCACAAGCCGAGATGGCAACAGATCTAGCTTGCAGGTATTCTATCTCCAACAACGATGTTTCGCACATCTCGATACCCATCGATGTTCAGGTCGAGGAACTCGGAGAAGCAAAGGAGAGTGAGCACAAGGTTCCTCACATGACTTCGAATGCCCCGACTTCAATCTCTATACCGACACGATCCTACTTGGAGCAGGCGGCGAACATATTGAACGAGGGAAGGAGGGTTGTGATTTTCTGCGGGGCAGGTGCGCTCGGAGCAGGCGACGAGCTAATCGAGATTTCAAGAAAGCTCAACGCCCCCATAGTCAAGGCACTTCTTGGAAAGGCGGTTGTGCCAGACGATGATCCGAACTGTCTTGGAGGTCTTGGACTCTTGGGGACTGCGCCGGCTCAGGACGCAATGGAGAGAGCAGACACAATCTTGCTTGTCGGAACTTCTTTCCCCTTTGCAGATTATCTCCCCGAACCAGGGCAGGCAAATGGAGTTCAAATCGACATAAGGGCTGACAAGATCGCGACTCGCTATCCTGTTCACCTTGGACTGGTGGGCGACTCGAAAGCAACGCTTCGAGAGCTTTTGCCTTTGATTTTGCAAAAACAGGACTCCTCCTTCCTCTTTGAGCTCCAGTCAAAGATGAAGGACTGGTGGAAGCTGATGGATGAGAGGGGTTCAAGGAAGGACAAACCTCTCAAACCTCAGACCATTCCTTGGGCGTTGACTGATCTTTTGGAAGATGATGCAATTGTCTGCACAGACAGCGGAACGATCACGACTTGGGCAGCGAGATACATCAAGATCAAGGGGAGGCAACTTTTCTCTTGTTCGGGAACTCTCGCCTCTATGGCAAATGGGGTCTCCTATGCGATAGGAGCTCAGATCGCCTTTCCAAATCGCCAGGTGGTGGCGTTTGTAGGGGACGGAGGTTTCTCGATGCTCATGTGCGAATTTGCGACTGCAGTCAAGTACAAGCTTCCGATCAAAGTCGTGGTGATAAAGAACGGCTCTCTAAATCAGATAAGATGGGAGCAGATTGGTTTCCTTGGAAACCCTCAATACGGCGTGGAATTTCAGGACATCGACTTTGTCAAATTCGCCGAAGCATGTGGTGGTGCAGGCTACAGGATTGAAAACTTCGATGACATAAAGCCAACTCTCTCACTTGCTCTCTCCGAAAAGAGCAAACCGGTCTTGGTTGAAGCAATAGTCGATCCGAACGAACCTCCGTATCCTGCAAAGCTCGGACTGAAATATGTCGAGAATTTCGCAAAGGCACTCGCAAAGGGCGAGCCCCACGGTGGAAAGATAGCTCTTACTCTGTTTCGAGAAAAGTTATCAGAGAAGCTATAGAAAGGAAGGGCTCAGTGTCTCCTGTTCTTCTCATTCCTTCTTTGTTTGTCTGTTTGTTTGTTAGTTATCGCATAGCAACTTTGTCTCCAAGGTTTTGCGAGCAGAGCTAATGTTGCCATTCACATTTTAGGGCACTGACATAGTTCCCAATTCCTTCGAAGGATACGGATAAACAATAGAGGTCGAACAAATATTTCCTTTATTTTCCTTTCTTCCTCGAACTAAGTGATTTTTCAGTATATGGCGGTTTTCTCTAGAAGTGAGATATGTTGCACATAATAGGCCTGCTCTCTCACGTACACGCCACTTTTCATAGAAACATGAGAAAGACAGAAATCAAAAGGGTTGGAAGATGAATCTCACAATGAACCAGAGAACTCAGCTTAGCGAAGACAAAGGAGAATTAGGGATTTCTTTCGGCAAAGGAAGTGTCCAAGATTATGGAATGTACATCGACGGCGAGTGGGTAAGTAAGGAAGAAACATTTGATGTCATAAACCCTGCAACAGAAGAGGTGATCGCTCGCGTTCCAAGAGCAACAAGGGAAGACGTCAAAGGGGCTCTTGAAGCAGCCGAGAGGGCGCAAAAGAAATGGGAGGATATCGCGCCACTTGAGCGCGCCAAATATCTCTTCAAGATTGCAGATTTGATCAGGCGAGACCGAGAAAGGCTCGCAAGGATTCTCACCTCCGAGCAGGGGAAGCCGCTCTTTGAAGCAAGGCTCGAAATAGACGGCTCAGCTGCGAACTTCGAATACTATGCGGAGTACGCAAGAAGGATAGAAGGTGACATCCTCCCAGGCGATTATCCAAAACAGACCATAATGATTTTGAAACTCCCGATAGGAGTTGTAGCTTCTATAACTCCTTGGAACTTCCCTTCTTCGACCGTCGCAAGAAAGCTAGCTCCTGCCCTAATAACCGGGAATGCAGTTGTAACAAAGCCTTCAAGCAACACACCCCTCAGCACAATCGAGCTAGTGAAACTAGGAGAGGAAGCAGGACTGCCTAGAGGCGTTCTCAATGTTGTCACTGGATCTGGGTCGGAGGTTGGTCAGGAACTCGCATCAAACAAGATCACGGGAATGATTACTCTGACCGGGAGCACTGATGCGGGAAGAAAAACCATGGAGGCAGCATCCTCCCACGTGGCAAAGGTTTCTCTTGAGCTCGGCGGAAAGGCACCCCTGATTATCTGGAACGATGCAGACTTGGAGTGGGCGCTCAAATGTGCGATCTGGGCGAGATTCTGGAACTGCGGACAGACCTGCATCTGCGCAGAGAGGATGTATCTCGACGAGAAGATCAAGGACAAATTCCTCAATGCTTTCGTCGAGGCTGCAAGGAGTTTAAAAATCGGAGACCCAACAAGTCCCGACACTGATCTTGGTCCGATGGTCAGCAAGAAGGAAAGAGAGACTAGCAAGAGCTTCGTCGAGAAGGCAAAGGAGGAAAACGACAAAATAATCCTGGGTGGCGGGATCCCCAAGAACTTCACCCGCGGATTCTACTTCGAGCCGACTGTGATAGAAGATGTCGCAGGTCAGAAGTCCCCGCTTATTCAAGAAGAAATATTCGGCCCTGTGGTTCCTGTGATGGAGGTTGACTCCTTCGACAAGGCTATAGATTACGCAAACGACTCGATATATGGCCTTGCTTCGTATGTGTTCACAAAAGACAACGCTCGAATAATGAAGGCAATGCACAAGATCAAGTTTGGAGAGTGCTACATCAACCAAGTCGGCCCGGAGCAACTGCAGGGTGCTCACACCGGTTTTCGACAAAGCGGAATCGGCGCAGAGGGATCGAAATACGGACTCGAAGGTTACACCCAGCTCAAGACGAATTATATCAATTGGAATGAGCGCTTGAACCTTGAGTATCTGTTCCCTTACTCGAGCAAGAGGACCGATCAGTAGGATAAGATGAAGGGTTCTATTGAAGAAACATTCCGCATAGAATCGAAAGAAGAAGGTATTCAGATCACTCGTGCATCGAGTACCAATTTGGTTGCAGGTTTGCTCTTTTGAACAATGCGACGAATCTCGGGTGATTTTTCACTTCATCTTCGATTGGAAGAGCCCGCAAATACCTGAACTTGAGCGAAAGCTCTTCATACGAGCGCTCAAGATGATTGAAACCATCTTCAAGGTTTCCTATTCCCAACAGTGCGATGCCTAGAGCGAAGGAAACTCCGAATCTGTCCTTTGGAAATGACTGCAATTCTCTAACTGTAAGCTTCGCTTCATCAAGCTTACCCACTCTTGAGTAGAGAAGTGCCAGAGTTGCGAGATCCAAGTCCTCAACTCCGCCTTCGACCATTTTCTCTTCTGAAACAGCCTTTCTCATATACTCGAGACTCTTTTCAAACTCGCCTTCTATCATATACACGTCTGCCCTTGCTGCGTCTGCAAGGTATTTCTTTTCGCTGAGAGACTCGATCTTTTCTATCGTCTTGATCGCTTCCACCCTCATCCCTCGTGTCGCATACTGAAAAGGCAAGTTTCCGGAGATTACTAGTGAAAGCGGATCTGCTTCTTCAGCGAGCCTGCTCTCAATGAACGCATCTTCGAATCTTCCCATGTCAGCAAGAACAATAGAATACCAATGATGGGCCGTGGCGTAGTTTGGGTTAATCGAGATAGCGTTCCTGAACTCGCTTTCTGCTTCTTGGAATTTGTATTCCCAATGCAGAATCCCACCAAGAGATGTGTGGATCTCTGAAAGATCTTCGTTCAACGAAAGCGCTTTTGAAAGAAGATCGTTACTCCTGCGAAAGGCCTCTTCCATCGAAATGTGAGCGTACTGTCCGAGAAGCATGTAGGCATCTGTCAATCCAGCGTAGGCTTCTGCGAAATCCGGATCATCCGCAATCGATTCTTCGAAGAGATTCTTTGCATCTATCATGGAAGACTTTGTGCGCTCTCTCAGCAGAATTCGAGCCTTGAGATACTTTGCATATGCGCTGACACTCTTTGTGGGGCGTCTTTCGATGTTCTTCCTATCACCTTCCAAAAGAACGAGCTTCAGAGACTTTGAGATTCTTTCTGCAATCTCGCTTTGTATCTCGAATATGTCCTCGATCTTTCTATCAAAGCTTTCTGCCCACAGGTGTTCTTCGCTCTCAGCATCGATCAGCTGAGCCGTGATGCGCACTCTATCTCCGAACTTTCTCACGCTTCCTTCGACCAAAGAACCTACCTGAAGCTCTCTCGCAATCTCTGAAATCGATCTCGAGTGATCCTTGTATTTCGAAATAGAAGTCCTTGCTATGACACGCAATCCCCGAAGATTAGATAGAGAATTGATTATCTCTTCAGTTATGCCGTCTGCGAAATACGAATCGTTTGGATCAGGACTAATGTTCACAAACGGTAAGACAGCGAGCCTAGTTTTAGGAAATCTTGCTACAGCTCTTTCTTCGCCAGCTTGCGCGAGCCAAGGGAGAACTATCTCGTAAATTTCCATCGGATAAGATATGTTCTTGAGAGACTGAGGCGAAAGCTTTGTAATCTGGTAAGGTATCTTGTTTCGCACCTCAAGATACACTTGCTCTGTGATGCAAATTCCTCCGGGCGCTGCAAGAGGCTCGACCCGCGAGGCGATATTGACCGCATCTCCATAAAGATCGCCTTCCCTTTGCACGACATCGCCGGCGTGGATACCGATCCTAACGAGCATCTTGTTGTGCTCGGAACGAGCCAGATTCAGGTCGTGAAGGATTCTCTGGATCTCAACTGCACAATTCGTCGCATTGAGGGCACTTTCAAATTCTGCGAGAAACGCGTCGCCTATAGTTTTGACGACTCTTCCTTTGTAGGTTTCGAAAACAGGACGAAGAATCTTCCTGTGCTCTTCGAGAAGTTTCAGGGCAATGTCCTCTTGCCTTTGAGTGAGCAAAGTGAAGCCAACCATGTCGGTAAACAAGACAGCTGAGAGCTTCCTTCTTCCTTCTTCCTCTTCTGCTACTCCCACTCCACCTTACCTCTCGAAGAACAGGCTATCTCAAATTAAACTCTGAAACAGCAGGTTAGATCCATTTAACGCTTCTCTCCTCTACA
>CADDZS010000122.1 GCA_902812485.1 archaeon
TGTGTCAGATCTGCACACGGATTCAGCTGACCCTAATCGAAACCCCTTTAGGACATCTCGCCGATTTCGCTTCTCCAGGAAAGCACACTGTGAAGAGAATCAAAAGGCGCGACGACAGCAACTAAGATATATCAACGGAATTTCTGGCCTTGTGGCTTATTGAATAACCCAAGGACATGCTTGCCGGCAGGGCTGCCTTGAGGACCAAGGGGCAGTTTCGACAATCTCTCCCAAAGATAGAAAACGCGACAACTGGTTCGTTTTACGATTCTACTTTTCAAAATATGGTTAAAAGGCGAATAAAGAAGCCGGGTAGGTTTGTCGCTGCCACCAAAAGCCCGCCCTCTCGACTCAAAGCTCCTGAATGCTTCGTGCTTTCTTGGTCCCTTGCTGTACGGCCCAAGGCTGGTTGCGTCGCTGGGACTGGTCTGTTAGTGGTGTCAGGCAAGCTCATCCCTTGATTGTTCGGAGAACGGCGGACACGGCATCTTGCCCCCGCTCGTTGACTTTCTCCTTGTGGAAGCCTGGGTCTCATTTCTCTTCTGAAACAACGTCCGAGACTATCTGAACGGAAGTCGCTTCGACCCCCCTGTAGCTGGACACAGCGAAGACAGCCGAGCTCTCCATATTCACCACCCTGGCGCCCATCCTTCTATAACGGGCCACTTTCTCCCGAGTCTCCCTGTACGGGGCGTCTGTAGTCCACGCGTCACCGAGAGTGTATTTTATGCCCCCCTCCCGGAGCGACTTCTCTAGCCGCCTTGTCAGATTGCGAGATAAGCCGAACCATGTCCCACCTCTGAAGTAGTGCTTGGAGGCCCGTTCATCGCTGAAAGCACGCTTCAGGACGACGATGTCCCCCGGCTCAAGAGCTGCATCGATTGCGCCTACGAACCCAAGTTCATAGACCTTCTTGGCACCGTAAGAAATCAGCTGCTCCAGGTTCATCGCAGCCGCGGGCGCACCAATCTCGGCACAGCGCGATTCCTTGTCAATGTTCCAAAAGCACCAAGAGCCAATTGTCTTGCCATCTTCCTCTTTGTAATCAAAGACGTAGTAGATTGACTCCCCATTTTTGTAATTTTCCACTATTGTCTTTCTTTACCCATTCTCGAGTTTGTTCAAGGGATTTGCTGGGATTTACTCCATACATCTTCCTCACCTCTGGATCCGACCTTATTTCATGCATCGTTTCGACATCCTTCATCTCAAGCGGTCTAATTACAAGGCGAGGTGTGGAAAGAGTAGGAAGATGAATAAAGATCTGTTCTAACGTCATCCGAGACCCTATGATCTCGAAAACTAGAGGCAAAAAAGATATCTAATCACGGAGGGATTATTATGAATTCAATATGCGGCTGCTGCAATGAGCCAACATATTGTCCTCCACCCTCGTATATCCCACCATAAAGATTTTCAAGATAGATAAATTGGCGCAGTTTCAGCGCATGAATTGCACTCGTGTCATTCAGCGTCAGTGAAATGCCTCTTGGCACCACAAAGATCATGCGGCAGTAGAGAATTTGGCCAGGTGGAAGATTATATCCTCCATTCAAAGCTGGAAAAGAGTTCTCTGGGAATCCCTCAAAGGTCGCATTTGCATAGTATATTCCGTTTGAAAGAAATCTATTCGAAGAGTTTGTCGAAGTCAGATTCTCGAGCGTAACGTAAACCCCTCCAAGCAGGGGAGCGTTACCGCCACCTGTATTCGATATCGACACATTCACAATCAGGAGAACGGTACTTGCAACCCCCTGAATCTCGCCCCTTGACAATACAAAATTCGTATGCGCAATGTCTGAGAAATAGTAGTTAGAGACTGCAACCCTGATTCGACCATCGGAGACGCTTCCTAGCCCGCATTCGACAGTGTAGTTTGAGACACGATCATAGTAGGTGAAAGAACTACCCGACGCATTACATGTCCCGCTTATTGGCTCGGCCGCACTTTGCGGATGATATCCCAATGCAAAGAAAGCCGACGCTACAACTAGAATTGGAATCACCACAAGCGCAGCGATCTTTCTCGTTCTTTGGAGATTCACTAGAGCTAGACTATCCTTTGGCCATTTCCAGATATGTAAAATTCGACTCCCAGAAAAGTATTGAAACGAGGATTCTAGTTGCAGTAGTCACTCGAAGCTAAGACGACCGGCCAAGAACCGGACACTGTGGAGTAGAGATAGTACACAGGTTCGTTGTTCGGAAATTGAAAGAACATCGACTGATGATTCTGATAGTACGTCGTATCTCCGATTGTGACGTATCCATTATTGCCACCGCCCGCGCCAGAGAGACCGACCGAATAGGAGTATCTCCATCCGTTTGAATCATAGTAGGTGATCGAATCGCCAGGATACTCTATATTATAAGAAACATGATCTGCTTCTATTGTCGAAAGAGTCTTACAATCTCCGGGCCACGGTTCGATCTCTGGCGCTTGGCTCCAAGGGAGAGCTCCTCCATCGTAATTGATTTGGATTATCTGCAAAGCGCTTGTGTAAACGCAACCATGAGCGCAGCTCACCCATCTTTGTTCAGCATAATCAAATCGGCTCTCTGCTTCTACGCCACCATAGTACAGTGGGGTCCACGTTTGAGTTACACCACTTTGCTCGTCGCTGGAGCCGCTTATCGTCCAACTAGTACCGCAGGTACAGCCGGCCATCACGTCGAGCTCAGAACCAGCGTTCACTCCGTATGTGTAGGTGTTAGACATGTATCCCGCTGAATGTCCCTCTCCAATAACGCTGTATACTGAAATCCAAGTTTTGATTGTGCACCATCCAGAACAAATCAATGGACTATTCGACCTATGATCATTTGCTAGGAAGTCTTGAACTTCGGATTGAAAACCTGGCAGATAATTTGCTTTGCTTGTGTTAAGGTTGAGTATCTGAGCTTGTTGTGTGACAGAACCCGCCAGCACCAAGACGTTGAAGTGATAATTGATCGCATTTGCTATCTCACCTGTCGGGAGCGGCTGGAAGGCGAATACCGAATAGTGAACAAAGGGGAACTGGTATTGAAATGCCGACAACCCTGAATCGTACATATTCACATAGCCCGCTGAACTAGACGCTTCTGCAACAAGAGCTGCATCACCCGTGTGCTCGGCGTATCAATAGAGCTGAATAACAAAACCTTGGAGTCCAGTTTTTGGAACAGAGCCCCCCGTATTTATTTCAACACTCACTATGGGGACATGCGCATTGAATCCAGATTCCTGTGCAGTCATTGCCCTCGAATGCTGTTGTAGCGCGAAAGCAGAAGAGAAAGCGAAAAGCAATATTCCAACCATAACAAAGCATCTCGAGATAAGTCCATCGTTAGGCATTTCAATTCTATGGCTGGGAGACTTCATTATTTAAGTCGTTGGATTCTTAAAACAAACTCTGCTGGCGAATCATTAAAAATGGCAAGCTTCCAGCACACAAGGTTTTAAAGCGCCGCTTGCGTCGCAGGGTATCGAAAGATCAAGTGCGATACCAAGAAACATGCCAGACATGCCACCAAAAAGAAACCATAGTATCCCCCTAATCTCTGCCTCGTCTCTCCTTGTTCTCTCTGTAAAGATGAGAGCTGCGGTAAAGTTTGGGACTTCGCTTGCTAGGTTCCACTGCACGTAATTCAGACGATAGGGGACGCTCACACCGGCGAAGATGTGAAAAAGGGGGAAGAAACTCAAAGCAAAGCCCATGAGCGTTGAAATTATGAACAGATAGACAATCTGCGTCTTTCTTCGCCAGGACCTAATACCCGTTCCACTACCTGAAAGAGACGCGTTGCAGGCAAAAACGCCAAGTGACGCAAAGAGGAGAGAGTCCCTAAAGGCTCCAAGGCCATCCGGTGAACTGACATAGCATTCCTTCGGAGCGCAAAAAAAGAGCAACTTATACCGCCACGATGAAAGCCGACGCCCCTGCCGCCAGAGCAAGGAGTGAAGTTCACATCCTTCGTCCCACAATGAATGCAGAGAGCGCTCCCGCTCCCACAAACCAACAAATATCAAACCAAAATCTTCTCCCTGAATTGAGAAAGTAATCAGCAGAGAGGGTCAAATAGAGATAGAAAGTGTACTTTTCAAAAATGAGCGGTGGCATGAAGAGAAGAAGAAAAGCCGCTATGCCCTTGAATAAGGTACGTAGTTGAGCTCGCAAAGCGCGTGGTCCAGCCGACAGGAGATTAAGTTAATCACTGTTATCACTGGCTACTTTCTTCTTATGGATGTTGATAAGTGAAAATGGAGTTCAGCTATTTCCGGATATTGCCGAGACCGTATCGTTGCCACTATTCTGCGAGTAGACTTGTTGATTTGCTGGGTTGTATGTCAGAAAGTACGGGTGTGAACCCGTGACAATCGAGCCAATGACGGTATTTGAGGTGCTGTTAATCGTCTCCACGGTATCTCCGCCAAAGTTTGTCACGTAGATCTCCTTGTTCCCCTTTGCAGAGTCAAAGATCACAGATTCAGGGGCGCTCCCTACCGAGATTGATGCAACCACAGTGTCTGATGGATCGATCACCGAGACAGTGTCAGAGCCGAAATTCGCGACATACATCTCCTTGTTCTTCTTGTCGAAGCTTATCTGCTGAGGATAAGAGCCAACGGTGATTGTTGTGACGACAGAGCTGCTGATTGCCACAACGTCACCAGGACCGCTAGAATGGCACGTAATATCCATCTGCTTGTTTGCAGGATTGTAGGCCACCCAGAATGGCTGATTTGCAGCAGTGATTGTCGCCTTTAGGTGTTATCAGCGCCTCTCGCAGAAACCGTGTCAGAACCTATATTCGCCGTGTAAATTTCCTTGTTCGCAGGATCATATGCAAGGAAGTACTGCTAGGCACCCACGTTGATTGTTGTAGTCACGCTGTCAGTCGTCCCGTTGATCGCGCTCACGTAGTTGTTCCCCGAGCCAAACTGTGTTACATAGATCTCATTGTTTGCAGGATCAAATGCCGAAGCCAAAGGATATCCCTCCATACTTTAGTACGATTCTAACTTAACCTATTATCAAGGAATAAAGTAGCCGGGCTCAGAATCTCTGGTTCTTCTCATATGTAACTTATGCTGTCCTTGCTCAATTAGTCGGATCAGTCCTCTGATGTGGATCCCGGGAAGGCTGTCAGTAAGCAGATTAATGTTTGTTCGATAGATTCTACTAACACGATCCTGATAAGACAGTATCGAGCTCGAGACTTTCAAAAAAAAGGAACCCAACAAAAGGATGATTTCCTCTGAATAAGAATTATCCTCAACGACGACCACGAATAAAAAAGTAGCAGGAATAGTGGAGCTCAGCTTTCACCACCACATGATGTAGGAAAGATTCTTCATTTCACGAGCAGCAAGAAGAAAAGACGCTTCGCCTAGTGTCATCTTCTTCACGACGACTGAAGAGCTACAGACAGAGCCTGCGAAGAAACTTGAGGCTCTCAAACAAGTTCAAGATGAATTTCCCAAAAGATCGACTATGCCAGATATTGATGAAAGCTTGGAAAGACACGACTGCAAAGGATCTTCGAATGGGATAAGAAAAGAAACACAATCCTCGCATCTTGACGTCTTACGTGATCGAAAAGAATGAGCCAGTGACTTATCTTCTTGAAAGAGAAGGAATCATCCTGATTTGCTGTTGTTGAAAAGACCTTCGCTCTTCACTCTTCTAAGCGTTCTTGACACAATAGATAGCTCCATCAACTGAAGAACCAGTTTCGATGGGATCGCGCGCTCTAATCCCAAGTTGCGAAATAGAGGCTCGACTTCCAAGTTTCTGAAACTGCTGCAGTCCCTAGGCCTTGTCAAGGTCGAAATGGTAAAGCAGCTCCCAAAGAATCCAAGAAGAATAATAAAAGGAGGTAGAACACTCAAGCTCCACCCTTTAACTGAGCGGTAAAAGCTTGCTCTCTATTCTACAGGCAGTCGAGTCAAGTACGAGTTGAGCTCTTATTCTTCTTCTCTCTCCTCTAGCCTTCTTAAAGTAAGAATTTGAAAGGAAAAGAGATTGAGAGGAGAAAAAAGCTAAGAAGAAAAGTAAGTCGAATGCACCATCCCGTCTGAAGTCCGCGATTGCCTCCTAGAGAGGTTCGAGCAGAAGGGGATCGGTGTAAGTAAATATTCGCGGGAATTT
>CADDZS010000123.1 GCA_902812485.1 archaeon
TTTCTTCATTCTTCCTTCTTGCCTTTGAACTTCTGCCGCCGCACTTCCTATTTGTTTAGTCCCCATCTCGTCGCAATCTTCACAATGATGAATATTACGATGGCGACGATGATGAAAGTCAAAACAACAGATGCAAAAGCTCCTACGAGGAACGGGCCGAAAATTATATTTTGGAATGAGCTTCCTTTACCTAGAACGAAACTTATGACTGGCATTATTATGTCATTTACAAGCCCCTGAACAACCGCCCCAAGATAAAGCCCCAAAATGAAAGCCACTGCAAGACCGAGAACCCTGTACTGGGAGAGAAAGGTCATGAATTCGTTCCAGAGTCCCTTTGGAGGCGGAGGCGTAGGAGCTGGTGTGAGTAGTTCCCTGATCTTCTTGAGTTCTTGTAAAATTTCTGCTTGACTATCTGTGTTGCTCATTTTGTCCTTTCAGAATCCCCAAGGGCGTTATTTAAGAAATTCAAGAAAGATCATGAGGAAATTCGGAGTTCAAAGAGTGAGGGGGAGCTTTTCATGATTTCCCTGTTTCTTTCTTCCCTCCCTACCTCTTCTTGTTCTCCCCCTGAAAAAGTAGCTTTCAACTCAGAGGCCGAGCTAAAGTCACAGCCTCACGAGGAAGGATTTTCAGTAAGAGAATTTTTTGTCTATCGTAAGCAAGTGGTATCGACACTTGAGCATTCTCTCGATTTCAAGGCATGGTTTCTAGTTTACTCACAAGTTGAAATCGCTGGTGAAAGCTCAGAGAAAAATATGTGAATACGCTTTAAGTGTAATTCAGATGGTTGAACCCATTTTCGACGCTCCTTTCAAAACTTACTTTCTTCTGAAAGGTAGTCAATCTGTATTCCCTTAGAGCAAGCACAAATTGCGACTACTCGCTTCTTTGCTCCGTTGATCTTTTAGGTACTTCGGAGATGGTTTTCATCTGTTGCTTTCCTTTCAGGCTGCGGAGTGGCTCTAGATTTCGTTTGGATTTCTCGACATAGATTGTGCATCTTGGGATGGAGGCCGATAGTCTAGACCTCGCGTTCGACAATGCCCCGATAGCTTGCCAAAAAAATACTTTGGTAGTAGTAGTATCGGCTATCCTTATAACCATCTGGAAAAATCGCGAGAGGAGTTGGAGAGGGAGACTTGAGATGCCTTACCGCAGTTTAGGCATTCTTCTCCCTTGTGCAGAGTAACTGGATGTATGTCGGGATAAGATGGATGCGGCTCGCAATTCAGGCAAACTTTGTAAGACTTTGCCTCCTCCTTCTTTTCGGCGCCGTTATTCCTGATGGCTGGGGCAAAGTCATCTGACGATTCCCTTGAGAAACTCGAACCCATGAGTTGCTCAAGATTCTCGAACATTTCGAGAAACTTGTATCCCTTCGGGGTGGTCACGTAGTACCTTTCGGTCGTCTCTTCGTCGATCCTCTCCACCATTAGCCCTGTGCTCAGCAGGTTGTAGATGTACTGGGAAGCCATTGCGAAACTCAAATTCGCTCTGTTCATGAGGTGAGTCTTGAGAGCACCTTGACGAGCCGCCGAGAGCAAATTCGCGACTATCTGAACCCTGTTGCGGTTGCGAGCTTTTCCGACGACTGAGACTAGAGACTGAGCTCTTCCGCTCTGGAAGTTGAGTACGAATTCCGCTTTTCTTTCTACCTCTTCCTGTTGGTTAAGGTCACTCATTTTCTGCTTCCACTCACTCTATTTCTGAGATGAGAAAAATCGCTGTACTAAATTAAGACTAGGATTATCCCTGCATTGTTTGATTACAAACGCACCGACTGCAAATCTTGAGATAAGAAAACCAGAGACTGAATCAAAATCGCTGGGCTAAGATTCGAGACAAGTGATTACAATTAAACTTACACGACAAGACACAGCAAAGCAAAGCAAACAAGTGCTACAAGCGAGAACGAAGTGTTTCGGTCAAGGTGTCCACCATTTCCCTATCTTTTGTGTCGATGATCTGAAAGTAAAATTTGTCCACACCCGCATTGTTCCGGGCAACGATTTCCGCAATTACTTCCTCACTCGTCCCGCAGATTATTCCTCTCGCCCTGAGATTTTTGATTACTACTTCACTGCTGTCGTTGATGTTTCTTCTCTTCTTGTACCCTTCTATCTTCTGTTCAAACCCGCTTCTTGTGTTGCTTATCACAAAGGTTCCCATCTGAGAAATCTCGATCTTCTTCTTCTCCTCCTCCTCTTCCAAGTTTGAAATTTCTTCTCTTCTATATTCTTTGAATTTCTCGTGTAGGATCGTTTGCTTTAGTTCCTTAATCGAATCTATCGTCGGACTGAATAAGTTCCATTCGTCAGCGTATTCAGAAGCTAGCCTTGCGATCGATTCGCTCGCACCGCCGATAATTAAATGGATTTTACCATGTTTCAATTCTGGAAGAGTTTCTATGTGTGCCTTGTAATATCTTCCTTCGAACTCGACCTTTCCCATTGCAAGAGTCAAGGGTCTGATTATTCCCCTGACGGCCTCGGCAAATTTTTCTTTCCTTGCTTGAAAAGAGCCGAACTCGATCCCGTGAGCGTTGTATTCATCTTTGTACCATCCTGCGCCGACCCCGAGAACGAGTCTCCCTCGAGAAAACTCGTGGAGAGTTCTCGCCATCCTGCAAAGCAGGGCAGGATTGCGAAAACCCACCGGCGAAACTAGCGGGCCGAATTTGATTCTATCAGTCTTTGAAGCAATTGCCCCAAGGGTTGTCCAGCACTCCGGCGAGTCTATTCCATTCTTTTCTCCAAAGGTTGGAAGAAGGTGATCGGATCTTAAAATGAATCCATACCCGTTTCGCTCTGCATATTCAGCCCAGCCGATGATTTCCTCGACTGACATTCCTTGCTGTGGCTCTAACATCAGACCACAATCTTTGATTGAGATCAATTTCCTTTTCCTCTTTCACTCTTTTCCGCTCAACTTGCAAGACTCTTTCTCATCATTTTTCTTCTGCTCTCCATTAACAGCCTTCGAATAGCCTCGTCGATGTAATCCTTATCGATATCAAAACCTACAAACGATACCCCGAGATTAAGGCAAGCTAGAGCCGTGGAACCGATCCCTAAAAATGGGTCAAGGACTAGCAAGCCGTTTCTTATCCCGTGTAACTTTATACACATCTCTGGAAGCTTCACAGGAAAAGTCGCCGGATGAGGCCTCTCGCTTCTGGAATTGATTGTGTCGTAAGGAATAAACCACATATTGCCGCGATCTCTCTTGTCTTCCTTCGCGCTCTTCCACCTTCCAATATTCGATTTGTCCTGATAGGGGACCCCAACTGCTAGCTTGTCCAGCTCGACTGCTCCATTTTTGGTGAAATGAAATATGTATTCGTGGCAGTCATTCAGGAATCTTTTGCTCACAATCGGTTTGAAATGACCCACTGCGATATCTGAGATAATGTTCGGATAGTTTCCCGCGTCTGACTTGGCGATTGCGATTGACTTGACCCAGTGGATTACGTTTTGTAGGACAAAGTGGTTTGCTAGGATTCGTGCTACATCCCATGCAATCCATCTGTCCCTCGGGGTGCTTCCCATATTCAAAAAGAAAGATCCTCTATTCTTTAGAACTCTTTTTACTTGAGCTGCTACTTCGTCCATCCAGTCTAGATATTTTCCCCTTGGAAGGTTGTCCTTATGAGCTCCATAATTGATTCCGATGTTGTAGGGAGGCGAAGTCACAACTACATCAATAGATGAGTTTCTTAGATTTGCTCTCATTCCCGAGATACAGTCCTCAAGGAACAAAGCGATGATCGAATTACCTATGGTACTGCTCCCACTTCGAATCACTTTGTACGGCTTTGATTTGAAAACTTGATCTAGTCTCAAGTTCAGAATCCACTTTCAAAGTTCAGTTTCTTCTTATCATATGCTTCTCATTAAAGCAACGGCTCAAGGTGATTATACACAAGAACTGATCAATGATTGCCAAAGTTGACATCGTTTTATCTGCGTTGGGGCATTTTTAGGGAATAATTTGGGGAAACATCCTAATAGAAATTTCTCGCATGTTGCAAATTATGGGCCAAAGACGGAGATCTCTTCGAACTCTGAGGAGGAGAAACAGCCGCATCCGTACTGAGTTAGTTGTCCTATCGATTGTAATCGCTCTTCTTCTGGCAGGATCATTGATTTATTACCACTTCATGAGTGCAAACAATATAGGTGGAAACTCTAACGATTATTCAACGAATAAGCAACTCCTCCCAGCGGCAATCAAAGTGATAAATTCCAAACCTTCTTCATCTCAGGGATACGTTGTTGAGTACTCGATTCAGCCAGATTCTTCTCCGAATGCTCTTGCAGTAGACTCGAGTGGAAATGTTTGGTTTTCGATAGGGGCATATCATGCTTTGGGAGAGCTCAATCCCTCCAACGGGACTGTGCATGAGTATCAACTACCACTTTCGAGCAATGCGTCAATCTTGACATGGGGCGTTGCAGTGGACAAGTCGAGAAATGTGGTTTGGTTTACTGACGAAACAAGTAATTCTATCTGGAGTTTTGATATGATCTCGCATACCTTTGCAAAGTTCTCACTTCCTCAACCATTAAGCCTTCCATATCAGATCGCAGTGGACAGCTCAGGGAATGCGTGGTTCACTGAAATCGGAACGGGAAGGCTGGGCGAGATCACTGCACAAGGCGCACTCAACGAATACGACATCCCTCACACTTCATCTTACAATTTGAGCACCAATAGCACGGGACCTGCTGGAATCGCAATAGACAAGGACGGAACAATATGGATAGCAGAGGCTTACGCAAATGCGATTGCTTCATTCAGGGACGGCGAATTTCATCAATATCCTATCCAAGGAGCAGAATCTCCCACAGGGATAGCAATAGGGGAGCAGGGCAATATTTGGATAACTCAGCACGGTGGAAGCTATGTATCGGAATATAATCCGTCTTCGAACTCTCTTACAACGATTTCGACCTCCATTCCTGCGGGAGTTACTTCATCACTCCCATACTTCATCCAGGTAGACTCAAGCGGGAATGTCTGGTTCACAGAGCATTACGGAAACGCGATCGCCAGGTATACACCCTCAAACAGTAGCATGGTTGAATTCAGAGTACCCTCAAGGGTGCAGTCACTTGGGAACATCAGCGGAGTTCTGACGCTCGCTTTGTCCCCTCTGGGTCAGCCTTGGTTCACTGAGCTTTACACTGGGAAAATAGGTACTGTAAACATTGCAAAGCCTGTCGGATTGGACTTGAATTTTTTGAATTTCAGCGGAAACGCGGTCGATGTTCCAAATGGGAAAGAATTTTCACTTAAGCTCAGCATTTCAAACACCCAAAATTTTTCCGATCTCCAATCTCAGGTATTCCTGAGCTCCTCTGTTGGAGGCTCTTCCGATACACTTTCCTTCGATTTTATCCCACAGAGCGGCAGTGACAATTTCACATCGATTCTCACAATCTCCAACATGAGTAATCAGACTAGCTCTTCAAGAGCATTTTACTGGGTCACAATAAGTGCCTCTTCTTCAGAACTCACTGCAAACGAGATAATTCAAGTGGAAACTTGAAACCTATGGACAGAATAACTCCGTTTTGCGCTTCCCACTGTAATTGCAAAGACCGGCCAGAAATGCCTGCCTACCCCCTCCTTAAGTTAGGCAAGCATTGCGGGCGTTTCAAGTCTTTGCGCTTGGAACAAAGAGTGAAAAAGAAATTTTGTAGGATGATCAGCTTCCTTCCATCCACAAGATTTTTCCTTCTTCCTTATTGGGAGGCCTCTGGAAGAATTACTCGGTCTATCACATGGATTACTCCGTTACTCGCATTGATGTCGGCTGAAATCACTTTGGCATCATTGACATAGACTGTCTTCTTGAATACTCCGTTCACTTTGAGCTTTACCGGAGACCGTTGAAGGGTGCAAATGTTAACAGATCGTGCTTGACAATGTTAAC
>CADDZS010000124.1 GCA_902812485.1 archaeon
CCGTACATCCCTGATTGTATTGAGGCACGTGTAGTTATAGATGACAGCTACACAAAGGGGCCTTTATGCACGAAAAAATTGACGGTGTCTGCTATGTGAGGAGAAATGATTGGTCGCAAATACGAAAGAAAAACAAATGCTTCAATTCCAAGATACCTGCAAGAGATGATTTCCATTTTAATCAATGTTGTTGTTCCTCCTCCTCCCTCTTCTTCTTCCTCTTCCTCACCTTGCTTTTTTCGTAATCTAATCCATCCCACTCAATTTCGTACTCCAAAGAGGAGAGTATCTCAATGGGACTCGCGCCAACTCCAAGTGATTCAATGATGCTCGAAGCCTCGGCAAGCCCCAAAGCTTCTGCAGTGCTCGAAGAGAACTTTTCGTCAATTGTGTTTCTCACCTTCTCGATCTTTGACTCGCTCAAAAGATAGTCGCCAATCATCCTGTAGCGTCTCAGATCAGATCCGGATCCAGAAAGAGCGCGCTTCAATATCTGGAGGGGGACATTGCGCTCCCGTGCCACTTGCACCAGATCTACTGTTTCGCCCACAAAGAAATCGGAGAATCCCTTGCCCCTGAGTTCTTCAACCTGTTTTTCTTCTACTTTTGCCTCTAGACTTTTCAAATGAGATACTATAGGCTCGACCGGAACATCCTTCGAGTAGGTGAGAAGCATTATGACTGCTCCTGCTTTGGTTTCAGAGAGTTTCGATTCCGAGCATCGCAGATTTTCATTCAAGGCTACTATTATCTCGGTACCAGGAGAGAGCGAAGCAAGTTTTGCAAGTTTTCTTTCGATGTATTCTTTGGTCCAGAACCCGACTATCTCCATGAAAATTTTGTAATCATAT
Source organism: archaeon (assembly GCA_902812485.1). Taxonomy (GTDB): domain Archaea; phylum Thermoproteota; class Nitrososphaeria; order Nitrososphaerales; family CADDZS01; genus CADDZS01. The sequence continues at coordinate 852 of CADDZS010000124.1, forward strand.
TTCTCGAAACTGAAGTCAGGGATCAGGACATGTCTTCCGGCTACGAGGGGCTCGGGCTCTCTCCGCAGGAGCCAACCAGTGTTCAAAGAGTTGAATTTTGAAGCGAATCTTTCTTCGATGCTGCTATCAAAGAGCGGTTGCTCTCCATAGTCAAACAAACTTGCGAACTCTGGTGCTCCATTCTTGCTTTCTTCAAAGTGAAGAATCCTATTGTTCTTCTTTCTGTCTATCAGATCCGCCTTGAAATTCCAGGAATCTCCTAAGACTATAGTAGGCAGAAGTTTTGCAAGCGATGTTCCGTACCTTTCTGTCATCTTGAAGAGCGAAAGAGGACCGTCTAGGTAGACTGTGTATCCGTTAGCAGTCTTCTCAACGCTGTACATTAGCCCGAATCTCTTGATGTCCCTGAATATCGTCTTCCAGTTGCCTGAGGCGTTAAATTCCATGCTCACGCTTTTGAAGAGAGCAGTTTGCGCTAGCGAAAGATTGTAGGATTTTATGAGAAGAGATGGGTCAACTGCTTCAAAACTGGATAGGATTTGTTCTTCGTCAAGATCCTTGAATAAAGACTCTTCAAGTTCCTCCGGATTCAGGTTCAATTTCAAGCTCAACTCGACTAGCAGTTGCTGTTTTTCTTGTACAGTCGCGATTTTTCGCCTGCTTGCCTCCTCAAAGACGAGCGCCCTTGTGCTAATTGGTTCAACTTTGCTATCGACAATATAGACGCATCTTCTGTCGAGAATCGTTGCGAGCCCCCTTACTGTCTTGAAATCTGCGAGCCCCTTAGCTTCTAGTTCTTCCAGCTCTTCCAAAAGAAACGCTTTCTTCCTCCCAACATTCTGCTCAAAGATTTCGACAATTTGCTTTGCAAGAGAAATAGACCCCTCATCCAGGGGGAGATAGTTCGGTCTTATGTTGCCCTTCCTAATTTTTGCGCTCAAAAGATTTGAAGGAAGCATTTGCTTGGAAATCACATAATGAGGAAGAAAAAGATAGCATAAAAACTAACTATGTGGAAGCAAGAAGAAATAAATAAAAAGGAGGACGATTTTGCAATGGCTGCCACTTCAAGTTTACTCAAGCCAGAAATCATACCCCGAAGCTATCAATCAAGCATTGCGCTTTCTGCATCCAAAACCAACACGCTTGTGATACTTCCAACCGGCTTAGGCAAGACCCTGATTGCAATCCTAGTTTCTGAAATGAGGTTGAAAGAATTTGGCGGCGCAGGGAGAATTCTCGTTCTTGCCCCAACGAAACCACTTATTCTTCAGCATAAGGAGACGTTCGAAAATTCTTTTCTTCTCGATCGAAAAAAATTTGTTCTTCTGACGGGCGAAACTGAGATCGAAGATCGAAGAGAAGCTTGGGATGATCCTTCCTTTCAATTCGTGTTCGCAACTCCTGAAACCGTCGTAAACGATCTTCAGACTGCGAATGTTGTATCACTGAAAGATTTTGTTCTCGTTGTCTTTGATGAGGCCCACAGGGCTGTTGGTGATTATGCGTACGTGGAGGTGGCAAGACAGTACTCGGTGCAGTGTTCGCATCCATTAATTCTTGGACTCACAGCCTCCCCGGGCGGCTCTATTGAGCGGGTCGATGAGGTAAATAGAAATCTATTCATCAAGAATGTCGAAGCAAGATCAGAGAAAGATACCGATGTTCTAAAGTACGTCGAAGAGACCAGGATAGAACGAATTGTTGTAAAGCTTCCACCTCAGTTTTTGAGTTTGCGAAATCAGCTGCGTTCACTCTATGATGAAAAAATAGAGAAACTGAAGAAGCTACATCTGATAAAACCCACGTTCTTTAGAGGACAGGAAAAGGTAACGAAGAAAGAGCTCTTGGGTTCTAGACAGGAGATATTTGCAAGGCTGAAGCATGCAGATTACGGCACAAATCAAAGAGGAGTATTATTTGGCGCACTTGTAGCACAAGCTCAGGCAGTAATGATTCTTCATGCAATGGAACTCTTAGAAACACAAGGATTGTACACCCTGCAAAAATATCTTGGAAGATTGAAAGACAATCCAGAGCAAGGTAAATCCGCTAAAGCATTATTCAAAGATGAAAGATGGGCGAGAATTGTGAAAGAGACCTCACTTGTAATTTCTTCAGCTCCATCGCTCGTCGGGCAAAATGAAGTCCATCCGAAGGTCGGGAAACTAAAGTCGATAATCCAAGAGCAGCTAGAGAAAAAACAAGAATCGAAAATTATCGTCTTCACCCAGTACAGAGACACAATTGACATGATCATCTCTCAGATGCAGAAAAACAACGTGATCAGGTGTCAGAGATTCGTCGGTCAGGCGAAGAGAAGCGAAGAAGACAGGGGGATGAGCCAAAAAATTCAGAAGGAGATACTCGAAAAATTCCGGACATCTAACGAATTCAACGTTTTGGTTAGTTCAAGCATAGGTGAAGAAGGCCTTCACGTTCCCGATGTTGATCTTGTTATCTTCTATGAAGCCGTACCGTCAGAAATCAGAGCAATACAGAGGAGGGGAAGAACGGGAAGAACAATGCCAGGCAGAGTGGTGGTTCTTCTAGCTCAGGACACAGTCGATGAAGGCTACTTTTACAGCTCATTGTTCAAAGAGAAGAGAATGAAGAATATCGTAGAAAGCGGCATAACTATTGAAAACGATGACGAGGAAGAAACCGAAACTGCTTCTTTGCTAGATTTCATGAACTGAGGTCCTGTCATTCTTTTGCATCATTAGCAGAACTTGGAGGGATACAATTGCATAACGCAGAATTAATCCCTTCAGCATCTAGAAACGTACGTACGTAAATTTGAAAAGTCATCGAAGACAGGGAATCGCCCATTTGATCGCACTTGCATTGATCATAGTTCTACTCATAATCCTGATCTACCTATTTTTCGATATCGTGTTGATTCCGCTGCCGTTTTTTTGGTAGATAAGAAAGCTAGACGAGCGCTTCGGCTTCCTTCCTTTTGTAAAGATCGTCAATTGCGTTCAAGGTGCAATTTTCGCAGTAAGTTCGCTCTCCTATCTCGTCGTCGGGAATGAGCGCACCAATATTATTCATTCTAACAATCCTAGCACAGTGTGAGCAGTAAATTGTCATTGTGTGATCTATCTGCAAAGCAAAAAGAAGAAAAACGAAGAAATATGTTTTTATCCCTTGGCCAAGCAGGACTTCTTCATTTCCCTTGCCAATCCCATCATCGGCCTCTCCGACTTTTGCAAGTTCTACTGCAACAACAACAACAACGTCCATATCATTTGACAAAGGTACAATAGTGGTGAAAGGCAATCTCAGGATTCCAAACACCGTATGGGACCAAAGGATAGGAGCCTTCAGAGCTCAGGCAATTTTCTACAGGGATATCCTTCGTTATTTCAACGATAGCGGACTTCAATTCAACGATGATATAATCGGTCATCTGATACCTTGCCCACGTCTTGAATGCTCTGCGTCTACGAAACTTAGAGGATATCAAAAGAAGGCGCTCAGATCTTGGGACAAAGCGGGCAGAAGAGGGACCATAGTCCTCCCGACTGGGGCCGGAAAGACCGTAATCGCAATCAAGGCAATCGAACTTGTAAACGAACCTACTTTAGTCGTAGTCCCAACTCTCGACCTCTTAGAGCAGTGGAGAAGGAGGATAGAGAAGGAATTGAACATCAAGGCTGGAGTAATTGGAGGGGGAGAGAACACTCTTTCAGCGGTGACTGTTTCAACTTATGATTCTGCTTACATCAGGGCGCCGGAGATAGGGGCGAAATTCTCCTTCATCATTGCTGACGAAGTGCATCACATCGCATCAGAGGGATACAGGCAGATCGCAGAGATGTTCACAGCGCCATATCGTATGGGTCTCACCGCGACATTCGAAAGAGAGGATCTTCTTCACAAGGAAATCCCTCGTCTGATCGGAGGAGTTGTATTTCGCCTTGAGCCGAAAGATCTCGCCGGAAGTTATCTGTCAAACTTTCGAGTGGATAGAATAGTTGTTGAGCTAACTGAAGAAGAAAAGAAAGAGTATGAAAACTATCACAAAATATTCACAGACTATCTAGATTCAAAGAAGATCAGGCTGATCTCGCCAATACAGTTCCAGAGATTCATAATGAGGACTGCAAGAGATCCTGACGCAAGAAAGGCGCTTTTAGCAAGAAACAAAGCTGTTCAGATTGCGTTTAATTCTGAATCCAAGATCGCCGCCTTGGAAGACATTCTCTTAAACAACAAAAACGAAAGAATTCTGATTTTCACGCAGCACAATGACCTAGTCTACAAGATATCGAGGAGATTCCTGATCCCATTCATCACTCACACGACAAACAAGGAAGAGAGGCATCAGGTGCTCGAAAAATTCAACAGTGGAACATACCATGCTATAGTGACTTCAAAAGTACTTGATGAAGGAATAGATGTACCAGAGGCTTCATTAGGGGTCATCTTGAGTGGCAGCGGAAGTTCGAGGGAGTTCATACAGCGATTGGGAAGATTACTCAGAAAGTCCAGCCAAAAAGAGGAAGCAAGACTCGTTGAAATCATTTCGAGAGAAACGTCTGAAGTAGGAACCAGTTCAAGGAGAAGGACGAAATCAAAGATTGCCTCAGTTCCAAGTAAAAAGTCAATTGAGAACAAGCGCCAGCAGCAATCGAAGCTTTTTTGATTTCTCTTTGGGAGAAGATCATAACGATGTACAAGATAGTAAGATGCGCCATATGTTACAGACCCCAAATAACAACCTCAAACAAAAGGGTAAACTGCAAGTTCTGCGGGAAATCATTTAGAGCTTTGAGCGAGAAAGAATTCGGAAGATACGAAGACGCGCGAGCATATCTCTATTCTATTACTGAGGGCTACGAATAACTCCCTTTAGTCTTTCTTGTCAAGGCTTGATGACATTCGAGAGTAAGGCCACCTTTGGAATCTGAAGTGATTGTGATCATGTCACTTGAAGACTCCAAAGGATGGAAGAGCTTTACGCTCCAGTCAAACCCTAAGATGTGAAAACGTTAAGGATGTAGA
>CADDZS010000125.1 GCA_902812485.1 archaeon
CTAGCTTCTGATGTCGGACACCCCCTAGGTTTGGGGTCTGGCCTTGATCTCGAAATTGCTGCAATAATTATGCTGTTCTCTGCATACTTCTTACAGAGCATCGGGCAGAAAGAGAAAGTGAAGATTGCTACGCCAAGTGCACAAGCGAACACTATCGAGGCCGATTCCAAGTAGAACACGCTTCAAAAGGGAGTCGTGTTTGTAGAGATGCTCTTACAATTTCTTTCCATATTTCATTGCCAAACTTCTAAACATCAATAAAATTTGGGGCCCCAGGATTATGATGATGACAAACCGCATTCCACAAGCTAGAAGAACGCAAATCCAAATTCTATTGGAGATTTTGAAGGCTGCGTCATGTGAAAACTCCTCCAAGACAAGGCTTGCAGGGAAGAGTGGCCTGAGTTTCCAAAGATTCGAGGGCTACTTTTCTCTTCTACTCGAAAAGGATCTTCTGGAGCCCCTTGAATGCGACGAGGGGCCTATCCTTGTTTATAGAGTAACTGAGAGAAGGCACGCGGCGAAAGCGGAGTCACAGTCGTTCCAATACGAATTTTCTTCGTATTGACTGCAATTGCAGAGAGCAGTATGAAGGAATCAAATACGGTGACTCTCTTATTCCACTCCACAAGGTGATCCCAAATGAAAAATCCATCCCATCCAGTCCTCTCAGCTTCTTTCGCGAGTTTTACGTACTCGCTTGGCGACCTGACGCTACAAAAGTTTGGAACATACAAGCCATATCGCACTTGGAAAGCCCTATTACTCCTTCCGACCTCCCCGCTCTTTGCGATCCTCCTTTTTCAAATCTCTTAATCTAACTCTCTCCTTGCTACCAATGCTTGGATTCAAGTTTTTTCACTCTGAGGTGGAATTTATCCACGAGGCCAAGTGCCAAATCCACATTTTTGAGTACCTCAGAAGGGTGATGCGCATCAGACCCAAAGCTTACCTCGCAATCAGCAATAGCACAGGCAGTAGCAAGTCTTAGGACGAGTTCCTTGTTGCGTGAAAGATCTGTGGCATTCAGCTCGAGAGCCTTGTTATTCCTTCTGGCCGTTCTTGCGAGGTCCACAAGCATCTCGTCTATCAGATCAGAAGGAAAGCTTTTGGCCCCGGCGAAGAGCCTGACGGGATGAGCGAGAACGTCAAATGGGATGAAATCGCTTTCAATCGCCTCCTTTTGAACGGCCATGTACTCTCTCCATTTGTCTTCCGATCGCAAGCTCTTGATACCAAGATTTTCGGGGATGCTCTCTTCAATGTCCTTTTTGTCTGAAAGCTCGTGAACCGAGCAGAGAAGTATGTCCCACCTTTCCCTCGCAACAAACTCGCCGATCTGCTTTTGATATTTGGAAATGTAGTCGACCTCTAGCCCCCTTCTAAGCTTTGTGTGAGTGCTTCGATCTGAGATTTTGTGAAATTCTGCCAGATATTCGTTAAGATCCCGAAATATTCTTCCCTCGGAGTGATACGATGAGAATGCGATGCTTTCTCTCATCTCTTTGAATTGAGAAACGTGCTCGGTGATTGAAATGGCGGCCGCGCCTTTGGCCATGGCTGATTCAAACATTGACTCAATAGGTGAGGCCAGAATGTGATTGTGATTATCTGAGATTGCTCTTCCTTCTCTGCTCAAAGTCTTTTTCTCTTCCTGCTTATTTGAAAGAAGCTTTCAAAACCACCATCATCAGCACGTGTCGACTAGACATTCCTATCTTGATCAGAGTGGACGCCCTAAGAGTATCTCACAAGCTCAACAAGAATAGAAGTTTCTAGAAAAAAATTACGGTTGGCTGATTCATCGAACTTATAGTTTTTGAAGACAATGATCTTGGCATCTTTCTTTTGGATTAGAAAAAGGAAGAGTGCAAATAAGAATTGGATGAGATCGAAGAATGGCTTGAGAAATGGGATGGCTCTCATGTCAAAAGGACACTCTCGAAACAAGATGCCCTTCATGCGATTCAAGAGCTCGAGAGCCTCTTGAACGAAAGACTGAACAGTATGTCCTTGACAAAAGCTGCCGCAATAAAAAAGTGAGTGGTTCAGTCTTTCTTCTAGAAAAATTCGAACCTTCTAGACCTCTGATCTCGTCTCTCTCCCCTTTAGCTAGGAAAAGCATATTTTGTGGTTATCCAGCGCGTGAATAGAAAGCGAGCGTAGTGGTTCTTCTCATCAGAGAACCCTGAGAAACTATAAACACGACTTTCGAGTCTCACAAAGTTACAATCACTGAGAGAAGAACTCGAATCCTGCAAGGATCGAGAACAAAGTGCTCGGCACAAAAGGAGTGGCATACGTAGGGCCCAAGCGGAAGATTTTCTTGGTGAAAACTATCGAAGGGGAACATCAGGAAAGACTCGATCCGCTCACTTGGACTGCTTTCTCCAAAGCAGTTATAAGATCACACCTCTCGAGCGTGATTGCTTCTCAGTCATTTTTCGAAGCTTCCGGATTTACCGTTTACAAAGTCTAGGAAGGCTTTCTTAGCTTCGTGATATGGCATCTGAACGGGGGGATGCTTGAAGCAATACGCAGATATCGCCTCTAGCGGGCCTGAGACTCCCCTATTGAGGGCGATCTTTGTTCCACGAATTGCATCAACCATGACGCCCGCGCTGTCGTAGGCGTCAACAACTCGAAGTTTCACGTCAATCGTGACCGGTATGTTTCCGAAATACCGCCCCTTCAACCATATGTAACAGATTTTGTCATTTTCAAGAAATGGGATGTACTCGCTTGGGCCAATCTTCGTGGGGAGCTCATACGGCGTCATAGCTGTTACAGCACTGGTCTTGCTTATTCTCTTATCGACAAGACGAGATTCTTCAAGCATGTTGAGGAAATCGGCGTCTCCACCCACGTTAAGCTGGTACGTCTCGTCGACTTTGACTCCTCGATCCACACAAAGTTTCACAATTGTTTTGTGGAGTACAGTCGCCCCCAGCTGACTCATCACGTCGTCTCCTGCAGTTGGAAGGCCAGCGTCCTTGAATTTCTTTTGCCAAAGGGCATCCGAGGCGATGAAAACCGGAATAGCGTTGACGAACGCAACTCCTGCTTTGATCGCCTCTTCAGCATAGAACTGAACTGCCCTCGTGCTACCAACCGGAAGATAGTTTACGAGAATTTCTGCACCAGAGTCCCTTATCGACTGAGCTACGGATGGAACCTCCGGTTCGTCGGAGATCTTTATCACGCGCTCGAGATACTTCCCTATTCCGTCTAAAACCGGAGCTTTCTGAACCTTTACCCCTGTCTTTGGGACTTCGGCGATCTTCACCGTATTATTCGGATGCGCAAATATTGCTTCGGATAAATCCCTGCCCACTTTTCCTTCGTTGACATCAAAGGCGCAGACGACTTCGATATCCTGCGGCCTCAATCCTCCAAGGCTGTACTCGGTGAGCCCGATGACTTCCTCGTTTGCTTTACCCGAGTTTGCATAGTATGTGACTCCCTGAATAAGGGCTGAAGCGCAGTTTCCCACGCCTGCTATTGCGACTCTGACTTTGGACATGTCTGACTTCTAACGAACCTTTGCTTCTCCTTACCTCATTATTTCAGCATTATTTAGTTTGTTCGTTGGGTTGTTCGATTTTGTTCGTAGCCGTGCCAATGCATACATTGAGAAGCAGACGATATTTGGGGCGACGTTCGTCTTGATATGTGTTTACGAGGCCACAAGAGCAAACTCCAAATGCAACTATGGCTCCTTTATCTTTCTCCAAAAAGAGAGAGAAACTTTTACTCTCTTTCTTCTCCAGCGTCTGTCTTTGCGAATCAGATCGCCCTTTTCGAGATCTTTCGTTCTTGAATCGCTATGAGATCATGACACAAACTGAAAAACGGTCTAGACAATCATGAAGCTTGCAAGAGAGAGAGGCTAGAAAGAACAGTTGGCGTATCTAAAATTTTTGGGGGAATCACAATTCTGAATCGGTCGTAACAGAATCTCTCAAAAAGAAAGTATAACTAGATCTTTTTGCTCGAAGGTCGACACAAGTTAAAGCCACGAAATAGTTGCATAGTTTAACAGAGACGAATATAGAGGCTCAGTCCTCAATTTCATTGAATCCGACATATGAATTGAGATATTCCAAGTGATTTGCCCTAAATGCTTGATGTGGGATAAAGATCTAGATAAAGTTAAACACGAATCGTCTTGCTTATTTTCTAAAGCCTTCCTTCTGTAACGAAATAGACGTGTCCTAAACTGTTTGTAACAATCCATCGTTGTCGTCGCTCAGATAGTAACAAAGAGACGCCTTTGTTGCAGTCTTTCTCCTAGCAGAAATACAGAGAGATACTTTGGACTTGATCGTTGACTCTTCTAATCTGAATTTGCAAATTCAGTTATTTCCCTTAGCCTTTCTTTGATATATGCTTCCTTGTCTTTCTTGATGAGAGGAAGTATAGCTTTGTAAGATTCATCTATATCAGTACCATATTTAACTCCCCATAGTATCATTTCAAGCATTATTGGATAGAGGTCTATCCCCTTTTGAGTAAGCTTGTAGATGTCCTTACGCCTGTCGACTTTGTCGGGCATCTTCCTAAGTATGCCAGCTTGCACAAGACGGTTCAGTCTGTCAGCGAGTATGTTGGTTGAGATTCTTTCATCGGAATTGAGAAACTCTCCGTAAGTTTTCTTTTTGAATCGTATTATGTCTCTGATAATAAGTAGGGACCACATGTCGCCAAATGTTTCCAGCGCGAAATTAACCGGGCATTTCGACCTATACCTATGCTGCGTCATTTGGCCGAATACCTTTGCCGATGTTGTCATGGTATCATTGTGAAAGGATAAATTTATAGCATTTTACTTGCAAAACACAAGTGTTTTATACTTACTTGCATAATGCAAGTGAATTGACTGGTTGGATGAAATGATGAACTCAAACATGAAAGAGATTGTGGAACAAAAAGAAAGTTACAGCTCTTCGTTCACTGCAAAAGTCAGTGCACACGAAGCTCTGGAAAGAATCGAGCGCGTCTCAGATTGGTGGACTGCAAGTTTTCGTGGAAATTCCCAAAGCATCGGCGGTGTTTTCACAGTACAGTTCGGAGAAACTTTCGTCAATTTCGAAGTGGTTGAGCTGATACCAGGCAAAAGGGCGGTGTGGCTTGTTACAGACTGCAACATAAGCTGGACAAGAGACAAAAAGGAATGGAAGGGAACAAAACTTGTCTGGGAACTATCTTCTGAAGGAGATAAGACGAAGGTTATCATGACGCATGTTGGATTGGTGCCAAGAATTGAATGCTATGACGACTGTAAGTCAGGTTGGGATTTCTATTTCGGCAAGAGTTTGCAAAGATTTTTGACTGAGGGAAAGGGGCTTCCAGACGTGCACCGAGGGAATCGATAAATTCCGCTAGACGAATGTACCATGAAACGCAATAATGACTCAAGGTATGCATTCCCTTTTCCGAACTAACCAAGAAAACTTGAAAGTTGGAAGAGGCAGCAAAATAAGAATACGATGAGAAGAGGGTTGAATTCATGGCGTCTTTAGAAAGAGAGCAATCATTTTCGAAAACAAGCATATTCCTCAGGCAAACTGCCCCGGGAGATTATAGTATCGTAGGATTACGATCCTTGCAAGAGCCACAAGGAGCAATTCTCTCGAGAAGAACGGGACGATCTCTAATTTGTTCAAAGAGTGCTAATGTAACGCAGTCTCTGTAAGGATCTCGACTCTTGGACTTCCAATCCGCATAAGGCTAAAGTTTGCTTTTGGTGAAAATATCTTTGCACCAAGAAACTCTCTCTTGAATCCAGATCGGATCGCTTCGGTTTTATTTGTAC